>JBKQVS010000065.1:0-58239 GCA_052139855.1 Desulfobaccales bacterium
GGCCTTGGCCATTGGGCGGAAGGAGGAAGTTTCATAAATGCGGACGAGATGAAGGAGTATCAGCGGCGGTTGGAGATGGAGCTGGCGTTGGCGGCATTTACGCTGCGGATGCACACCAAGCTCACGGCGAACATGCACAAGGGCGGGCGCGCCAACTGGCAGCAGACGCAGGTGCATGAGTTGTTTTCGAGGTTAGACGAAGAAGTGGCTGAACTGCAGGAGGCCAAGTTCAGTCCAGAGCGGGCGCACGACTTCGCCAAATACGCGGAAGCAATCGCCAATGAATGCGCGGACGTGGCGAACTTCGCGATGATGATTTCGGATTGGTATCTGGAAAGAGCGAAACAAATACAAAAACAAAATGAAAGTACACGTTGACATAGTGACGATCACGCCGGCCAAGGCGGCAGAATACCTGGATAACCTGATGGACGGGCAGCGCAAGCTGCGCGAGTCGTGGGTGAAATCGCTGGCGGACGACATGCGGGCCGGCCGGTTCATATTGACGCCTGATGCCTTGGTGTTAATCAAGGGGAAGCTGGCTTGGCGCCGTGAGAACGATGATCGAGGCCGCCTACCGGCCGGGCACCGGCCTTGCGGCCACTCTCATCGGCATCCTGGTCATCTTAATCGGCTCCACCAGCGCCCTGGTAATGCTCAAACATGCCCTTAACCTCATGTGGGGCGCCCGGCCCAACCCCAAGGCCCCCGTCTGGAACCTCATTAAAGAGCGGTTGATGTCATTTGTCATGATCCTGGTCATCGGCCTCTTGTTGGCCCTCTCCCTGCTGCTCAGCCTCATCCTGTCATTTCTCACCGGGTTCATCCAGGACCTGGTTTCCGTGCCCGTCTTCTTTATTCAACTGGCCGACGTGGTCTTTTCCTTCCTCCTCATCACCCTCCTCTTCGCCACGGTCTACAAAGTTCTCCCCGATGTGGACATCGCCTGGACTGATGTCTGGGTCGGGTCGGCCTTCACCGCCATCCTCTTTGCCCTGGGCAAATTCCTGTTCGGCATGTACCTGGCCCGCAGCACCATCAGTTCGGCTTACGGGGCCGCCAGCTCCCTGGCCATCATCCTCATGTGGGTCTATTATTCCGCCCAAATCTTTTTCATCGGCGCGGAATTAACCCGGGTTTACGCCAACCGCTATGGCTCCCGTGTCAAACCCCGGGCCTGAGCCGCGCCGGCGCCACGACCTGAATTATCTCGAAATTGTAAGGTGAAATTGGCGCGGACCCGCGCCCTCATTGATCCCGCCTAAGCGGGTTTGGCATCGGCCGACTGGCCGTCCCCCACTCCCGGGTCTAGGCAGGCTCCTTTTCAGGCCCCCGGGAGTGAGGCGGCTAATCCCTGGCGGTTACTCCTTGACCACGGTGGCCTTAAGAATGGTTACCGGCTCCTGGGGCACATTCTCGTAATCGCCCTTCGTGGTGGTGGCCACCCCCTTGATCTTATCCACCACTTCCTTGCCCTTGACTACCTTGCCGAACACCGCGTAACCCCATCCCTGGGGTGTCTTGGCGGTGTGGTTGAGAAAGGTGTTGTTGGCCACGCTGATGAAGAACTGCGCCGTGGCCGAATTCGGGTCGCCGGTCCGGGCCATGGCAACGGTGTAGGTATCATTGGTCAGGCCGTTGTCGGCCTCATTCTTGATGGGCGCCCGGGTCGCCTTCTTGCTCATCTGGGCATCCAGACCGCCCCCCTGGATCATAAACCCGGGGATGACCCGGTGGAAAATGGTGCCGTCATAAAATCCCGCTTTGACGTACTCCAGAAAATTGGCCGCGGTAACCGGAGCCTTGTCCGGATACAACTCCAGGGTGATGTCTCCCATGCTCGTTTCCAGCTTGACCAACGGATGACTCCTTTCTGCCCGGGCCCTCGCCCCGGCTCCCAAAATTAACCCAATCATGAGGCAGCCTGCCAGGATCAGCGTGCCGCGCCGTAACCCTCCGGTTATGCTCATAATTCCTCCATCCTCATTGAGTTCCCCGACCCTGCGCCACCCGGGCCGGGACCCGGATCATAACTCACTGCAGTTTAGCAAATCTGCGCCGACCGCGTAAAGGAAAACCGGCTGCCATGACTTGGCGCCTGGGATTGCCCCCATGATGCGATTGCGGCTCTCTGACCCAAAAGCCTGGTGACACAGGCGTCCCGCCTGTGCGGGCCTAAACCTGAGTTTGCGATTACCGGAAACTTTTTAAATGCCGCTCGGGTATTAGTAGACCTGATGCCCCGGTATCCGGGTCCACTCGGTGAGGAGCTGCCGGCATTCGTCTGCCAGAAAGCCGGGGTAAATCGCCACCCGGCTCCGGCCCAGTTCCTGCATCTGCCGATTACCGAGGCTGAGTTCGTTGAAGCCCAGCCGCGCCACCTCACCGATACTGGTGCCATAGATGAGCCGGTCGATGCGGGCCCAGTGGATCGCCGCAAAGCACATGGGGCAGGGTTCGGTGGTGGAGTAGATTTCGCAGCCCGACAGGTCGTAGCGCTTCAGCCTCTGCGCCGCCACGCGGATGGCGTTTATTTCCCCGTGGCAGGTAGGGTCCAGGTCTTTGAGCACCGTGTTATGGGCCACGGCCATAACTTCATCCCCCCGCACCAGGCAAACCCCGAAGGGGCCGCCCTCCAGCGCCGCCAGATGCGCCAGGGCCTCATCGATGGCCCGGCGCATAAAAACCGGGTTAGGTTCGGAGAACTTCATAAGCCACCGGAATTCCCCAGTTCAAAGTTAAGGCCTCCGCGCCGCAACTTCAAGTCGAGAGGCCATAGGGCGGGAAAGCCTGGCGCATCCCGTCTTTAGCATTATTCCATCTCTATACTGCAAACTTTTTCAACTTGTCCCCAACCTCAGCCATGCAGGCTGCGCACCGCCCCCCTTCAAATGCTGATATCCTTACCCCGGCCCGCCCACCACCGCCAGCTTTTCCAGGTCCCGGATAAATTTCTCGGCATAATGCTGGACGTCCGCCTCGTTGAGCATGATCATGTCCAGCTGCCGGGTGTGGATCGTCAGGTACCCCAGGATGCGCAGCCGGGAAAGCATGTAGTCTTTGGCCTCCGCTTCCAGGCGGGCGAACAGGGCGTCCTCCTTGACATCCACCTTAAAATGATACCTCTCCAGGATTTCCCCCACGAATTTGGTCCGCATGATCCGGCGCGGGTAATCCGCCGCCCCGCCCTTGAACGCGAACCGGATGTAGTTCTCGAAGGCCTGGTCCCCCACCAGCGCCTCCACCGTGGAAAAGTGAAAGCCCAGGCGCGAGGTCAGGTTGCAGAAATCCCGGGCGATCATGAAGTAGTTGGTGTTGCCGAACATGGTGCCCCCCGCCGCGGCCAGGTTGGGGTCCGTAGCCGCCCCCATGACGATGGACATGAAGCCCAGGGTGTCCACCGGCGGCGGCCCTTCCCAGGGCACCGCGGTGATTCCCTCCCACAGCGCCAGCATGGGCGCCGAGGCAATATTGCTCAGTTCCACCTGCGGCTCCGCCACTTCTGCCTTGAACCCGTCCTCCAGGTTCAGGACCCACCATTCCAGGGCCACCGGCGTCACCAGTTTCTTGATGAAATATCGGGAGAACGCCTGCTTCTTGTCAAAGGCGAACATCTCCTTGACCGAAACCTCGTGCGCGAAGCGCGTAATATCATGGAGGGTGCGGCAGCCCTGGGACTTGAAGTCGGGCGCCTCCGGGTTGGTAAGGTGTAGCGGCGTGATCCAGGTCATGACCTCTTTCAGCGTCTCCCCCACCGGGGTGCCGGCCATGAGCCCCTCTTGGGGGCCGGCCAGGACCAGGATCTCCTCCACCCGGCCCTCGTAAACCGCCAGGCCGTCGGCGTCCACCGTCACTATCTGGCCGGGCGTCAGCCTGGCCGTGGCCTCCCCGGTGTTGAACAGCGCCGGGATGCCGAACTCCCGGGCCACGTTGGCCAGGTGCCCGGTGATCCCGCCTCGGTCGGTGACGATGGCCACCGCCCGGCTCAAGAGCGGCGCCCACCCGGGATGCGGGAAGGCCGTCACCAGAACCGCCCCCGCCGGGAATTGCAGCAGGTCCAGGTTGCTTTTGACCACCGCGACCGGTCCTGCCGCCACCCCCGGGCCGGCCAATTCGCCGCCCTTCAGGAGCACGGCATGCTCCCCGGCCCTCACCTCGGCGCTGTCGCTCCGGGGGGCCGCCATCTGCTTCAAGGGCCGGCTCTGTAGGATAAAAATGCGCCCTACCCCATCGATACACCACTCAATATCCTGGGGCCCTTTAAAATGAGACTCCAGCTTAAGCGCGATCCGGGCCAGTTCCAGGGCCTGCTCATCCGTCAGCGCCGCCTCACGCCCCTGGGCATCGGCTTGCATCCGCACCCCTTCCTCCGGGAGGCACACGGCTTTCTGTTCCTTGTCCCGAATCTCCCGCTTGAGGATCGTCAGGGGCTCCCCCCGGGAGATGACCCACAAATCCGGGCTGACCGTCCCGTCCACCACCGATTTGGCCAGCCCGTGCACCGCATTGAGCCAGATGGCGTCGCCGCGGCTGTCGGTGGGATCCCGGGAATACATCACCCCCCCGCAGACGGAATCCACCATGGCCATGCACCCCACGCACATAGCCACGTCTTCGTCCCTGAGCCCCTTGTGCAACCGGTAGCTCACCGCGGTCAGGGCGTATTTGCTGGCCAACACCTCCTTATACACCCCGTGGAGGTTGGCCTCGCTGACGTTGAGTTCCGAATGGTACTGCCCGGCAAACGATGTATCCGCCGCGTCCTCGCCGATGGCGCTGGAGCGCAGGGCCACCTTCACGGCCCCCCCGGCCGCGCCCGCCAGGTCCCCATAGGCCCGGGAGATCGCCTCGGCCAACTCCGGCGGCAGGTCCGCCCCGATGATGAGCATCTGGATTTCCGAGCTCTGCCGGTGCAGGTCCGCCATCTCCTCTCCTTCCATGGATTGGAGACGCCGGTTGATCTCATCCGTCAGGTGGTTGTGGGTCAGAAACCGCTCATACGCCGCCGCCGTGATGGCAAACCCCGGGGGCACTGCGATCTCCGGCAACTCCCCGGTGATCTCTCCCAGGTTGGCCATTTTACTGCCCACCCCGTCCGCCATCTCCCGGCGCACTTCCCTAAGGGGCAGCAGCAGTTCCGTAATCGTCGGCCCCTGCCTCTGCCTCAGGGTGGCGTCGATCTTTCTTTCAATATCCGTGAAGACCGTCTCCAACCCCCGGTACCGGTTGCCGGTCAATTCATTCAGGTATTTGATGATGTTGAAGACGTTGACGCACGTCGCCGTGGCGTGGGACCGAATGAAGGTCATGCCGAAACTGTGCTTGCTCCTCAGGGCCGCCTCCATGTCGGTCATGAGTTGCAACGCGGTGTTGTTGGCGGCGAGCAACAGCTTGAAGGCGTGATAGCGGGCCTTGAAGGCCGCCCGCAGTTCTTCTATGGAGAGCGCCGGTTCAGGTTCTCCCCCGCCAAACAGACTCTTTAGTCTTTGGAACAGGTTGGCCATACGCTCTATCTGAGCCCGGTCAGCATCACGCGGTCCCGGTCCTTCTCCCTGCGCCTGGTCCCGGCACAACCAGGCAGGGATATGTTTGGCGGCGGCCCTTATGTCCCATCGGAGGTCAATCCGCCCTTCTGCTTTACCCGGTTCTCTCCCGGACCGGGACCCCCTCCGGGTAATACTTCCCGATCACCTCGGCCACCACCGCCTTCAACCGGTCCGTATCCCCCTTCTTTTCCAGGAACGCCGCGCCGATGGGCAACATCAGGTTGGTGGGATATTCCGGCAGAAAGGTGTGGATCACCACCGGCAGGGGCGGTTGGCGATCCTTCAGCCTGGCCCACACCTCCGGTTCATCCAGGTAAGGGATCTCCAGGTCCAGGATGAGCAGATGGGGCGGATCATCGCCATCGATCCGCCCCAACACCTCCCGGCCGTCCCTGGCCACTTCCACCTCGTAGCCCTCCGCGGTCAACTCCCGTCTAAGGAGATCCCGCACATGCCGGTTGCGATCTGCAATTAAGATCTTGCAGGTTTTGGCCACGAAGCTCACCCCTCGCCTAGGAACTGAGCAACCGCCGTGCCAAGGCCGGGGAAAAAGCCCGAGTTGATAACCAATTGATTTAACTTTGATTACAGGAAAGCCGGAGAAAAGGGCTTGATGGCCCGCCGTGCAGGGCTGTCGTTATTTTTTACAGTTTGTAAAGGCTCGGGGAACAACCAGGCCGGCGAAGCGCCACCGCGGCAGGGCCGGTGTTGATAGATTCATATTGCCCAACACTCAGTCCTCACTCCTCACTGCTTACAGCTTACCGCTCACTGCTCACTTTTTACCGAAGTCTCCACCCTGAGCCGGTATTTATCGATCTTGGACAAAAGCGTCGGCCGGGAAATGCCCAGGAGCTTGGCGGCCCGGCTGCGATTGCCGCCCGTCAGGTCCAGGGCCTCGCTGATGATCAGACTGGCAAAGCGGTCCATGCACGCCTCAAACACGTCCTTGCCTTCCCCCGCCGCCAGGGTTTGCCGCACCCACTGCCTGACAATCTCGTCCGCCTGCTGTTCTCCCGTCTCCTTCGCCAGACTTTCGCCGCCGATGGCCCGGGAGACGTCCTCCGGGTGAATGGGATACCCCCGGCTGAAGATCAACGCCTTTTGCATGGCGTTGGCCAGTTCCCGCACATTTCCGGGCCATTGATAGTTCTGGAGCAGCAGCCTGGCCTCTGCCGTCGTGCCAGGATTGCCCATGCCCATTTCCTTGGCAAACCGGGCCAGAAAATACTCCGCCAGCAACGTGATATCCTGGGACCGCTCCTTCAGCGGCGGCAGCCACACGGTGACCACCTTGAGGCGGTAATACAAATCCTCCCGGAACCGTCCCTGGGCCAGGGCCGTTTCCAGGTCCCGGTTGGTGGCCGCGATGATCCGCACGTCCACCGGTATCGGTTCCCGGCCCCCCAACCGTTCAATGCTCCGCTCCTGGAGCAGTCTGAGGATCTTGGCCTGAATGGAAAACGGCATGTCCCCGATTTCATCCAGGAACACGGTGCCCCCGTGGGCCTGCTCGAACTTCCCCACCCGGCGGTTGACCGCCCCGGTAAAGGCCCCCTTCTCATAGCCGAACAGCTCGGACTCCAACAAGGTCTCGGGAATGGCCACGCAGTTGATGATCAGAAAGGGTTTGGCCGACCTCAGGCTGTGCTGATAAATGGCCCGGGCCACCAGTTCCTTGCCGGTGCCCGAATCCCCCCGGATCAGCACCGTGGCGTCCGTGGGCGCCACCCGGCCGATGGCCTTATACACCTCCTGCATGGGTTTGCTGCGGCCGATGATAGCCTCCGCCGCGGCCGTATCCGGCGCCACGTCCAGCTCCACCCGGGAGCGCATACACCGCCCCGCCTCCAGGGCCTGGCTGATCAGCCCCAGGATGTCCTGGAAATCTCCCAGGGGCTTGAGCACGTATTCGAAGGCCCCCAGCTTGGTGGCCTCGATGGCCGTCTCGGTAGTGCCGTAGGCCGTCATGATGATCACCGGCAGCTTGGGCTCCATTTCGTGCATGGCCCGGAAGGCCTCTAGGCCGCTCATCCCCGGCATGCGGATATCCATGATCACCAGGTCCGGGACTGCCGCCTCCACCAGAGCAATGGCTGCTTCCCCGCTGGACGCGGTCTTCACCGTATGCCCGTCTCCGGTCAGGATTTTCTCAAAGCTTTGCCTAATCTGCGGATCGTCATCAACGATCAGGATGTGGCCCATGATTCATCTTTCCCCAGGGGCAGCGTAATGACGAACGTCGCCCCCTTTTTCGCCTTGGATTCCAGTTCCAGCCGCCCCCCGTGCTCTTCGATGATCCGGCTGGCAATGCTCAGGCCCAGCCCCGTGCCTTCTTCCTTGGTGCTGAAAAAGGGTTGAAAGACCTTGTCCCGGACCGACTCGGGGATGCCGGGACCATTGTCACTCACCCGGATAACCGCCGCCGGCCCCAGGGGCGCCTCGCCCTTCTCCTCTTCCCGGATGGTGATGACACCCCCGTTCACCACGACTTCGCAGGCGTTGAGCACCAGATTGACCAAAACTTCCTTCAACTGGTCCGGGTCGGCCCAAATCTCCGGCAGCCGGTCTTTCCGGATCAGCTTCACCTCCACCCCGTAAGATTCCAGCCGGTACCGCAGCAATACCAGGGCCATATCCACCACCGCCGACGGGCTGATCTGCTGCATCTTTAGCTTGGGCGGCCGGGAAAACTCCAGAAAGTTGCGCACAATCGTATCAATATGCCGGATTTCCTCGGAAATCACCTCGAAATCTTCCTGCTGGGACTGCGACATGGCCAGGGAGCGCTTCAGGGAAAAAAGCCGCATGTTCACCGAAGTCAGGGGATTGCGGATACTGTGGGCCACCCCCGCCGCCAGCTTCCCCACCATGGCCCACTTCCCCGATTGCAGCAGATGTTCCTGGCTGCGCGTCAGCTCCGTCTGAGCCTGGTCCACGTCCTCGATCAGGCTGTGCATCCGGCTGCTCAGGGCCTTTACTTCATCCGGCACCTGGGCGCCCGGCGTCGCCGGCGCGGCCGAAAGGGCCAGCTGGCGGATCGGCCCCAGGATCTGTTTGATCAGGATATACGCCAGCAACACCCCCAGGACCGCCGCCGCCGGCACCGCCACCAGGGCAAAGGCGTTGATGAACCTGGCCCGGGCCCGGCTCTCCGTCCGCTCCCGGGAGATGGCGTATTCATGGGCCACTTTATACCGTTGGCAGAGATTGAGAATCTCCCCGTACTGGTGGCGGATTTCCCCGTGCAGTTTGGCTCCCGCCTCCCGCTTGCCCCCCCGGTAGAGGGCGATCACCCGTTCCCGGGCCATAACATATTGATGATACTGCCCGTCAATCTGAGCGATAATTTCTCGCATGGCCTCGGTGTACGCCGATTTCCTGGCCTTTTCCAGCCAGTCCTCGAAGGTGCGGTTGTACCGCTCGATTTCCTTGAGCCACTCGGGATTGCCATCCAGAAAATAATAAGTCAGGTACCCCCGCTGTTGCAAAAGCGCGGTCTGCAGCTCTTCCGCCGCATGGTAGGAAGCCACGTTTTTTTCCATCAACGAGGTGAGCAGGAAATCCGTGGCCTCATTGTGCCACAGGGTCACCAGGCCGCCGCCGATGGTGGTGAGCACCAGGGCAATCAGGAGTATCAGGATGCGGGCCCGCAGGCTGAGGCGCTTCCACATATGCTTGCCAAAACTCCTTGAGGTCAGACCCGGGAGACCAGGTATCCCACCTTAATCTCCTGGTCGCCGGTTACCTGGGCCACGGAAACCCTTCGGTTGGAGGCCTCCACGGTGCCCGTCCCCACCTGCCGGCCCCCTTCATCATGAATGGCGACCCCGGCCCCGGGACTTATCCCCTGCGCCGTCCCCAGAGCAAAACGTATCTCATAGCCGCCGTCCCCCCTGGTCACCCGGTAGACTTCCGCCCGGCCGGTTGCCGCCAGCAGCGCCTCCCGCTTCCCGGACAACCAATAGACCGCCCCAAAAGCCAGCAAAATCCCCGGCAGGAAGCCCGCCGCCACGGTGAAGGCCGAAATCCCGAACCAGCGCCGGATCAGCGAAGTTGAGCTTTTCTGGAGGCTGAGCGCCTCCGGGAAGACCAGAATGCGGAAGGCCGGCGCCTTCCGGGGCGAAGCCGTTCTCTTGGGGAGCACCGCCAGGTTGTATTCCCCCGGGGCGATGCCCGGGCCGACCATCAGCCGCCCCCGCCACATATCTCCCCCCAGAAAATAGCCCTTGTGAATCGCCTCGAAAATCACCTTAAGCTGGTCCGAACTGCTCGTAAAGGTCAAATCCTGGACCCCGTGGGCCTCGTCGGTCAACTCCCCGTTCATTTCGACGCTCGCCCCCGGCAGCACCTTAACCAGGTTCGCCGGTTCCCGGAAATGCACCAGCAGGCCATCCACCAGGACCAGCAAGGCAATCACGCAGAAGGCGGCCCCGATCTTACTGGCCAGGTCCCGCCGCTGATTTACCCGCTCTAAATCCATCCATCCTTCCCGGTTCCACGCCGCTTTTACCAGCGCCTGTCGTGATGGCAACTCCTTTCTTTTACCACAAAAATAAGAGAATCGCCCGGGGTTTACGCTTATCTTACCCCAGGGCGACTCTCTCGTTGCCTGAGCCCAGGCCGGGAACCTATTTCTTAAAAATGTCCGTCTTGGTGATATTCATAAACCTCGCGGCCTTGCCCGGCTCTTTGTAGTAGATGCGCACTTCGTCTCCCGCCTCCCAGGTGTTATCCGGCAGGCCCAGGTATTCCTCGGGCACCGAGAACGTCACCAGCAATTTCTGCCGGCCGGAATACACCGTGATGGCTTTCTTCTCTTTGTCCACCAGCGGGAACTTCTTCCCAGCCACCAGAGGACTGTCTTTGGCCACATTTTCCTTCTGGTCGATGAGCGTGTAGGTAATTTTCTTCATGCTCTGCGATGCCGGGTCGTAAATGATGATTTCCCGGGTCTTGGTGTCCAGCTTCATCCGCATGCCGGCCTTCGGATCCTCACCCCGCTCCATGGGGTCCTTGGGCAGCGCAAAGGTAAGGGGCGCGCCGCTGTAGTCGGGATTGGCGGTGTCGTGCTTGGTATCCACAATAAAGGTAACGGTCTCTTTGACTTTGTCAAAGCCTATAACTCTACCCTGTTCCACCTTGCCTTGTTCGCCGCAGCCGAAACCACCAAGCACCAAGGCTGCCGCCAGGCTGGCCACGAGAGCCCACCAGTTAAGCTTTTTGCCCATCAGCTATCTCCTCTCCAGATAATCCATCCCACCTGCTAACTCGCCAGCGAGACCCGAGCCTTCTTGGCCGCCACCTCTTCCTTGGCCCCTTGCACCATCCGCACAAAGATATAAAGAGACATGGCGCTCACCAGGCCCAGGATCAGGACCGTCGCCGCGCCGTCAAAGTACGGTTTGCCCGCCGGCAACACTCTCCAGGCCAGCTTCAGGATAATGGACAGGGCGCAGCCGATGACGGCCAGGCCGAAGGCGATCCGGATGCCGTAGCCTTTGATGTACTTGGTCGCCACGGTGCCGATCTGGGCCCCCACCGCCGCCCCCATCAGCATGATAACCGCAGCCACCAACTCGGTGCGGCCCTTGTAGGTGTAGGTGCCGGTGCCGTACAGGCCGGAGATCATCACCTCAAACAGGTCGGTGCCCACCGCCACGTGGGTGGGGCAGCCGATGAAGTAAATCAACGCCGGCATCCGAATCAAACCGCCGCCGATCCCCAGGATGCCAGCCAGCCAGCCGGTGGCGAAACTGATAAAAATGGGCAGCCACGCGGTGCAGGTGATCTGGGCCTCTTTGAAAGTCACCATCGGGGGAATCTTGATCTTGTGCAGGGTCTTGGCCCAATCCAGGCCCGTGGACAGCTTATCCACTTCTTTGCCCGCCGCTAACGCCTCCCGGTCTTTCCGTTTTTTCTTGGCCACGTCGGCAAAGACCATCCAGGCGATGAGGGACAACAGCACCAGGTACAACAGGCGGACATACAGTTCCACCACCCCGAGGCGTTCCAGGTACATAACCATCTGGGCCCCCACTTCGAAGCCCACCACCGTGCCCACCAGCATGATGAGGCCCAGCTTATAATCCACGTTGCCGAACTTGCCGTGGCGCATGGTGGAAATCAGCGATTTCCCCGCCATGTGGGCGATGTCGGTGCCGATGGCGAAGGCCATGGGAAAGCCCAGGATGTTCAGGCCCGGGGTTACCATCCAGGCGCCGCCCATACCGAAGAAGCCGCCGATAATCCCCACGCCTACACCCAAAATGATCAACCCGGGCCAGAATATCTTGATTCCCGCAATGGGCATCAGAACGTATAGCCAATCCATAATATTCTCCTCTTACCCTGTGGTTCTCGAGAAGCCTTAGTGCTCTGCCAGGTCCCGGTGCGCCAGGTCAATGCCGATGGTCCGCATGACCAGGTCCGCCAGGAGACCGAAAATCAGGCCGATAATGGGAATAAGGACTACCGTCAGGAGAGCGAAATAAAGGTGACTCTCATTATACAGATTGGTCCACCAGGCTTCCCAGCCGGTAAATTTCCGGGTATCGGCTACCACTACCAGGGGGGCCGCCTTTGGCCCGGCGGCCAGGACCATCTCAGGCAGCAGCAAGCCGGCCATAATCACCAGCCCCGTGAGTTTTGCCCACCATGTACGCATTGCGCTAGACCTCCTTGAAATGCTTGGTTACCTGACCACCGTGACTTCGCAGGGGGCATGCGCCACCACCTTGGCGGCGGTGCTGCCCATCAATATCCTTTCCAATGCATTCTGGCCGGTGCTGCCGATGACGATGCGATCAAATTTTTCATCTTGAGCCTTGCGGATGATTAAGTTGGCCGGCACCAGCCCCGCTTCCAGCACCGTCTCCACCGGCAAATTTTTGGCGTCGAACAGGGCCTTCCCCTTTTTCAACGCCGCCCTGGCTTCGTCTTCCAGCTTGTCCTGGATGTTCGGCGGCATGCCTTCCAGATAATCAGCCCCGTAATAGGCCACCGCCATCAAGGTCACCTGCGCCCCTTGCTTCTCCGCCAGCTCCAAAGCCCGTTGCACGGCCTTCATGGAATGCTCCGAGCCGTCTGTAGCCACCAGTACTTTCATACGAGACCTCCTCGGCATAACGTCAGCTGCTTCACGGTTAACGAAATATGAGATGTGCTGCGGTAGGATGATAGAATGCTTTCCTGCCTCATGATGCCGTCGTTTCTCCCTGCCTGCGTCAGTAAGCCTGGACAAAAAAATCTTCCACTGGATAGTAAGCAATGGCCGTGCCAGGCAGGGTTTTGCATCCGTGATTGGACTAACATATTGATAAACCAGTATTATCAGATGACAGCCCGATATCCCGGCTCCCATCTGCACCACTGCTCTGTCAGCAATTTTTACAGAGTGTAAAGGGGGTATCAGGGGAAACCGCGCCGGCGCTCCCTTTTCCCACCACCGCGCCGCAGTCTCTGACGGGAATTATGCCGTCGGTCTCCCCTGTCCCCCGCCCCCCCTAAATCATGAATCGTTGGGAGGGCGGGCCTCTGAACCGGCGCCATGGGAGGAGCAGGGCCCAACCTGCCGTGGGCCCGTCGAAGGTTATGGCGCACCGCTGAAACCTGACCGCGGCAAGCTATTTTCTGGTATGATTCTTGTTAGATAAAAGGCAGGTGCCCATGGGCCTGCGGCCCACCCGTAAAGTATGAATAGTTCAGGCCTCCCCTGGCTTTTGACTTTGAACTTTGAACTTTGAACTTTTCGAAGCAGAGTGACCCGCGATGGAGACCCTCAACTTATTCCGGGATATTTACCGCAGGTTCACAGGCCGCCGGGGCGCACCCTCCCGGGATGACCTGGCCGCAGCCTTCCGCTTCCGCTATGCCTGCTTCAAGGACCTCCTGGACTCCAACACCCAGCTCTTGGACATCATTGCCGACCTGGAGGAGAAACTGACCGGCCGCCACGTCTTCGGCATGTCCTATGTCAGGTCCCAGTCGGCCCGGGCCGCCTTCCACGCCTTCCGCATGATCAAAAGTCTGGATGTCCTCTCCGGCCACCACTATCCTGTCCTCTATGGCGTCCTGGATAAGATCAACGGGGCAATCAAAGACCGCCTGGGGGAAAAAAAGGAACTCCCCCTCACCGACCCGGTCCTGCCCCTGTCCTGCGTCAACCGGGACATGGTGGATTGGGTGGGGGGCAAAAACGCCCACCTGGGCGAGGCCTTAAAAATCGGCCTGCCCATCCCCGCCGGCTTTGCCATCACCACCCGGGCTTATACCGACTTTCTGGCCTTTAATGATCTGGTGGATGAGATCAACAAGCGCAAGATGGAGATCGACCCCGCCAACCCCCAGACCGTCCAGCAGGTGTGCGTTGACATCCAGGCCTTGATCGCCGCCGCCCAGGTGCCCCCGGCCCTGTCCGCGGCCATTGACGCCGCCTTTGCCCGGATGCAGGCTGAGGCGGGCCAGGCCCCCGTCCGGGTATCCATGCGCTCCAGCGCCATCGGCGAAGACAGCGATCTTTCCTTCGCCGGCCAATACCTCACTATCCTCAATGTCCCGGGCGATCAGCTGCTGCCGGCCTACAAGAAAATCCTGGCCAGCCTCTACACTCCCCGGGCCGTCTCTTACCGCCTCAACAAGGGCATCCGGGATGAAGACATCGCCATGAGCGTCGTCTGCCTCCAAATGGTGGCCGCGGTGGCCAGCGGCGTGATGTATTCCCACCATCCCTTCAACTTAAGGGACGACAACCTCCTCATCAGCGCCGTCTGGGGCTTGGGACCGTATGCGGTGGACGGCGTCATTACCCCGGACACCTTTCGCGTCGCCAAGACCCAGGATTTTTCCATCCTCGACCAAAAGGTATCTCGTAAACCCGTCCAGTTGGTAGCCAAACCCGATGCCGGGCTCCACGAAATCCCGGTGCCCCGGGAAATGCAGGATCAACCCTGCCTCTCCCCGGAGCAGATCAAAATCCTGGCGGCCTATGGCGTCAAGCTGGAAGAGCACGAGCACTGCCCCCAGGATGTGGAATGGGCCCTGGATCAAGACGGCCGCCTCCTGGTGCTCCAAAGCCGGCCCCTGGTCCTCCAGGCCGCCGCCGGCCAGGAACGCCAAAACATCCCGGCGGTGACCGGTTATCCCGTGCTGGTCCAGGGCGGCGCCGCCGCCTTCCCCGGCGTCGGGTGCGGCCCGGCCTTTCTGGTCCGCCGGGATGAGGACCTGCTGGATTTTCCCGACGGCGCGGTGCTCGTGGCCCGGCATTCTTCCCCCAAATACGTCATCGCCATGCCCAAGGCCCAGGCCATCGTCACCGATTCCGGCAGCATCTCCGGCCACATGGCCTCACTAAGCCGGGAATTTTCTCTGCCCACTCTCCTGGATACCAAGGTAGCCACCCAGGCCATCGCCCCGGGTCAGATCGTCACGGTGGACGCTTACGCCTGCCGCATCTATCAGGGCAAGGTCCCCGAATTGCTGGACCAGCAGCCCACCCGGGAACCCCACCTGAAAGACACCCCGGTCTACGAGACCCTGAAACAGGTGGCCGAGTTCATCCTGCCCCTCCACCTGGTGAACCCCGGGTCCCCGGAATTCACCCCGGAGTTCTGCCGGTCCCTCCACGACCTCAGCCGGCTGGTGCACGAATTTTCCTACACCGAGATGTTCAAGATCAGCGACCTGGTCTCCGCCCGGGAGGGCTACGCCCTGAAGCTGGAAGCCGCAATTCCCCTGGACCTCTACCTCATCGACCTGGGCGGCGGCCTGGCCGGGGCCGACCCCCGAGCCCCCAAGGTGACCCCGAGCCAGGTGGCCTCGGTCCCCCTCCAGGCCCTCTTGCGGGGGATGCTGCGCGAGGACGTCCGGGCCCGGGAACCCCGCCCCGTTCAACTCTCGGGCCTGTTGTCGGTGATGCGGGAACAGCTGCTGGCCGCCCCCAATGTCGAGGACCGCTTCGGCGAGCGCAGTTACGCCATCATCTCCGACAAGTATCTCAATTTCTCTTCCCGGGTGGGCTATCACTATAGCGTCCTCGACGCTTACTGCGGCGCCACCGTCAACAAGAACTACATCACCTTCTCCTTTAAGGGCGGTGCCGCCGACGACGTCCGCCGCAGCCGCCGCGTCCGGGCCATCGCCATCGTCCTTATGGGTCTGGATTTTTCCGTGGAAGTCAAGGGCGACCGGGTGGACGCCCGCCTGCAAAAATACGACTCCCCGGTCATTCAGGACAAGCTCGACCTCATCGGCCGTCTGCTCATCTTTACCCGCCAGATGGATATGCTCATGACCAGTGAGATCAGCGTCGAGGCCGTGGCCAATAATTTCCTGGCGGGCAATTACAGCCTGGATGTGGCAGCCATCGCCCCCCCCGCCGGTGAGACCGCCCCGGGAAATTCGCCTTCGGCTGATTCCGCCTGAGAGAGCCGAGAAAACCAACGCGGGAAAAAGTGCTGCGGGAAATAACTGCGTCACCTCAACTGCGCTTATTCCAGAGAAATCAAGATGTTTCCTGCCACCCGGCAAATCCGGATCGGCTCAAACCAGGCTTCCAGGACTATCGGGGCATTCACGGCTGAGGTTCGCTCTGTGGCGGGATGAGAGGCAGGCCCCGGGCGGCCAAGGCTTCCGGCTGCAGAATTCGCACCTGTCCTAATTTTTTAAGATTGCTGATGTCCTCCTCATCCAAACCGGAGGCCCGAAAAACCTTTGTGGGGTTGCGCAGAAAGGGGTCGTTGCGCACCAGGGAGGCGGAAAGAAAGTTTTTATCGGTATCGATAATTACCAATCGTTCCGGCAGTGATTGGATATATTTGGCCGACACCGCCAGGGGTCTGACGAAACTCTCCACCTGGTAACAACGCAGGGGCAATTGCAGGCAAACCGCCAGCAGCGTGGTCAACCCCAGGAATCCCAGGGCCTTCTTCTCCCCCAAAGTGTGCCGCATCAAGCTCCAGCCGGCCACTGCCACCAAAACCAGGTTTCCCAGGACCCCGTAAAAGAAGCGATACCCCCATCCGATGAACTGATCCCAGGGGAAAAAGAAAAAGAAACCGAACGTGAGGATGCAACCCCACAGTAACTTTGTGCCCCAGGGGCCTAAAATCTCCCGGTGCCTGATCGCCGCCATGAACAAGATGCAGGTGGCCAGGGATTGCCAGGCAAAGAGCAGGGAGAGGTTCATGGGTTGGATAAGCAGTTGGTAGAATCCCGGCAACCGGAAGACCTGCAGATCTTCTCCCCGGACCGTGCTCGGCCAGGTAAACCTCATCCACGCATACCAGACGAGGCACCCGGCCAGATAAACCAGGGCGAAATATAAGGTTACCCTCCAATTGCGCCGGCGCACCACCCCCACAAGCCAGGGAATGACGAAAAGCGCGTGGATAAAGGGATTATGAAGTCCCAAGGCGAAAAATCCGATCCAGGGGGTAAGGGCGAGCCCCACGTTATCGTCCCTCAAATAACAGGCGAGCCAGGCCAGATTGAGGCAGAGGTGGGCGGGATAGGCGAAAGAAGTCATGGAAGTTATCAGAAACTGCGAAGAAGACCCTAAGAGCACCACGGCCAGGATGGGCGCGAATCTGTCCTGGGGCCAGATTTTCTGGGCCACCCGGTAGATCAAGATCACGCTCAAGGCTGCCAGGCACGGACCGGTAAGGGATGCGCAGCCCAGGCCTAAAAAAATCGTCCGAATCCCCGCATAGACCGGCAGATATCCGCTGGTCCAGGTAAACTCCTTGGGGTCGAAGACGATAAAACCGGGCGTTAAGGCCCCGACAAAGTCCCGCCACCGGGAATCCAACCCCGCTTTAACTTTTCCGGCCAGAAAAATTTGGGCCTGAAAGCGGGCCGCGAATTCGTCATTGCTGGCCGGAAAACCGTGCAGCACCCAATAATCGCCCAGCCAGGCCAACACCAGCACCGCTAAGGCAAGCAGCCATATCCATCTTGCGCTCAAACGGCTGAGTCTCTCCCCTTCCTCCGCCGCCCAGGATAACGGCGCGGCGGCAGCCACGTACCAACGAAGCAATACAAGTGATATAATCAGTAAAACAAGGATCACCGGCTCATTTTTTACGTAAAGATACGGAAAGTAGTTGCCATAATATATGCCGGGTACATGTGTTCCCCTCCACTTGATCACGATACTCAACAATAAACCAACGATAAATATAAATAATACCCCGACGAAGGCAAACGTAATCCCCTTGAGATTAATTCTTAGTTTTGAATAATTCATAAAATTGTTATCACTATTCATCAACCTTCCTCAATGATACCGCTAAAAAGATTAGTCTCTTCCCATATGGATTATTGCTTTGAAACAGACAACTCATTGATTTGATAAATTATTCTTAAGTACTTTATTGCCATGGCTGTGCCACTCCAATGCCGTCCAACTAGTCCTCGGGAGGTAAGGTGGCACAATTCTATGAAAAAATCAATATGACTCAAGGCAAATCCCACCCGGCCGGCGCCGTCCCGCCAGGGGAAACCTCGACCATCAACGCTTTTTTGGGGGGGCGGGCCGGGGATGCAGCCCTGTCCTTGAGAGATCTCCCTCAGGTTGGCAAGGGAAACTCTTTGCCCTGCGGCTTCAGCATTTTTGGTGCATGACTCGTGAGCTAATCTTTTCCCCGCATCATGCGCCATAAAAGCAGACCCATGCAGATCCAGACAACGGGGATGAGGGGATGTTGTTGCGCCTCGGACAGAACCCAGGCCCAGGCAAAATAAAAGCTTAATTCAATCTCTCTCCACAGGGAATCAAGATCCATGGCAAACCCAACCGGAGATGAGTTTAATCCGAGATTATGCGGTAGCCCTGGCCATTGCGGGTCCAAAATGCCTTTGGACTTCTCTTCTCGATCTTAATATCGGTAACTTGCCTTTTCAAAGTTAATCGTCTGGGAGGGAATATTCTCGCGGACTCGCTGATTTTGCGCCGTCCACAACATCGGCCACGCCGCCGGACCTCTCCTGGCCGGGGCCTTGATCGGTCTCTGGGGCGGCCTGGACTACCGGGCCCCTTTTGCCGTCATCGCGGCCCTGTTAATCATTGCCGCCTTTATCTTTAGGGGTTTCATCATGGGGGGGGCGAGGCAGGGGGTCTGAACGATGCTCCGGGGAAAACGCTGCGCCTTAAGTTTTTTCTGACTGCCGGCAGGGGGGGCGGGGGGAACTCATTGCGCCGGCGCCGGTGGCGCCGCCCGGCGCTTCCGCTTCTCCCGGTCCACTTTCTTGTCATACGCCGCTTCGATCTTGAGCAGCAGCTCTTCCAGGGGGCACGGCTTCATGAGGTAATCGTAGCCTCCCAGCCGGTTGATCTCAAAGGCCGCGTCCATGGAGGCGTGGCCGCTTAAGATGATCACCTCCACCTCCGGGTTGATTCTCTTGATCTCCTTCAGGGTGGCCAGCCCATCCATCCCCGGCATGCGGATGTCCAGAACAATCACGTCGCAGGGGTTAAGCTGCAGATCCTCCAGGGCCTCGGCGCCGCTGCCCGCACCCCGCACCATTAGTCCCTGGGCCCCCAGCATCTTTTCCAGGTTGGCCCGGAACCGCTCTTCGTCGTCCACCAGCAATATCCGGGGCTTACCCATGGGCAAACAACTCCGATTCCCGGCTGCGCGGCAGCGTGATGGTGAACTCCGTGCCCTGGCCTACGGTGCTTGCCACCCTGATCCGCCCTCCCAGCCGCTGAATGATCCCGTGGCAGATGGACAGTCCCAGCCCCGTGCCCTGACCCGGCGGCTTGGTAGTGAAAAACGGGTCAAAAATCTTGCTCAGCATCGCTTCCGGGATGCCGCAGCCCGTGTCGCTGATGACCATGTCCACGGCGTCATCATTGCTCAGCCGCGTCGTGATGGTCACCACCCCGTCTTTGCCGATGGCCTGCGTGGCATTGGTGAGAAAATTGAGGATCACCTGGCGCAACTGGGGCGCATCGCTGTAAATCACCGGCAAGGCCTCATCGTAATGGCGCACGATGGCGATATTGCTGTGTTTGGCTTCCTTCTCCACCAGCATGGTCATATTTTCTATGATCCGGTTGACCTCCACCGCCTGAATCACCGGGTCCCGTTTCCGGGCAAAATCCAGTAAATTTCGGGTTATTTCCGTGCAGCGGTCCACCTGCTCCACAATCTGGTGGGCCGACCCCTTAAGTTCCTCAAGCTCCGTGCCGCCTCCGAGCTTCTTCAGCAAAAGCTGCATCCATTCGGCCTCCTGGCGGATGATGGCCAGGGGGTTGTTGATTTCATGGGCGATGCCCGCCGAAAGTTCGCCGATGGCGGCCAATTTCTGCGACTGCAGCAGTCGTTCATCCAGCAGCCAATCTTTTTTTCCGGGCGCATCCATCCCTTTTACCCACCTTCGGCGGCCCGAGCGGCAATGCGAAACCATCTCTCAGGACCGGCGCCCGGGGACCCCCCCGGCGCCTCCGGGAAACCGCATCCGCGCCAGGTGTCCATCCGGCTTATCGTGAGACACCTGCCCGGTCGCCTCCCCTCAGGCCTTGCCTTCCTGGATCACTTTCCGGTCATACGCCTGACGCACCTTCTCCAGCAACTCGTCCAGGGCCACGGGTTTCATGACATAATCGAAGGCCCCCAGTTGCATCCCCTGGATCCCCGATTCCACCGAGGCGTGGCCCGTGAGCATGATCACTTCCACCAGGGGTTTCTTCTTCTTGATCTCCCGCAACGTTTCAATCCCGTCCATCCCCGGCATCTTGACATCCAGAATGATGACATCCACGTCTTGCTTATCCAGGAAGTCCAGCGCCTTGTAACCGCTCTCCACCCCGGTGGCCTCAATCTTTCTCGCTTTCAGCCGCTTGAGAATGGTCTCCAGAAAGTCCTGCTCATCATCCACAATCAGAATCTTGAATTTCTCCATTACAACCGCCTCCTCGGGTCATCTCACCGGCAAATAAATAGTAAAAGTGGTGCCCTGGCCTTCCTCGCTGGCCACCATGATCCTGCCGCCTAACTTTTCGATAATGCTGTAAGAAATGGATAAACCCAGGCCGGTGCCCTTGCCCACCTCTTTGGTGGTGAAAAAAGGATCGAAGATTTTTTGCAGCACCTCTTTGGAAATCCCCGGGCCGTTATCGCTGATCTCAACCAATATTTCGTTATTCTGCTTGATAGTTCTGGTGTTGATGGTGATTTGTCCATCTTTGTCGATGGCGTCGATGCCATTGTTGATGATATTGAGAAATACCTGCTGCAACTGGGCCTGGTCCGTGGTGGTCAACGGCAGGTCCGGGGCGTAATTCGACTGGATCTCGATGCTCCGGTAGCGGGCCTCGTTCTTCAAAAACTCGATGCTCTCGTCCAGGATCTCGTTAATATTGACCCGCTCGGCCATCGGCTCCATCCGCCGGGCAAACCCCAACAGCCGGTGAGTCACCGTCTTGGCCCGCACCACGTGATACTCGATCTTGTTCACCGCATCCGACAGTTCCTGGAAGTTCTCACTTTCGGCCACATCCTCCATGCCCAGCAGATCCTTGATCCAACCCGCCTTCTCGCCGATCACCGCCAGGGGGTTGTTGATTTCATGGGCAATGCCCGCCGCCATTTTGCCCAGGGCCGCCATCTTGCTGGATTGGATCGCCATTTCATCGCTGGCCGCCTTCTTCCGGTCCATCCGCTGCAGTTCCTGCATCATCGCCCGGGTGGTGAAATACGCCCCGATAATGATGAGCACCAGGCCCCCTAAAGCGATTAAACCCGCCAGGAACCTGGCTTGCAACAGCGGTGTCAGTTGCTCCGTGGGCGCTTCCCGGATTATTAAGACCCACTTTTTCAGCTTGACGATGCTGGTGGCATAAAGGCAGGTCTCCCCCTGAAAGTCCACCTCCTCCACTGCGGTGCCGGTGGCCGCGGCAAAATTGGGCGCCTTGGGGGACTCCATGACCTTGCCCCCGAAACGCGGCGTGGTTTGCAGCACGTTTTCCCGGTTGACGATAAAGGCGTCGCCTTTCTTGCCGATCCAGGCGGCCCGCACGATATTGTCAATGATGTTTGAGTCGATGGTGGCCCTGAGGATCCAACTCCGGTTCTTCTCCCGCACCATAACGGCAATGATGAAATGGGGAACTTTCCTGAATCCCAGAAACACATCGCTGACGTACACCCCGGTGGCCATCACTTCATGAAACCATTCCTCATCCTTGTAATTTACTTTTTTCAGGATGCTGTAATGTGGTCCCACATAGGCCAGGTGGTTCCCTTCCTCGTCGATGATCCCCAGATCCAAAAATGACTTGGACCGGGTCTGGATGATATTGAAAACCCGGTTTAAATAATCTTCGTCCTGCAACTGCTGCAAGGCATGAGTATGTGCCAGACCCGTCAACTGCGAAATCCGTTCCTCCAGAAACAGGTCAATGGAGGCGGCCCGGTTCTCCGCCAGGGTCTTCATATTGTCCATGATCTTGGCGGTATAGGACACGCTGAACTGATGATAGATCACCCCTCCCAGGATAAAGAGCGGCACCACCGAAAAACACACGGTGGCCAGGATGATGTCCCACCATAATTTCCGGTACTGTTGCGCTTCCATCAGTGCCCCTTTACCTCACGTGGCCTATAAGACCCGGGCGGCCTGCCGGTTCGGCCCAACCCGGGGCATGCAAACATACCAGCCCATGCATATCCTAAGCAATGGTCGTTCCAACCCCGCCGGTCCGGCTGATTCAAGCTAACTGATGAAATAAATAAGGAAAAAATGCTGATCCGCCGGATCGGGGCGCGCCTCTGCCTTGAACATCTGTCAACATTTTTTACAGATTGTAAAGGGGCAATCACATCTGTAACCCTTTTTGTTATAATTAATCGCATCCTAACGGCAGTGCTCAAACGATGTCAAGTGAAGTTAGGGCCATCCGGCGACGCGCCGATTCCCCTTGAATCTCCCGTCACTCTGGGCTAAAGTTTTAAGGGAAGCCAATTTTTCGGTCCCGGGGGCAGACCCGGCCGCACCCCGAAAAGCGAGAGGTCCATGAAGCACTACGAAGACCCCACCTGGATCCGGAGCATGCAGTTGAGCCTGGACCACAATTATGCCATGGCGGAGTTCCTGGGAGCTATCGGCCTGAAAGAAACCGACCTGCACGGCCTGGCCCCCCGGCTGGAGGCGTTCCATCAAGGCCTGCCCGCCCGCCGCGACAGCGGCCAGATGGGGTTCATGGAACTGCCCTACCAGACCCAGGTCGTCAAAGAGGTTCGCCGGGTTGCCAAACCGCTGCTGGAGTGGTGCTGGGATCTGGTGGTGCTGGGCATCGGCGGCTCCGCCCTGGGCGCCCGGGCCCTCCATCAGGCCTTGTGCCATCCTCAGCACAACAAGTTCCCCATGGCCCGCCGCCACCTGAAGCTCGGACTCTGGGTCGCCGACAACATTGATCCCGACCACCTCTACGGCCTGCTGGACGGCCTGGATATGCGCCGCACCGCCTTCAACGTCATCAGCAAATCCGGCAATACCGCCGAAACCCTGGCCCAGTTCCTGTGGATCTACAAACTCTTAAAGGGCCGGGTGGGCGAAGCCAAGGCCCGGGAGCGCCTCGTCCTCACCACCGACCCGGAACAGGGGCCCCTCCGGAGCCTGGCGGCTCGGGAGCACCTGGCTTCCCTGGCCGTTCCCCCCAATGTCGGCGGCCGCTTCTCGGTCCTCTCCGCCGTGGGACTCCTGCCTGCCGTTCTCGCCGGCATCGACGTCGAGGAACTCCTGGCCGGGGCCCGGTTCATGGATCAGCGCCTGAAAGACGCCGCGCCCGGCCAAAATCCGGCCTATCGCCTGGCCGCCCTCTTCTATCTCTTTGCCACCGCCAAAGCCCGGCCCATCCTGGTGTTCATGCCCTACGCCAGCGCCCTGGCCGGCATGGCGGATTGGTTCGGTCAACTCTGGGCCGAAAGCCTGGGAAAGCGCCAGGATCTCCAGGGCAAAGTCGTTAATGCCGGCAGCACCCCGGTCCGGGCCCTGGGAACCACCGACCAGCATTCCCAATTGCAGCTTTACATGGAAGGGCCTCCCGACAAGCTGATCACCTTCTTGGCCGTGGATAAGTTCAAGCATCACCTGGAGATCCCGAACCTCTATCCCGATCAGGAAGCCCTGAGCTACCTGGGCGGCCACTCCCTGGATGAACTGCTCCGGGTGGAGCGTCAGGCCACCGCCTTTAACCTCATGAAGGCCGGACGGCCCAACCTGACCCTGCACCTGCCCGAGATCAATCCCTTCACCATCGGGCAATTAATCTACCTCCTGGAAGCAGTGACGGTGGTGGCCGGCTCTCTCTTCGGGGTCAATGCCTTCGACCAGCCGGGCGTCGAGGGGGGCAAACAGACGACCTATGGCCTCATGGGCCGGCGCGGCTTCGAAAACTATCACCGCGAATTTGCCGAAGCCCCGCCCCCTTTGGAGAAATACCGGATTGCCTGAACCGTCATGAAGCCCCTGAAACTCACTACCTCCTGGTGGCGCCCGGGGAAAGACCTGGACACCTTCGGCCTGGTCAAATTTTTCTCCTTGCCCGGCTTCGTGGTCATCCTGGTCTTTACCGTCATCCTCACGGTGCTCCTGACCCTCCGGGCCCAGCAGATGACCCTGAAGAAAAACGAAGACTATCTCATCCTCCTGGCCTCCAACCTGAACCACCAGATCTATCAGCAATTCGTCCTGCCCACCGCCTTCGAAAAGGGCGGGCGCATTACTCTGTCCGACCCGGAGCAATCCCAGCGCCTCGACATGGTGGTCCGTACCACCATCCATGGCTTTCACGTGGAGCAACTGAACCAGTACGATCAGGAGGGCGTCTTCTCCTATAGCACCGCCCAACTGCCCCTGGGAAAAAAATGTGACGATGTCGTGGGGGTGAAACGGGCCCTGGCCGGAGAAAATTACTTCGAGTTACCCGGCTACAGCCCTTTCTGGAGCATCTTCTGGCCTCGCAGTTACCGTCACCAGAACCTTAAGGCTTACATCCCCTTCCGGCTGGAGCAGAAGCTCGCCCCCCAGTCCGGTCCGGTGGTGGGTGTCATTGAGATTGACCAGAATATCTCCGGGGACCTGGCCGAAATCGCCAACTTCCGCCTGATCATTTTGATCACCCTGGTGGTGATCATGGGCCTGTTATTTCTGGTCTTGCGCCAAATCGTCAAACAGGCCGGCATCATCCTGCAGCGCCGCCAGGAAGAGCAGCGCCGCCTGGAAGGCCAGCTCCACCAGTCCGAGCGCCTGGCCGCCCTGGGCGAGATGACCGCCGGCGTTGCCCACGAGGTCCGCAATCCCCTCGGGATCATCAGCTCCACCGCCGAACTCTTGCAGGAACGCCTGGCCCGCTATGAGCCCCAAAATCGCCTGGCCCGGATCATCGTCGAAGAGTCCAACCGCCTCAATGAGAAAGTCACGGAATTCTTGGATTTTGCCCGGCCCCGCATTCCCAACCTCCGCCCCTGCGATCTCGAGGCGACCCTGGACCGCGGCCTGGAATTGCTGGCCCCCGAGATCGACCGCCTGGGCATCACCGTCACCCGGGAATATCAGCTCAACGGCCGGGCCCTCATCGTCGATCAGGATCTCTTGTACCAGGCCTTCTTGAATATTTTCCTCAATGCCATCCAGGCCATGCCCCACGGCGGTCACCTCACCGTGTTCACCTCCCCCGGTCCCCGCGCCCAGGGGGGACAAATCCGCTTCCAGGATGATGGGGAAGGCATTGAGCCCGAGGCCTTGCATAAGATCTTCAACCCGTTTTTCACCACCAAGGAAAAAGGTAGCGGCCTGGGACTGCCCATCGTCAAAAGCATCATCGAAGCCCATCAGGGGACCTTGGATATCAGCAGCACGGCGGGGGCCGGCACCACCATCACCATTACTATTCCCGCCTTGGCCCTGCAAAAAGTAAGTTGACCCGTGCGCCCGCGTGATCGTTTCGCGCCCGGCCACGCCCAAAGCGAGTCCAGACCACCATGGATACGATCCTAGTCGTTGATGACGAAAGCAACTATCTCACCGTCATGGAGGCCCTCCTGGGGGAGGCCGGCTATGAGGTCCTCACCGCCCCCAGCGCCATCGAGGCCGTCAAGATTGCCGCGGCCTCCGATCTGGACCTCGTCCTCACCGACATGAAGATGCCCAAGATGAGCGGTATCGAGCTCTTGGACCAATTACAGCGCCTCTACCCGGACCTGCCGGTGATCATCATGACCGCTTTCGGCACCGTGGAAAAAGCGGTCACCGCCATGAAAAAAGGCGCCTTCGATTACATCCTCAAGCCCTTTAAGAATGATGAAATCCTGGTGACCATCGCCAAGGCCCTGGATCACCGCCACCTCATCCTCAAGAATCGCCTCCTCAACCAGGAATTGGACAAAAAATACGGCTTCCCCACCATCGTGGGAACCTCCCGGGTCATGGAGGACATCCTGGCCCTGGTCAAACGGGTGGCCGGGTCCCGGGCCACGGTCCTCATCACCGGGGAAAGCGGCACCGGCAAGGAACTCATCGCCCGGGCCATCCACCAGGTGAGCAACCGGGCCGCCAAAAGCTTCATCTCCGTCAACTGCGCCGCCCTGACCGAAACCCTGCTCGAGAGCGAACTCTTCGGCCACGAACGCGGCGCCTTCACCCACGCCGTGGCCATGCGCAAGGGCCGCTTCGAACTCGCCGACACCGGCACCCTCTTCATGGACGAAGTCGCGGAAATGTCCCAGGGCCTCCAGGTCAAGCTCCTGCGCGTCCTCCAGGAGATGGAGTTCGAACGCGTCGGCGGCGCCCGCACCATCAAGGTGGACGTCCGGGTGGTGGCCGCCTCCAACCGGGATCTCAAAGAGGAGGTGGAGGCCGGCCGCTTCCGGGAGGACCTGTTCTATCGCCTCAACGTGGTCCACCTCCATCTGCCTCCCCTGCGCCAGCGCCAGGAAGACATCCCCCTCCTGGCGGCCCATTTCATTAAAAAATATGTCCAGGAAAACCTCCGGGACAAGACCCATATCACCCCGGAAGCCTTGAAAGTCCTGATCCACTATGCCTGGCCGGGGAACGTCCGGGAGTTGGAAAACGTCATGGAGCGGGCCGTTATTCTCTGTAGCAACAACGTCATCAGCCCCCAGGACCTGCCCGCCGAGCTGGCCCCGGCCCCGGCCGAGTCCCGGCTGGACGTTGACCGCTTCATCCCCCTCAACACCCCGTTGCCCGAGGCCCTGGACGCCATCGAGGAGCAGATGATCCGCCGGGCCCTGGAAAAGAGCGGCCAGGTCCAGGTCCGGGCCGCCGAACTCCTGGGCATCACCAAAAGCCTGCTCCAGTACAAGCTGAAAAAATACCATTTAACTACCTAAATCAGGTTTATGGTGCGTTATAAGCACCATGATGAGACTTCAAATTCCATCCCCGATCTTTAATGATTATTGGTAAGACTATATGATGGATTTTGGAGAATAAATCATTATGAAAATAATTATCACGATGATTGTGGTTCTATTAATCTTTACTTATATTGTATTTTTTAGAATGGGAGGCATTAAATATCAAGTTAAATATTATCTAAAAAAATTATGCTAAATTACGACGTCAGGGGCAGTCAAAAGAAGATGCAATAAAATATCTAATGAATTTTTACCTTCAAGGTGAACCTCCTTGGAAAGTGGAATTTATGAATAGTAGATATAATGATTATTTGAATAATTTTGATGAACTTATCTATGATATTATGACATTTTATTATAATATTGATCCAAAGCTTAAAGTTTGGAAAGTAGATAAAGGCAAATCACCGGTGCCAGAATATATTATATCCCAACGTGTTGAAAAATATTTAAATGTCTACAAGAAAAAATATGGGATCATCGAAAATCATTAATAGTCATTAGGATTATATTAAAGACAATAGACAATTATTATGAATAATTTTAAAGAAAATGAAAGATTAAATGTAGCATTGAAATTATACAACGATATCAGACAAGACATTGCGTTTTGCAAAGGATTACAATTTAAAATAACATATTATACTTTTGCAATTATAGCTGGAATTGATTATCTTTCAAGGGATATAACATTAAATGAATATGCTTTTATAATAAGATTTATTTTGTATTTTTTAATATCATATTTATCATATAAATTCATTTGGAAAATTGAAGGCGATTTAAGAAAGAATAGAAAATATATCGAAGCTATGAAAGATAAATGTCCTATAATAAGAATTTTATTAAACGAACAAGATATAGATAAGAATGAGATTTTATCTCAGAGATATAAGATTGAATATCCAAGACTATATTCTTGTTTAGTATTTGGATGTTCTGGAATATTTTGGATATTTTCATTAATGAGAAATTAATATCATCAAATAGGATTTTACTAAGATCCGGAGGCGTAGTGAAACCCGAAAACTTCCCCGACGACATCCGGCCCCACCTCATCCCCGCCCCCACCGGGGACCTGGTCTACCGCTGTTTGGAGTGCGGCCGCGAATATGACATCACCCAACTCCTCTACACCTGCCCCCACTGCCGCGGCTTGTTCATGCTCGAGAATAAGGCCGAATCTCGCCTTACGAAAAACGGGGCCTTCTGGCGCCGCCTCTTCGACTATCGTAAGATGCTCAACCTCCCGGCCCTGAGCGGCATCTTCCTCTATTACGAACTCATCGCCCCGGTCATCCCCCTGGCCGACATCATCTACCTGGGCGAAGGCCACACCCCCCAGGTGGCCGCCAATGCCGACCTGGCCTCCGAAATCGGCGCGCCTTTTTATTTCAAGAACGACGGCCAGAACCCCAGCGCCTCCTTCAAAGACCGGGGCATGGCCGCGGCCTTAAGCTACCTCAACTTCCTGGTGCATCAGCCCGGCGCCGGCAAGATCCTGGCCATCTGCGCCTCCACCGGCGACACCTCCGCCGCCGCCGCCCTCTACTCCGCCTACCTGGGAGACCGGGTCGCCTCCGCGGTCATCCTGCCCCAAGGCAAGGTCACGCCCCAGCAACTGGCCCAACCCCTGGGCAGCGGCGCCCGCGTCCTCGAAATCCCCGGCGTCTTCGACGACTGCATGAAAGTGGTGGAGGCCCTGGCCGACAACTACCAGGTGGCCCTGCTCAATTCCAAAAACTCCTGGCGCATCCGGGGCCAGGAGTCCTATGCCTACGAGATCGCCCAAACCTTCGACTATGACCTTACGAACAAAACCGTGGTGGTGCCCATCGGCAACGCCGGCAACATCACCGCCATCATGCAGGGCTTTCTCCGCCTCCACGATCTGGCCATCATCGACACCCTGCCCCGGATCGTCGGGGTCCAGTCCCGCCACGCCGATCCGGTCTTCCGCTACTACCTGGAGCCCAACGCCGCCAAGCGCGTCTTTGTGCCGGTAACGGTTCAAGCCAGTGTGGCCCAGGCCGCCATGATCGGCAACCCCGTGTCCATGCCCCGGGTGATCCGCCTGGCCGAGGAGTATCACCGCCGCGCCGGGGCCGGCGGCGTCGCCGTGGTCCACGTCAGCGAACAGGAGATCATGGACTCCATGCTCCTGGCCAACCGCCACGGCCATATCGCCTGCACCCAGGGGGGCGAATCCCTGGCCGGCCTCCGGGTGGCTCTGACGGAAAGTCTGCTGGAAAAGTCCGAAACCGCGGTGCTGGACGCCACCGCCCACCACCTGAAATTCATCGGCTTCCAGCAGATGTACTTCGAAGACTCCTTCCCGCCGGAATTCGAAGTCACCCCCAAACCGGAGTACCAGAACCGGCCCCAACTGTTGACGCCTAAGACCCAAGACCCGGAGCAGAAGACCTTGGACCTGGCCGGCCAAATCGCCGCCTTGCTCAAGTTGACCCCCAAAGCCGGGAAGTAAGCTTAACCGGCGGCCAGGGGGGATACACCATTCCACCTCGTAACCCCCTCCCCCATGGAGGGGCCGAACGCAGCAGCTTATAAAACCCTCTGACGAATAATTCGCTGCAAGGAGGCCTTATGGCATTAACCGTAGGTATGACCCATGAAATGCGGCTCAAAACCGGCCCGGAGCACACCGCCCAAAAATTCTTCCCCAAAGTCCCCGATGTCTTCGGCACCCCCTTCCTGGGAGGGCTGTTCGAGGGCGTCAGCGCCGCCTTGATGGCCCCCCACCTGGAGCCCGGCGAGACCTCCGTGGGCATCTCCATGAACCTGAAACATACCGCCCCCACCCCCCTGGGCATGGAAGTCCGGGTCGTCACCGAGGTCACCCAGGTGGACGGCCGCAAGATCACCTTCAAGGTGGAGGGCTTTGACGAGAAAGAAAAGATTGGCGAGGCCGTCCACGAACGTTTTATAATCAATGAAGCGAAGTTTAATCAGCGCGTGGAGGCCAAAAAGACCTGAACCCCGGCGAGCCTTCCCTAAATTTTCCCTACGATCTGGTCTCCCTGGGGCATTTCGAGGCCGGCGGCGGCTGGGAGGCCCAAATCCGCCAGTACGTCCGCAAAAAGTATCGCCAGGACCTGGCGGGGCTGGCTGGCCTTGACGCGGGCGCCCTGGCCGGCCTCTTCCGGGGGGAACTGGTGACCGGCCGCCCCTACGCCACCATCCAGTGGGTCCTGCGGCTGGCGCCGTTCCGCCCCCTGGAACTCTTCCTGCTCTTCGACCAGGACCCCGAGTTCGGCACCGACCTCCGGGTCTTTTACGCCCGCAAGAGCCTGGCCGTCCCCACCGAGGACGCCTACGTCTTTGCCTGGGATTATGTGGCTCTCCTGGCCCGCTATGGCCGTGGCAGTTTTTCCCTGGAAAATGCCGGTCCCGGTCCTGACTGGCTGCCTTTTGGGAATTTTGCCCCCGAGGGCGCCGGCCCCATGCAGGACGTCTCCTTGGGAGCCCGGGAGGAGATCCTGGCCCAGGTGACCCCCGAAGTGGTGGAGGTGGCCGTGCGGCGGATGGATTGCGGGGCTTTCGCCCAGGCCGGCGGGGCCTGGGAGGTGGTCTGGCCCCTCTTGGGCGACCTGTCTTTCCGGTTCAGCTATGGCCCGGCCGGCTCCGGCCTGGCCTTTGACAGCCATGGGGCCCTAAAGTACGGACCGGAATTCCTCATGAGCTTAACCTGGCTCTATATCAATGGGCTGCTGCGGGAGTGCCGCCAGGTGGACGACGCCCTCCCCCAGCTGTCCCGCTATTTTTAACCACATGCAATGTATTTATTGCCATGAAGCCAGTATCGTCCTGCGCCCCACCTGAAACGGGGTGGAAATCGGCTGCCCGGGCTGCGGCCGCGTCTATTCGCCCGAGGAGACCAAAGAACTTCTCAGACAACATCGATTGGCCGGCCGGGACGAACCGCCATCGCCCTGCCGGTCCCATAATGAGGTTTCATGAGCGCCCAACTGAAAGATTTGACCCGTTTGAACCAGCCGGCCCAGACCCGCTCCGGGATGGTCAAAATCAGCTACGGGGTCCATAACCTGGAGGCGGCCATCGCCGGCAAATCCGTCAGCGAGGTGCGCCAGTCCCTGAAAGAGCCTTTGAACATCGACCCCCGGGCCCTGGCCCTGGTCAACGGCCGGGACGTGGCCGCCTCCCATATCCTGAAGCAGGGCGACCAACTGGAGTTCGTGCGCCTGGCCGGTGAAAAGGGGAGAAACCCGCTGACCTGGCGATTTTCAGCCTGATTTTTGACATGTCCCCTCAAAAAGGATAAGATAAATTCGTTGCAGCATCTTGTGCCCGTCAACGTCTCGCACTAAGGAAATAAGGGAGCTTACGAATGGCCCGGGTTACTATTGAGGACTGCCTGGAACAAGTACCGACGCGCTTCGGCCTGATCCACCTGGCGGCCAAGCGGGTGCGCCAGATCTATCGCGGCGCCCCGGTTCTGGTCAAAGGGGACAACAAAGAGATCGTCATGGCCCTGCGGGAGATCGCCGCGGCTAAAATCGTGCCCACCACCCCTTTGAAAGCCTTCCCGGAACCCGAAGAAGAATAATCCCCGCCCCTCGCACCCGTTCCTGCCGTTGCCGCCTTTGCCTCCGGCCCGGCTGCGATGCGCCCGTGCGGCCCTTACCGGTCATCCCGGCAGGATACCCGCGCCGGCGCTTCTCCAGCACAGCACCGGACCCTGCGCTTCCGGCGCCCCATCCGAACCCCAGATCTCCAGGTCCCAATGCCACACCTCCGGCCAGGGCCAGTTGGCCGCGATCTCACCCGCCACAAATTCCTGCAGTTCCCGGGAGGCGGCCTTCAACTCCTGGTTATCCGCCGCCGCCGTGAGCAAAGCCCCCAGGAGTTCCCCGAACTTCTCCTGCCAGGGTGGCCGGCCAGCCTCGGCCACCTTCAACCACTCGCCCCCATTCCGGCAGCCGGGCAAGGAGAACTCTACCGTCCGGAGCGCGGTCCACTCCGGCCAGCCTTTCAACGTCAGGAACAGGGACCGGGAGGCGCGGCCCAGGAGCAGGGGCACCGACTGGTCCGGCGCCTCCAAGGCCATCACCCGGCGCCACAAGCGGTAGCGCAGTTTGGCCAGCTCCGGGTCCACCGTCTCCGCCACCCCGGAGACGACTCCGGAGGATCCCCCATCGTCCCAGGGTTCCGGCTTGAGGATATCTTGCAGCCAGTCATTCCCCCGGTCCACCAGCAGGAGTTGGGCATCCTGGTCCGCCTGCATCTTTTCCAGTTGCCAGGCCAGGGACCAGGCATCGGCTGAGGGTGGCTGCGGTTCCGCGTCCGCGGCCTGCCCATAGCCGCGTATGGCCTGGATCACATTCTCGCCTGCCCCCTCCTGGTCCCGGCGATAATCTTCAAAGGCCCGCCACTGGCTGAGGTCTCCGGGCTTATAATGCTCCAACTCCCGGGGGTGCACCTCGGCCTCCGAGGGCAACGGCATCCCCTGGTACGCCAGTTGTTCGGGCCACCCCGGGATAACCCCCACCTTCAAGTCAGGAAAATACAGCGGCAGGGTCCAAAACTCTTCCTGCCACGGCAGGATGAGCGGAAAGGCGACGATGTGCCAGGCCGATCCCATAAGCGCCTCCACCTCAATATGGTCCCAGGGATGCAAGGGGGCCCGCCGCCGGGCAGGCCCTCCCCATCTCCAGATCATTTTTTATATTCATATCCCAGGAGTCTTCCGGATACAAGGGTCAGCGCCGGGTGCAACAGAATTTCGGGGTTGGCAAGTATCGGTTCAGATGGCCTGGAAAGTTAATCAGAATTTGGTGGCGCAGGCGTCTCGCCTGTGGGGATTAAACGTTCATGGCCGAAGCATTGGCCATCCCAAGGAATAAAATTCATTATAGGGGCGGTGAGGGCACCGCCCCTGCGGGAGATTTTCACGGTAAAACGGCGACCGAGATCCCCCCTTACAGACTTTTCATAATTTACGGGTGGGCTAAAGGCCCATGCATAACTCCCCCAAGGAGGAATATTTTGTCAGCCCGCCCCACCGGCCGGACGCCGGTGCCGCTACACATGGTACGGGTGGCCGCACTTGATGGTCATGGCCCGATAGAGCTGTTCCAGGAGGACGAGACGGGAGAGTTCATGCGTCAGGGTGAGGCGGGACAGCGCCAGGCGCTCGCCGGCCGCAGCCAGGGTCCCGGGGTCCAGCCCCAGGTGGCCGCCGACCAGAAAGGCCAGGGGCCGGGATTCCGACTCCCGCCGCGTAAGCCAGGCGGCGAATTCTTCCGAGCTGAATTCCCGGCCTGCCGGGGTGAGGGCGATAACGTAAGCCCGGGGCGGGATCTGGGCCCTGAGACGCTCGCCTTCCCGAATCCTGATCGTATCCGCGCTCAGGCCCCCCGCCTCTTTTTCTTCCCGGACGTTTTTCAGCGTCAGGTGCAGGAAGGGGTGCAGGCGCTTCTCATAGAAGCTCAGGCCCTCCCGGATAAAAGACTCCCGGGTCTTGCCCACCATCAGGATGGTTACGGCGAGCATGGGCCGCACCCGGAGCAGGATCTATGGCTCTTTTTCATTGGACAGCAGAAACCGGCTCTTGCCCGAGGCGATGCGGACCCCGTCGGCCACCCGGATGATCTCCCCCTCGGTCAGGCGGCGGCTGCCGGTTTTGGTGTGGAGCACCCCCCGCACCAGAATTGGCTCACCCGGCTTCAGCGGCGCATGAAACCGCACCTCCAGGCCCAGGGTGAGGCCGGGGCCGGCGAAATGCCACACCGCGTGGGCCATCAGCTCATCCAGCAGGGTGGCCAGGATGCCGCCGTGGATCACCTCGGCCCAGCCCTGGAACTCTCTCGGCAGCGAAATCTCGGTCTCGGCCGCCAACTCGGCTTCCCGGTAGACAACCGAAATCTTCAACCCCCGGGGATTGTCCCGGCCGCACACAAAGCAGTAATTGTCGGAAATGGGCGTGGTCATGGCATACCCAAATAGAAAATATGGTTCCGGATCGGCGGCTTTCCGCCGCCTCCTCCTAAACCGCCAGGGGGTCCATCTTGATGGGGCCCATCACTTCGCCCTGGCCCAGCCGCCGCCCTAACTCCCGGGCCTGCTCCAGGACCTCCGGCCGGTCATGGATGGCCCCTTTTTCATCCACCCCCCGCACCAGGATCTCCGCGGCATACCTGACATTGATGGCGTCGAAGAAATACTTGGCCACCAGCCGGGAGCCCACGAACAGCAGCCGCCCCTTGGTGGCGCCGGTCACCAACAGCACCCCCTGGCGGTTGCCGCCGGGAAAATCATCCTTCAGCACGTAGCGCCGGGCCCACAACGCCTGGGTCCGGTCGATCATGGCCTTGGCCTGGGCCGACAGGCTGTAAAAAAACACCGGCGACCCCAGGGCCACCACGTCGGCCTCCACCAGCTTGTCATACAGCCCCCGCATTTCATCCTTAATAGGGCAGGTGCCCGCCTTGAAACAATGATATATTTCCAGGCAGGGAGAAATTTTCAGGTCGCGCAGGAAGATTTCTTCCACCAGCGCCCCGGTCTCTGCCGCCCCCTGGAGAAATGCCTTCATGAGGGTGTCTGAGTTCCCCTCCCGCCGGGGACTGCCAAAGATGCCCAAAACTTTCATAGCCATCTCCTTGAGGTGATGAGTAACAATATGGATAACCGATGGGAGATGTCAAGGAGAGACGTTTTTTTGGTTTATGAATTTCTCGTTTCCCCTTATCTTAGGGGAGGAATGCCGCCGTTGCCCCAACCCGCGACAGGCGTAATAACCCTGGACTTTCCCCCGCCTCCCGGCGAGCCGGTGGCCGCCTTTAAATAGAGCATACCGACCCTTATGAAAGAAATGGAAAAAATGGGAAAAATGGAATTAGTCGTCAGCATTCAAAACCTGGAATCCCTCACCACCGCCCTGGACTGCGGCGCGGGCGCGGTGGCCGCCCCCCTGCCCCGGAACCCGGATTCCCGGGTCCTCTCCGAACTGGCCGACTGGCGGGACGCAGCCCGGCGGCAGGGAAGCAAATTCTATCTCGCCTGGGATTGGCTGCTGCGGGAGCGGGACCTGGCCGGGGTGCCGGATATGCTCGCCGCCGTGGCCCGCATCGATCCCGATGCCTTGCAACTTCGCGATCTGGGTCTCGTCCGGGAGGCGCGCCGGCATTATCCCCACCTCCCTCTCCAGGCCGCCGGCGACTTCGGAACCCACAATTCCCCGGGGCTGCGGCTGGCGGCCGCCCTCGGATTCACCCGGGTGGTGATCGCGGCTCCCGTCAGCCTCAAGGACCTGGCCTTGATGCGGCGCCAAACCGCCCTGCCTCTGGCCGTCGCCCTGGCCACCGGCTGTCAGGCCTATGCCGGCTCCTGTCTCTTGGACGAGTACCTGGGGCTGGGTTGCGATGCCTGCTGCCTGGCCCGGCCGGAAAACCCCGGCACCCTCATGGCCGCCCTCGAGACCTTTTCCGGCCTCTGTCAGTTGGGGATAGAGGCGGTCCAGCTCCGGGGCGAGCTCTTTGCTCCCGCCTCCCTGGCCCGGGTGATCGGGCTCTATCAATCCGTGGCCACAGCCTCCCCCATGGAGCGTCCCCGGGTCCTGGCCGCCGCCCGCCAGGTGGTGGAGGCCTTTGGCGAGACCCTCCGGCTGTCCCCTCCGGCCCCGGAAACCCCTCCCGGCCCCCCGGTGTACCCGCTGCCGCCCACCCAGCGGAGCGTTGCGGCATCCCCCCGCCCCGGGTTGCTGGGCCGGGGCCGCATCTGGCTCGAGGTCCGGGATTACGCCGAGGCCGCGGCCCTGGCCCGGGAGTGGCGCGAGCCCCTGGCCCTGGCCCTGACTTCGGATAACTATGCCGCCTTCCTGAACGAGCATCGCCATTGGGATCCCCGCCGGCTTCTCTGGCGGCTGCCCCCCGCCATCCCGGAATCGGCCCTGGCCTTCTACCAGAAGGCCCTGGAGACCCTCAGGCAGGGAGGTTATAACCGCTTTCTGGCCGGGGATTGGGGCGCGGTGGCCCTCATCGGCGCGGCCGGGGGCCAGGTCTTTGGCGATCAAACCTTGGGGGTGCGTAATTCCTGGTCCGTGGCCGCCAGCCGGGAGCTCAAAGTCAACCGGGTCTGCCTGCCCCCGGGACATCGGTCCGATCACTGGCAGGCGATGCTGGCCGCTGCCCCCACCGGCAGTTTCTGGAGTTACCTCTACCGCTGCGCCGTCCTGGCCGTCTGCTCCGAAGCCGCTGCGGCCCAGACCCCGCCTGACAACCTGCGCTTCATTATCGAAGACGGCAAAGCCCTCCTCTGCCTCAAAGCTCCCCAGAATCTCCACGAGCTGGAGCCCTGGTTCAAACAGCAGTCCATCCTGCCCCTGGTGGTGGCCCTGCCCCACAGCCCCCGGCCCCGGGGCCAGCTCCCGCCTTGGCTGGTCCCCCGCCCCCAGGACCGCCCCCGCCGGTAAATAAATTGCAGGCTCAGGGCCTTTTTGATATATTTACGACAAAAATGAGAGGCATAGCCTCGAACCAAGGAGCGTTTTAATGGCCCATACGTCATCTCGCCGTTTCTTAACCATGGCTCGGATGCTGCTGGTGGCCGTCTGCGTCCTGGCCCTGGCCTCGCCGGGCTGGGGGGGCGACAAGGCCGCCCCGAACTTTTCCCTGAAAGATGTGCTCCAGGGCAAGGAATACTCCCTTAGCCAGTTCAAGGGTAAGGTAGTCGTGCTCAACTTCTTTACGTTCTTCTGCGGTCCGTGCCGGGATGAAATGCCGGACCTGAACAAGATCAATAACGAACTCAAGGGCCGGGGCCTCCAGACCCTGGGGATCGCCCTCAGTTCCGACCCCACCCAAATCCGCTTCCTGGTGAAGCAACTGGGCCTGGAATACCCGGTGCTCATCGGCAACGACAAGGTGGGCGATAGCTATGGCAGCATCGCCGTGGTGCCCACCACCGTCATCATCGACAAGCAGGGCAACGTCGCCCAGAGGATCGAGGGCACCCGGAAAAAAGAAACCTTCATGAAATTGATCGAACCGTTGCTCTAACCGGCGTCCGGCCTGATATCCCGTAAATCACCCGGATTGGTGGCCATTAACCCCCTTACGGAAAAACGGAAAAACGGACCGAATGAGATTGAGGGGCGGCGGCCCGGCGTAAGTCCTTCCTGCCGCGCCCCTCTCCTGCCCTATACCCTTCAACCGGAGAGGATCATCTATGGGCCCCTGGCAAGAGCTACCGGAATGGGCCCAGGAATTGGCGGAGCATTTCCAGGCGGGCGAATCGGCCCTCTTTATCCTCCACGGCCAGGTCTTCGACTATACCCGGGTGAATGGCGATTACCTGCCCTTCCGCCATTTTCTGGGCCATTGGCTGGCCCAAACTCGCCAGGTGGTCTTCTACAATCTCGGCCTTGGACTTGAGTTCTGGGACGCCGCCGGGGAAAACGCCTTCCGCCTGGCCCTCGAGCCCCCCGCCCCCGAGGCCGACGGCGCCGAAGACCTCTCCCGGGTCCGGGCCCGGGCTTTAGGCGCCCTGGGCCAATCCCCCGCGCCCCCGCCCCTCCCCCAGAGTCCCCGGGAAGTGCTCCAACTGGCCGAACGCGTCATGGCCGCCCCCTGCCGGCCCGGCAGCCTGCCCCAGCCCCTGGCCCTGATCCTCGAGTACGCCGAAACCATTGTCCCCGCGGTGGACCTCGGGTCCATGACCGAAGCGGACCGGGCCTCCCTGGTCACCCTGCTGCGCTGGGCCCGCCAGCGGGAGTTGGTGGAGCAGAGCCATGTGGTTATCCTCACCACCGGCAACCTGGCCGAATTAAACGGCAACCTCCTCTTGAGCCGCCACGGGGCCCAGATCATCGAGGTGCCGCCGCCGGATCAGGCCGCCCGCCTTAACTTCATCGAACACTGCCTCGCCTCGGGCCCCTGCCGCCTGGAACTCACTTCCCAGGGGCTGGCCAATCTGGCCGCGGGCTTAAGCCTCCAGGTGGTGCGCTCCCTCCTCAACCACTCCCGGCGCGCCCCCCTCACCCTGGAGATGGTGCGCCGCAAGAAAAAGGACCTGCTGCGCCAGGAACTGGTGGGGCTCATCGAAGTCATCGAACCCCGGTTCGGCCTCGAAGAAATCGGCGGCCTGGAGCCAATCAAGGCCTATTTCTCTCAGATCGTCCAGGCTATTCACGCCGGCGACCACAAACTGGTGCCCCGGGGCATCACCATGATGGGCCCCCCGGGCGTGGGCAAGACCGCCCTGGCCGAGGCCCTGGCCCGGGACATCGGCTTCAATTTCGTCAAGCTCTTGAACCCCCGCACCAAGTGGGTGGGCGAAAGCGAACGCAATTTCTTCAAGGCCCTCACCACCCTAAGGAGCTTAACCCCCCTGGTGGTGGTGGAAGACGAGGCCGATCAGAGTGAGCATGGCCGCGATGAGTACTCCGGCGACACCGGGGTCAGCAACCGCCTCCGGCAGATGCGCTTCGAGTTCGTCGGCGACCCCGCCATCCAGGGCAAAGTCCTGTGGATCAGGATCACCAACCGCCCGGATCGCCTGGACCGGGCCGACCTGCGCTCCGGCCGTTCCAGCGAACGTATCCCCTTCTTCATGCCGGATTTCGCCGAAAAGTGTCACATCTTCCAAGTCGTGGCCCGGCGCAGTCACATCGCCTGCGATTGTGGGGATTTTTCCGAGGTCACCCGTCACCTCGAGGCGCGCCACCCCGACATGATCACCGGCGGGGACATCGAGGAACTGGTCTTCCGGGCCTACCGCCAGGCCCGCCTGGCCGGCCGGGACCAGGTGACCCCCCAGGACTTCTACCAGGTGATCGACGACTTTCTGCCGCCCCACCAGACCGAGGTCCTGCGCCACATGGAGCGCCTGGCCCTGAACCAGTGCTCCTCCCGCCGCTTTGTCCCGGACCGGGTCTGGGCCTGGGCCGCCGCCGGCGAGGAAGGGGAGGAAGATTGATTTCAAGTTTTTGGAGATTTTATGTCGGAAGATTCCATTAATTGTCCAGTGTGCGGACTTGAAGAAGCAGATTATTTTCAAAAGGATGACGATAAATTCGAAATTAATTGTTTTAGGTGTGGAAATTTCATTATTTCGCAAGATGATTTGTTATCTTTTGAAAAAGAAGAAGGATTTTTTATAAATCTAAAATTGTCATCCTGGATTCGGAATTTTAACGAACAAAACGATGAAGTTCCGGAAATCGATTTGTTAGATGTCGAATTCTTAGAACTTCTTTCGGACAAAATTTCTAATTATAGCCATAAAGAAAGGCAACTATTCTTTCTTCAAAATATCAGGCGTAAGACAAAATACCCTGGATTTGTTGTTAAGATATCAACTCCACTTGACATGGCCCTGGCTTGGGCAACAACCGAAGAGGAATTCATTTATTACATAAATTCCCTTATTGAGAAGGGCCTGCTACGAAAAACGGAAGGAGATAATTTAATATTAACTATAAATGACTTGGCATCTTTGGTTTTAGCCCCCGATGGCTGGGATTATCTCGAACAACACGAACGTCATATTGAAGACCGGACCCAGGCATTTGTAGCGATGTCGTTTTCGGATGATTTAGAATATATCTGGGAGGGTCCAATATATAATGCTATTACAAAAGCCGGTTATAAGCCATATCGGGTCGATGCCGAACCGCACAGCGACCGCATAGATGCAAAGATTATCTCGGAAATTAAAAATTCCCGTTTCGTCGAAGCCGATATTACTGAACAGAAACGCGGCGTCTACTTTGAGGCGGGGTACGCGCTAGGTATGGGGCTACCCGTGCTATGGTGTGTCAGGAAAGACGACATGGATAAAGTTCACTTTGATACCCGCCAATACAACCATATCGTGTGGGAAACAGCGGACGACCTCGAAACCCGGCTTTATGATTTTATTTGTGCAATCATCGGCAAAGGAAAAGGTGCCTAATTATCGACTCCAATGTGGCGCTTCATATGCCATGACATTTAAAACTGCGCTTTTTACCCCCCTTTGAAAAAGGGGGGCAGGGGGGATTTAAGAAATCCACCTATGCTCAAGTATAACCCCAGGCTGAAAGCCTGCGCGCGGCAACTCCGACAGAACTTGACTGACAGTGAGCGTGTCTTATGGCAAAGATTACGTGGCAAACAGCTATTGGATGTACAATTTTACTGTCAGAAACCGATTGGCGATTATATCGTTGATTTCTATGCCCCCAAGGCAAAATTGGTTATCGAAATAGATGGTTCCCAGCATTTTGAAGCACAACATGCTGAAAAAGATAAAAATCGAGACGAATATTTAGGTAGCCTTGGATTGATGGTTTTGCGCTTCAATAGCAGACAGGCTTTAAAAGAAACCGAGGCGGTTATGGAGTTCATTTACCAGACGATGATGAATCGATTGACTGAATAAATCCCCCCTATCCCCCCTTTTTCAAAGGGGGGAATAAAGAAGAAAAGCAGAAAGGAAACCCCGCCATCGCCGACAAAATCATCATCACCGGCCCCGATATGATCCTCCAGGAGGACACCGGCGACGGCCAGGTCCGGGTGGCCCGCCGGGCCCCCCTCGAGGCGGTCTTGCGCTACGTGGCCCGCGTCATGCCGCCTCCCCTGCCGGTCTTGCCCCCGGGCGCCCGCTGGCTCTGCCGGAAAAAAGACCTCCTCTTCCTGGTGGTGGAGCATCCCCCCCAATGCCGCACCCTCAGGGTCAGCCGCGGCAAAAAAGGCGAGGACGATTACCGCCCCTACCGCCTGGCCCTCCCTTACGTTATCTATGTCCTGACCTTCTACCGGGATGGTTTCGAGGAAATGAAGATGTTCTTCCGGAATACTTCCTTGAGTGCTGCCGCCGATACCCTCTATCATACCAGCCTGCCCAATGTCCGGGGCGAACCGGGCCACTACGGCAGTCAAAGGGTCTGCTTGCGCTACCGGCCCGAGATGCTGGAGGGGGTGCCCCTGGCCCAGGCGGTGCCGGCGCTCCTCGCCTTCTTCTGGAGCACCGGCTTCAATCAGGATATTGCCCACAGCGCCTTCGGGCGGGCCCGGGACCGGGACCCCCGCCTCGCCAGCCTCGAAGCCTGGGAGGCGGCCACGGGGGAAAATCCCCTTTTTCCTTTAGAAGTGGAGTGGGAACCGGCTGGCCGGGATCTGCCCGGCTTGTGGTTGGAATGCCTGCAACTGCATGGCGAAACCGCCGCCCCCCTCGCCTCTGCCGAGGAGCTGGCGGATATCCTCTACCGGCTGCCGGTGGGATACTAAAACCGGCCGCCGCCCCTAAAACTCACGCTTGCCCGGCGTCACCGGTTGGCCCGGCGTCGACGCGCCCCAGACCTCCGGTCCCCTGACCCTGCCGGGCTGTTCCAAACTCTCCTCGGGGCTCTGGTGACCCTGCCCGGACGCTCCCGGCCGGGCTCCCCGGCCCTAAACATAAGCCGTTTTACTATGATCTACCTTGCCATGGGTCTTAAAAGTAAAGGCCACCGGGGAATCGGCCGTAAAACATTTCAGCGAGGTCGATACCAGTTTTCTCAACGCCTCGAGCAGTTGCTGGGATGAAATTTCATTAAGATCGCCCTCCAAGGTGAGATACAAATTTTCACCTTTCCGGCAAACCGAAACGGTCGGTCTCATGACGCTCTCCTTTTCATGCCTCATGCGGCATTATTGATAAACTAGCTGCCTTCCACCCAATCCGGTAACTGCTTGCTCCCTTGATCGGATCGGTCCGTCTGATACTCAAACAAATAACATGAGGGGGAATCGTTGCACTGAGGAAAGGTACTGATATTTATTGGCAGGATTTACTGATTTTGCTTGGGGGAAAGCTACTATCCAGGCAAGATCGGGACCCCATCTTCGGGGTGAAGCGCGCCGGCCGGCCGGCAAGGCGGATCAGGGCGGCAGAGGCGTCGGCTGGATCTGCGGTATGCTCGGCCTGCTTGAGCCCTTGGCGGTGCGGGGCTTCCCGGGGGCCGTCAAGTCATGGCCCAGGCCCCGGTTCTTACGCCGCGTGGCCCCCAGGCAGGCAGAAAATAGGTTGAGGGAACGCCGGGAGCGCTTCCGCCGGCGCCCCTCAACCCGGGACCCTTCCCTGGGTCCTCCCCTTCACCGAATACATTACCTTTGGGATCCCGGTTTGGGGTCAAACGGTGCCCCGGGAGAATCGTCCACCGAGAATTGATTTGCCAGGTCTGAGACCAGCATGTTGGATAAGTTGGCGCTGAGATAGATTTTCTGGGTTACTACTGTACGGATGGCCTTCACCAGTTCCTCCAGGGCGCAATCCTTCAACAGATAGCCCGAGGCCCCGGCGTTGAGCATATTTAAGACAAAAAGACTGTCAGAGTGCATGGAGAGGGCGATAATTTTGATCCCGGGATATTGAGACAAAATCCGGCGAGTCGCTTCCACCCCGTTCAAGTCGGGCATGGAAATATCCATGATCACCACCTGGGGGGAGAGCTCTTGGCTAAGCTTCATGGTGGTGTGGTAATCTTCCGCCTCACCCACCACGTGCATATCAGGTTCGCCGGCCAACAGGAGGGCAAGGCCCCGGCGCACGATCTGGTGGCTGTCCGCCAAAATAATCTTAATGGTCATCCTGTCTCCCGGACGGGTCGGCCGGGCTGGCCACAAAAAGATATGCCGGGGCCGACAAGGTCTTGGCCATGAAACCAGGATAATCCATCTGCGCAAGGCCTTTTCCATAAAAATATAGGGATTCCCCTAAAAAGCACTTAGGGAATCCCTAATTCTTATTTCCGAAAAACCTAATTTTTGCAGTGACGCGGCGTCGGGCTGCTGCCGGTCGGCAGCCCTCAGGCAGGCTTAGACTTCCAGCGAGGTCAATCCCTGGCGGATAGCGTATTTGGTAAGTTCCGCGACGCTGTGAATCCCCAATTTCGTCATAACCTGCTTGCGGTGGGCTTCCACGGTCTTGACGCTGACACAGAGACCGTCGGCGATCTGGTTGGTGCTCCGGCCTTCCGCCATGAGTTGCAGCACTTCCCGTTCTCTGGGCGACAGCACCGAAAAGGCCGAGGCATTCGTGGTCTGCCAGCCGGTCACGAAATCCCGGATCACAATGTCCGAAACCCCGGGGCTCAAGTAGGTCTTATGGTCCACCACGGCCCGGATGGCTTTTACCAGTTCTTCCAGGGCGCAGTCCTTCAGGAGATAACCCGAGGCGCCTGATTTAATCATGTTGAGCACAAAGAGGCTGTCGGAATGCATCGACAGGGCAATCACCTTGACCTCCGGAGCCCCGGCCAAGATCTGCCGCGTCGCCTCGATGCCGTTCAACTCCGGCATGGACAGATCCATGATGATGACATCGGGAAGCAATTCCTGGGCCAGTTTCAACACCGTGCGCCCGTTATCCGCTTCCGCGATTATCTCCATGTCCGCTTCGGCTTCCAGCAGAATGCGCAGCCCCTGCCGCACAATCTGGTGGTCATCCGCCAACATGATTCGGATAGGTTGGTTCTTGCTGTTAAAGGTATTTCGTCTTTGCCCCATGGGATTACCCCCAATCCTCAATCACTGGCAAACCTTCCTGGTCGCAACAGAGGCTGCGCCAGTTCCTCAATCCCTCCGGATCAGGACCCGTCTTACCGTCTTAAATTTTTCTGATTATTTTTCTACACTTATGCGGGGTGAATTGCAGTCGGGGATTCCCCTATTTTGCGATGCGCAAAGCCTGAATCTTACCGTACGCAACGGAGGATATTCCGGCCCGGAGCTGTCCCTAAGGTCAAACTTCCAGGGAGGTCAGCCCCTGTCGTATGGCATACTTGGTGAGCTCGGCCACGCTGTGGATATCCAGTTTGTTCATCAGTTGTTTGCGATGGGCTTCCACCGTCTTCACGCTGACGAACAGGCTATCGGCAATCTGGTTGGTGTTCTTCCCTTCCGCCATCAACTGCAGCACTTCCCGTTCCCTGGCCGTCAGGATCGAGTAGGCGGAGGAAGAGGACTCCGCTGAGGACCACCCGATGACGAAATCTTTGATCACGATATCGGAAATGCCGGGGCTGAGATAAACCTGGCGGTTCATTACCGTACGCACCGCTTTGACCAATTCCTCCAGAGCGCAATCTTTCAGCAGGTATCCCGAAGCCCCCGCCTTGAACATGTTCAAGACGAAGAGACTGTCGGAATGCATCGACAGCGCAATGACCTTGACCCCGGACGAATCGCTAAGTATCTGGCGCGTGGCTTCGATCCCATTCAGGTCGGGCATGGAAATGTCCATGATCACCACCTGGGGGGCCAGTTCCTCCACCAGTCTCACCACGTCCCGCCCATTGTCCGCTTCACCCACAACCTCGATGTCAGGTTCAGCCGACAGCAGACTGCGGAGCCCGTGACGCACTATCTGGTGGTCGTCCGCCAATACGATCTTGATCATCTCGCTGTCCCCGCATGAGCCTTCTTGGCATGCTGGAGAGGTACTACCAGAGTCACCCGGGTTCCCCGTCTCGTCCCCGGTTCCACCTGCACTTGGCCTCCCAGATAACGCAAGCGCTCTCTTATACTAAAGAGCCCGAAGCCGCCGTTGTTTTTGAGCCTCGACTCCTGCCGGAGGTCTTTCATCCCCACCCCGTCGTCTTCGACCTCGATGTTAACGTCGTCGCTTTCTCGCCTGATGGTTACCCGGGCATTGCGGGCCTGCGCATGTTTGACGATATTCAGCATCAACTCCCGCACCGAACGGAACAGCAGGACTTTGATTTCATCATCCATGGGGATGGGGAGCATGTCTTTTTGCACGTCCACCTTGATGCCGTGTTGCGCCCGGACATGCCGCGCGAACCATTCCACCGCCGCCTCAAACCCCAGCTCATAAAGGACCGGCAGGCTCAGTTCAAAGGTCAACGATCTGGTGTCCTGGATCATCTGATCAATGAGCTCCCGCACCTCACTCAAGGATTTGGCCTGTTTCTCCGCGGTGATGGTCTTTTGGAGCACCCCCAGTTTGATCTTCGAGACGGCCAGGGCCTGGCCGATATGGTCATGCAGGTCCGTGCCCAGGCGCCGCCGTTCCCGCTCTTCGGTCAGGGATAACTCCGACGCCAACGATTGCAGCTGCTCCTGATAGGTGCGGATATCCTCCTCCGCCTTTTTCCGGTCCGTAATATCCGCAATCATGCCGATGGCAAACTGCGGCGCTCCGCCCACGCCCCGGAGCAGGGACACGGTCACCTGTCCCCAGACCACCCGTTTGTCCTTATGCAGGTAACGGTTCTCCCGGGAGTAGGAATCTCGCGCCCCCTTCCCCAATTCTTGGAACAGCTTGCCGCTCTTCAAAGCATCTTCCGGATGGAGGAAATCCTTAAAATTTTTCCGGACCACCTCATCTTTTTCATATCCCAGCATTTTCAGCCAGGCCGGGTTGACATCTAAGAGGTGGCCTCCCAGATCCCCCAGGGACATGCCGATGGCCGCTTCTTCAAAGATCTTCCGGAATCGCTTTTCCGTTTCCCGCAACGCCGTGATATCACTGAACATAGCAAAAGCGCCCACAAATTGGCCGTCTTCGAACAAAGGCACCGAACTCATGATGACCGAGGCCAGCTCCAGATTCTTGCAGGTGATATCCAACTCCTGCTGCGCCACATTGTTCATCCGGTTCTGAGCCATGACCTCCCGTAACAGCTTCTGATTGTCCTCATCCAGTAACTCGTAAATTTTTCTATTTTCCAGCGTATCATGGCCGGTTATCTCTCTCATCCGCCGGTTGGCAAATTTGATGCGCCCGGTTTCATCGATGATCCAGATACCTTCGTGGGCATTTTCCACCAGTTCGCGGTATTTCCGTTCCGACACTTCCAACTTGCGGTAGAGCACCGCATTTTCCAGGGCTATGGCAATCTGGTTGGCAAAACTCACGATAAACTCCCGGTCGCCATCGGTGATCATCGCATCCTCGTGGACGCGATCGGCCAGCAGTACGCCGATCACCTTGCCCCGCACCGTCAGAGGCACCAGAATGAAGGCCTTGGGCTTGAAAAATTGGATCAGGGGATTGTTCATGTTGAGCTTGCTGCGCGCCACATTCTGAATCACCACCGGAATGCCGGTCATGGCCACCCGGGCAATGACGTTATCCACTTTCGTAATGGGAATTTGATAATTCCTCACCTTCTCGAAAAGTTCGGGCGCAATCCCCTCCGCATAGGTGAGTTCCAACACCTCCCCTTTTTCGTCCAGAAGCAGAATCCCGGCCCGATCCAGTTTGGCCGAGTTGATGAGCAGGCGCAACGTTACCTGCAGCAGTTTCTCCAGGTTGAGCACCGATAGCGCCGCCGTGCTGGTTTCCTGCATGCAGATGAGTTGATCGATCTTTTCCTTTAATTGAATATTTAACCGGTGGATCTCGTCAAATTTCTTTTTCAGGAGTTCTTTATCCCGCTCCAATTCATCAATCGTATAATTGAGCGCCCGCCAGGGCACTAACAGCCTTAACAGGCCTTCTTTTAAAGAAAACTTTCTCTGCCATCTATAGTGATACTCGCAATACTCATCCCCCTGGAAATAGCATTTCGTCTCTTCCAGGGATGCGGGCGGCAGATTCCAGATAGTGGGAATCCCCGAGTAAATCCCCTTGTTGAACAAACAATAATCAATCGTGCCCGGAATTTCTTTGAACCAGTGTAGCCGGATGAGGGCCCGCTCCCCCTGGGTTTCCACCAGCTCAACCCGCTTGTTCTTATTGAATTTATCATTAATGGCTTGGAGTTTTCTCAGGCTGCGGCGGGGGTTTTTGTAAGCAAACAGAATAATGCGCTGCACATAGCCTAACTTTTTCCTGGCCGCGGATTCAAACCCGATCTTAAACGCAATGTTATCATCCAGGGTTATGACCTTGGCATTCTCAAACATCCGGGTGACCACATCGCTGGACACCCAGTTGTTCCTCTCCATCAAAAATTCCTGGGGGTTGGCCAGGCCTTCAATCTCCGGCCCCAGACCCGTAAACAGACGGTGAACTTCCCCCGGCATTTTTTCCTGAAAATATTCGATTATGGCCCGGGTGTTAAGGCAACTATGATGCTTCTCCATCTGAGTTTCTGACCCCGCTCCGCCTGTAGCTTGCTTTCGCCAAACCGGTAACTGGCCGACCCTCTCCTTGCCTTACCCCGCGTTAACTATGGGCTGCAAGGCCGGCTTCTGGATAAAAACCTGCTCATGAAGTCTTCGGTCTTTCCGGCTGTGTGTCTCTATTGCCCGGGGTAGGCGGACCGGTGATGGCCTAAAATCACCAGCTTTATTAGCCGAAATTACTGTTAAACTGAGCTTTAAACCTGATTCCCCTAAATGCATGATAAAGAACTATGGACAAATGTCAAGCAAAAGCGCTTCATCTGCCCTCATGCGCGGGTTACGACTAAGCACTCCGCTGTCATAAATAATAACTCCTCCCCTTTCTCCGGCAAACCGGTAGTCGTCTTGTCTTCTTCCTGAGAAATGCCTGGGCTCCACTTTTCCCGCGCAAGTCGGTGACCTCCCATTGCAACACTGTGCCGGGGACTTTTACTTCCTGGTGGGTTTATCCATTTCCCCAAGGCAAATTAGGGTTTTCAGATGTCAAATCAAGATGTTTCCTAATTGTCTGGGAAACCCGGGTCCGCTATTGTTCAGTGGGCGTTTTTTAAGCTCGGGGGGGGACTGCGTCTTAGGAAAATCAAACCCCACAATTAGGTTTTCCGAACCGAAAAATAGGGATTGTCCGATAGTGCTGCTCTTAAAAGGATAATATTTTAAAAGATTTTGCTAGTTCATTTAAGCCTTGGAGAACAAAGCTATGAACTATCGGCGTTGTCAGGATAACCTGCTGGTTTTATTGATTTATTTAATTTCCATATCCCGGGCTGCCAGGCATCCCTGTCTGCTTCCCCCATAACTGAGGGAATTCAGAAGCGAAAACGGGGAAATGCCTGAGCCCATATCAGGGAAACCCTTATATTAATTTTTTCCAAACGTTAATATTTTAAAAGATTTGCTTAATTTTCCTAAAGGAGCACGGCCATGTTTGCCACAAATTTCCGGCTTCCCAAAATCTCCTTGAGCCTGAGCAAGTTCCTGCAAATGAGGCTTAACAGCTTCCTTTTCCGGTTTTTGCCCTTCTCAGTCTCCCGATGCTATGTTATGGTCCTGGGCAGGCTTTACTATCTCTTTAACTGGAAGGACAAAACCCTTATTCGGAAAACCATAGAACATGTTTTTAAGAGAAAGATCCCGGCCCCCATCCTGAAAAAGAAAGTCAAAGCCGCCTTCAAAGGGATCTTCGACCATTACCACGAGAAGCTGTACGTCGGTTATTCCCACTTCCCCAAGCTGTTGAAGTTCTTGACCTCCCAGGTTCATTTTGCGGGTAAGGAACATCTGCAGGCGGCCTTAAAACAAGGCAAGGGGGTCATCCTGGTCACCGGTCACTTCGGCGCAGTCGAAATCCTGCCCGGCTCCCTGGCCATGAATGGTTTTCCCACTTCCATGATCTGCCGGTTCAAAACCAATCGGCTGCGGGAATCCTTGGGCTGGCGGGCCGAATCCATCGACCTCAACCTTTTGGACGCCGACAACGGCAACGTCATCCTGACCGCCATGAAGGCCCTCAAACAAGGTCAGATTCTTATTACCGAGGTCGATGAATTCGATGAATGGCGGACTGATCCCCACCGGAACAGTTACTTTCTTAATTCCCGGCTCCCTGCGGACCGAACCTTGGAGCTGCTCCAGAAACGCTCCGGCGCTCAGGTCGTCACGGCCCTCATGAAACGGGAAGGCAATCAGGAGTACACCTGTCATCTTACCCCGGTAGGCAATGGGGCCTTCCCGGCTACCATGCCCATAAGTGACCGCTGTCTGTCCGTGCTCGAGGCCGCCGTTGAGGATTATCCGGAGCAATGGTACCAGTGGAAGAAGTTTGGTAAAATGATTAAATCTCACTTTGAGGTCGAATATGATCGTCGAGAAGCTGGATACCTGGCACCTGAGATTGGGCTTTCTGTCCCCGATCAAGCATAACCTGGCGACTCACGAGGGTTCCGACAACATCGTTCTCGGGGTAACCACCGCTGATGCCATCACGGGATTCGGCGAGGGGGTCCCTCGGGTCTTCGTCACCGGTGAGGTGCTCAGTGACAGCCTTGCCTTCCTCCGCCAGGTCCTGGCCCCGGCTATTTTGACCCGGGATTTCCCTTCTCCCCAGGCCCTGGTCAAAGCCCTGGCAGACCTGTATCACCACGCCCAGGCCCAGCGCCACCCTGCCGCCTTCTGTGCCCTGGAAACCGCCCTGCTGGATGCCGCCGGCCAGACCTGGAATATGCCGGTGGCCGAGTTCATCGGGCCCAAACAGCGCACCACCCTGGAATACAGCGCCGTCATCCCCATGCTGTCCCTGGAGAAAATGGTCCAATTATTCCAACTGGTCAAGGCCATCGGTATGCGTTTTGTCAAACTCAAGGTGGGCACTGACTCAGACTTGGAGACCTTGCGGCTGGCCCGGGATGAATTGGGCGACGAGGTCGATATCCGGGTGGATGCTAACGCGGCCTGGACGCCCGCTGAGGCCATTGACCGGCTCCGGGAGATGCAGCCTTATCGCCTCAGCGCCGTGGAGCAACCCGTGGCCAAGGCCGACTTTGCCGGATTGAAGCAGGTGAGCGAGGCGATCCGGATCCCGGTAATCGCCGATGAGTCCTTGTGTAATGAAGACGATGCCCGCCGCTTGATCGACCTGAAGGCCTGCCGGGGCTTCAATATCCGTCTGTCCAAGTGTGGCGGTCTGGGAACCGCCACCCGTATCAGACAGATGGCCGAGACGGCCGGGGTTCTCTGTCAGGTGGGGTGTCAGGTGGGAGAAACCAGCATCCTTTCCGCCGCCGGGCGCCATTTCGCCTTAACCGTGCCGCACTTATCCTATGTGGAAGGTTCCTATTCCCCCTACTTGCTGGCCCGGGATGTGGTAGCCAATCCGGTGGTCTTCAATGGCGGCGGCATCGCCTCCGAGCTGCCCGGGCCTGGTTTGGGGATTGAAGTCTTATTAAGCGCCCTGGATGGCATGGCCGTCTCCCACGACGTGGAGACCAGCAGCCACGCGGGTCGTGCCCCGCAACGTGCGCAACGTATCTGAGACCAAGTCGCAATCAACTGGTGGCACAGGCGTCTCGCCTGTGCGGGCACTGGCTAAAGCCTGCGGCTACAACTAATTATCTCTTGAGCGCAACTCGGTATGAGAGTATTTCACGCGGTTCTACAGGTGGGTCAACCGGAATCGCAGGCCAGGGACTGGTTTCTTTGCCCCTTCCCGCGGCTCAACCCGGCAGAGGCTTAAAGCAGGGAAGTTATCATACCTCACTCCAGATTTCGGAGGGAGACCGAAGGCAGGTGTACGGTCTGACTCCCCCCTCACAAGCCCGGCCGTGATCTCCCGCTAAAAATGCATCGACCAGCTCAGTCCCACGGAGTGAATATTACTCCGGTAGGTCCCGTTGGCTTGTAAGGGGGCCGCCACCCCGTTGGTCACAATGGTGTTGTTTTTGGTCCGGGGCTCGGAGTAGATGAAATTGTAGGCGAACCCCAGGGTGAATCTCCAGATCTTGAGATCCTGCCCCACCGTAAAGATGTGACGGTTGGAGTCGGGCACCTGGGGGTCAAAGCTGGAATCCGGCACCGGGCTGAGGTCATAGATATATCCGGCCCGGAGCTTCATGTAATCATTCACTTCATAACTGGCCCCGAACCGGAAGGCCCAGGTATCATGCCAGTTCTTGGGGGTGGTGATGGTGGTGGACGGGACCCCGTTTACCGGAATCGGGGTGTCTAAATTGATTTTCAGCTTGTCATACGAAGACCAGCCCGTCCAGGTGGTATCAAATTCGAACGCCCAAGGTTTGAGCCGGCTGTAGGCAATCCCCGCCGTCAGTGACGGGGGATAGACGATGGTGGCCTCGCCCGCGCTGGTAGGCCCCTGCCCCAACGGCGCCGGCAGGCTGGTGCTCAGGCCGCCGCTGTGATTCACCTTGATCTGACTGCGGTAGGCAACCCCCAGCTTCACCCCTGACAACGGTTCGTAATGCAGCCCTAAGTTGTAGCCCGACCCGCTGCCGTCGCCGGTAACCTGGGTTTCGCCATCGGGGAACGCCTGGCCCCGGACCACCACCGGCGTCTTGCGCTGCAGACGCACTTTGGACCACAGAACATCGTACCCGGCCGCCAGCGAGAGATTTTCCAGAACTTTCACCGAGACCACCGGGTTGAGGGTATAGGTTTTTATGCTGGAGAAGGTGGTGAGATATCGGCCCGCCCAGGTCGGCGGCCACACCGTCCCCATCCCGAAGGGCGAGAAAAAGCCGAAGCCCAGGGCCACCCGATCATGCACCGGAATGGCCATATAGGCCGTCATGGCCCGGTATAATCGATGATTGGTTTGAGAATCCAGGCCGCCGCCGCTATACTCGCGATCCGGATAATTAAAGAAACTTCCCTGATAAAATTGGGCCCGCTTGAGCTGATTGAGCCCGGCGGGATTGTAGAACACGGCTGAGGCGTCACTGGCCTCGGCCACGAAGGCGTTGCCTTGAGCCATGGCCGCAGTTCCCTGCTGCACCAAAGCAAAACCGGACGCCCAGGCCCAAGACGGATACCAGCAGCAAAACGACACCGCCAGCACTATTGCCACGACAAAACTATTCCCATACCAAACTGTTTTGCCGAAACTATGTATAATCAACATCCCCAAGGAGCTCAGCATATTGGGCTCGCAGAATTGAGTTAAGCGATTTAAATAGTATTTTCAAAAAAAATCAACTCTTTTTTCACTACGTTTCCCGTTATTATCAATTATTCTTGTTAGTATCGGGTAACTGAGAAACGTGCGTCAAGTTGGGTTCTACCCGAGATAATGGGGCAGGCGTTGACCTAGTTGTTACTTTGTAAAGATTCGCTCATGAATCCCAATCATGCCGCACAACCAGTCCACCGAGAAAAAAGTGGCCCCGGGCCTGGGCCGCCGCATTACTCCTTGGCGCCGCCAACTGTCTTCAGTCATCCGGTTGCCATGCCTCCCACTGCCTTGGGTTGATTTTCTGCTCAGGTCGTTCTATTCTTATCAATATTGCGCCGGAGATTACTCAATCGAGAATTTACCTCACCCAAGGTTCCCATGGCTGCCGCGGGAACGGGAAGATTTATAAAAAATATTATCTTAGCAACCATGACGATTCCCGGTAATAAAGTTGCCGGGCATCTTTTCTGAACCTCCTGACAGGACCTCCTGCCGAGTTCCCGCCGCCTTGGATCTGCGGGATGCCCATGGGCTGCGCCCTGCGACCTGACCGGCGCCAGGCATAATTGCCCGGACCCGCAGCCATTACCGGTGGCGCCGGGAGAAAAGAGTACTGACCATGATTGATATTCATGCCCATATCCTGCCTGGGGTGGACGACGGGGCCAAAAACTGGGAACAATCCCTGGCAATGGCGCACCTGGCGGTTAAAGATGGCATCAGGATCATGGTGGCTACCCCGCACCTCTTCACTGGCAGAACTCTCGACCTGAGTCAATTAAATGACAAAGAATCGATTCTCCAGCACGTGGCCCAACTGCGGCAGAAATTGTCCGAAGCAGAAATCCCTTTGGAAATCATCCCGGGGTGTGATTTTCCCCTTGGGGTCGAATCATTGCAGCTCTTGGAAGACGGACGGGCCTTGACCATTAACAACGCCAACCACTATTTGCTCCTAGAACTCCCCGATATCTCCTTGCCGCCGGCCACGGAAGAAATCTGTTTTCAGTTGCAATCCCGGGGCCTGACTCCCATCATTACGCATCCCGAGCGGCACCTGGTCATCCAGGCGATGCCCCATAAGCTGAAACGTTTGATTGACCTCGGCTGCCTGGTTCAGATGACCGGCAACAGCTTAACCGGCTGGTTTGGCCGCAGAGTAAAAAAGATTTCCCGACAATTAATCAAGTTGGGGTACGTCCACCTCCTGGCTACCGACGCCCATGACCCTCAGAGGCGTCCCCCCTTACTGAGCCAGGCGGTCACCGAATTATCCCGGCTGGTCGGCGAAAACCGCGCTTGGGCCATGGTCCACGATCTTCCCGGGAAAATCATCGCCGGCGAACCGTGCTCCTGAGATCACCCCTCCCCTGCTCCCCGTTTCAGGCCCCTGCAACCTTGGCCTTGCCTAAATTTTTCTCTTTCCGGTTGGCTCACGCCCCAAAAAATTGCCCATTTTCTTCTTTCACCTTGCTATAATGCGTCAGGGGATCTCAGCTTGAGCCAAAAGGTTTTTCATCATCCGCAGTCCATACTCCGGGGGACACAGCAAAACTCTCTGTCTGTAGTCGCTTCTGCGGTAACGCTCTCCCTGCTTCTGGGCTCAGCCGTCATGGGCCTCTCCGGGTGTACGGCAATCAACGTGAAGGCTCCGTCCCGTGAGGTGAAAGCCTTTTTTGTGGCCGGCAAGCAAGCCAACTATCTGGCCCTCCAATGCCCCACCCCCGGTTACGTGGATCTATCCGCCTATTCTCACCTGATGGAAGTCAAATATCCGCCCACCACCCAGGTCGAGGTTTTGCAGAAAGCGCCCTCCAGGCCCTATAAATCCTTTGCGGTGCTGGAATACGAACCTGCGCCTAACGCCAGGCTTGAGGACGTGGTGGAAGGGTTCAAAAATAAAGCCCGGGAGATCGGCGCCAATGCCATCATCCTTTGCCAAACCGGCCCGGACTCGGGCCTTGCCGGGACCCCGCCGGCTGCCATCATGCAAGCCGTGGCCATCAGGTATATCGTGACGACTTCGTCAGATAAGGGAAATCGTTCCTAATCCTCTCAAGACCCCGGTTCCACCCTCAGGGTCCCGGCCCGAAGCCCAGGGCCCGACCCGGGAGCGCCCATAACCCCATGATTAAAGATTTGTTCGAGAAATCAGTCCTGATCTTCGGCTGCGGCAACATCCTGTGGGGCGATGACGGGTTCGGGCCCGCCGTCATTCAGAGGCTGAAGGAGCGCTACCGCCTGCCCGACGACGTCCTGGCCATGGATGTGGGGACCAGCATCCGGGATATCCTCTTTGATTTGGTGCTGAGCGACAAGAAGCCCCGGAAGATTTTCATCATCGATGCCGTGGAATATCCCGACCGCCGGCCCGGGGAGGTCTTCGAAATCCCGGTGGAAGGGATACCGGACAAAAAGGCCTCCGACTTCTCGCTCCACCAATTTCCCACGGTCAACATGCTCCAGGAGCTTAAGGAGCATAGCCGGATAGACATCAAGATCATCGTGGCCCAGGTCGAGTTCATCCCGGATGAAGTCAAGCCGGGCCTGACCCCGGTCATGACCGGTGCCATCGATACGACCTGTCAGCGCCTCATCGCGGCTCTCCAGGCCGAGGGCGCCGGCTAAGCCGTCGCCATCCCTCGGGATTCCGGACCCGCTTTGACCGGCCAACCCCGCCTGGACCTTCGCCACTCTAAACGCAAGGCCACCGGAGCGCCTCTCCCTCTGCGTCTTGGCGCCTTGGCGTAAGAGTTTTACCCTCTTTCGAGCCGCAAATCCGCGGGCGCGGCACTCCAACCGTAATGCCCTATTCCCACCGGAGTTCGATGCCCTCCACCCCCCGGCCTCCCTGCACCGGGCACACGGTCCCGCACTGCGGACACTCCACCAGGGGCGACTGATCGTGGGGATCCACCGCCCCCTCCGGCAACGGGCCTTGAAAGCCGCAGGTTATGCAGGTCAAAGTCACCGGTTCGATCGTCAGGTTCAGCCGGGAGTGCGCCAGGGGCGTCCCCTTGACCAAAACCTCATAGGCCTGCCGGGTGGCCGCCTCGGAGTGCACCGCCAGGGCCCCCACTCTCAGGACCACCTCCAGCGAACTTTCGTCCAGGGGACCATCCACCTTTTTGAGTTCCGCCAGGATGTGGGCAATCACCTGCTCCATCAATGAATATTCATGCACCTGTGCCGACACCTCCCCTTAGTGCATCAGGTTTCTCCCGAAACCTCATGGATCATCCCTTAATCCCGCCACCAATAGCACATTTAGCCCCCGGAAGCGAAATATTTCGCCTTCATTGGGGCGGCCTTCATGGCCGTTGCTCTTGGGCCGGTGGCTCACCCGGAATCCCTGAAAAATGGCGGGCTTTTTATCCCGCTGCGCCGTTCCTCTCCTTCATCAACCTTGAACTTTGAACTTTGAACTTTGAACTTGCCCCCCACCGGCCGCCGGGAAACGATCCCTCGCGCTGCCTTGCCAAACCAGGGGCCCCCCCTTTATAATAATAATAATCAAGTTCTGTCTCACCAGGCGCGCCAAACTTCACCACCGGAGGAACTATGCCCGACGAATCCCAGGTTGCCACTTCCCGCAGACAGGTCGCCATCCGCCTGCTCTACACCCTCCTCTACGTGGCCATCTTTGAGGTGGTAAAAACCATCATCCTGCTCATCACCCTGTTTGAATACTTCTTGCTGCTGGTCACCCTGCGCCACAACGAGCCCGCCAGGAGCTTCGCCAACCAGGTGGCCGCCTACGGCTACCGGTTGATGCGCTATCTGACCCTCAACGACAACCACCGCCCCTTTCCGTTTTCTGATTTCCCCGCCGCCATCGAACTCCCCGACGCGGAGGTGAGATTCGATTAAGCCGCGGCCCCGGGCGCGCTACGCCCCCCGCCCCTGCCCGCGCAACGTTTAAAAGTTGTAGGGGCATGAGAGCACCGCCCCTGGAAAAACCTCCCCAAAAATGGGAATATTTTTGCAAAATATATCTAGGCTACAACCCTATACCCTGAGAAAAATCGCCCCTGGCCCATGCCCGTGAAAACCATCCTTGCGCTTTTTGGCCTCATGGTCTGCCTCAGCTCCGGGGTCGTCCCGGCCTGGGCCCAAGAAACCTCGGTCAAAACCAAACAGTTCCCCTCCGGCTACTTCTACCAGTACCAGAAGATTACCCTCCAGGAAAAAGAAAAAGTCCTGGCCAAGATCGACGCCACCCTCAAAAAACTCACCCGGGATGGCTTCAGCCTCATTGCCAAAGGCGCGGTCATCGAAAAGCCCGACCCCGCCGTCCAGACCTACCCGCAGCTCACCATCCTGGATGAAAGCGGCCTGGTCATCATCGCCCGCCAGGTTCCCAATCTTTACTACGGCTATTCCGGCAAGACCGGGCTCAACCCCAATATCTATATCATCATCAAAAATGCCCGGGTGAATCTCCCCGAAAGCTACATCCGCTATAGTTACGTGGTGGAAGGCGACTTCGTGGCCTACGCGCACAAGTTTGTCAAAGCCATTATGGAAGGCCTGGAGCGCCCCGCCCAGCCCCCGGACCGCCAACCGGCCCCGCCGCCCCGCTAAGCCCCAATCTTGCAGTGGACGCCTTCAAGCAAAAAAGATAAAATAATTAATTGGAGTCAAATCAGACTGAAGCTAAAACCCGCGTTCCCTATTAATATGCCCAACATCCGCAATTTCAGCATCATCGCCCATATCGACCACGGCAAGTCCACCCTGGCGGACCGCCTCATCCAGTGGACCGGCATGGTGGGGGAGCGCCAGTTCCGGGACCAGCTCCTCGACACCATGGACATCGAACGGGAGCGCGGCATCACCATCAAAAGCAACACCATCTCCCTGCCCTACACCGCCGACGACGGTGTCGAATACGAACTCAACCTCATCGACACCCCGGGCCACGTGGATTTCTCCTACGAGGTTTCCCGGGCCCTGGCCTCCTGCGAGGGCGTGCTGCTCCTGGTGGACGCCTCCCAGGGCGTCGAGGCCCAGACCGTGGCCAACCTCTATCTGGCCATGGAGCACGACCTCACCATCATCCCGGTCATCAACAAGATCGACCTGCCCGCCGCCGACGTGGACGGCGTCAAGGAGCAGATCGAACGCGAGCTGGGCCTGGATTCGGACCACGTTCTCCTGTGCTCCGCCAAGGAAGGCATCGGCATCGACGAGATCCTCGAGGCCATCGTCGCCCGGATTCCGCCCCCCAAAGGCAGTGCCGAAGAACCCCTCTCCGGCCTCATCTTCGACGCCCACTACGACTCCTTCCGGGGCACCGTGGTCTCCTGCCGCATCTTTGAAGGATGCGTCAAGCCCGGGGACATCATCCGCCTCATGTACCACGGCACCGTGCACAAGGTGGAAGAAACCGGCGTCTTCCGGCTGACCCGGGAGCCCCGCAAAGAGCTTTCCGCCGGCATGGTGGGCTACCTCATCGCCGGCATCAAGACCGTCAGCGATACCCGCATCGGCGACACCGTCACCCTCGAGGCTCGCCCCGCCGCCGCCCCTCTCCCCGGCTTCAAGGAAGTCAAACCCGTGGTCTTCGCCTCCATCTACCCGGTGGGGAACGACGATTACCAGGACCTGGCCGACTCCCTGGAAAAGTACAAGCTCAACGACGCCTCCCTGGTCTACCAGAAGGACTCCTCCGCCGCCCTGGGCCAGGGCTTCCGCTGCGGCTTCTTGGGCCTCCTCCACCTGGAGATCGTCCAGGAGCGCCTGGAACGGGAGTACAACCAGTCCATCATCATGACCGTGCCCGGGGTCCGGTACCGCTTCACCCTGGTGGACGGCAAGACCCTCACCGTGGACAACCCCATGCACTACCCCGACCCCAGCAGCATCAAGCTCGAGGAGGAGCCCTTTATCCGGACGTCCATCCTCATCCCCGAGCGCTTCGTGGGCGCGGTGATGAAGCTCTGCCTCGAGCGCCGGGGCGTCAATTCCCGCTTCAACTACCCCTCGCCGGGCCGGGTCGAAATCAACTTCGACATGCCCCTGGCCGAAGTCATCATCGACTTCTACGACCGCCTCAAGACCATCACCCAGGGCTACGGCTCCTTTGACTACGAACTCATCGACTACCGGCCCACCAGCCTGCTGAAGCTCGACATCCTGGTGAACGGCGAGAAACTGGACGCCCTCAGCATGATCGTCCACAAGGACCGGGTCCGGGAATGGGGCGTCCGGGTTTGCGACCGCCTCAAGGACGAAATCCCCAAACAGCAGTTCAAGATCGCCATCCAGGGGGCCGTGGGGGGCCAGATCATCTCCCGCTCCACCATCTCGGCCTTCAGAAAGGACGTCACCGCCAAGTGCTACGGCGGCGATATCACCCGGAAACGCAAACTCCTGGAAAAACAGCGGGCCGGCAAGAAGCGCATGAAGATGGTGGGCGCCGTCCAGATCCCCCAGAGCGCCTTTGTGGCGGTGCTGAAAACCGAAAATGAGTGATTCTGATATTTTTGAGGGGAGAGCCGGGGGAGGGCAACTCCCCCGCCCTC
>JBKQVS010000066.1:0-13270 GCA_052139855.1 Desulfobaccales bacterium
AAGGCGGCGCAATGGCAACCTCGCTCGCCGGAAGAGTGGAATTGAGAATTTCCCACCCCCCGCACCCCCCAACCCCAACATAAGTTTTTGGAATGAGGCCAACCAACTAATCCCGGGAGACTTAATCATGGCACGCTGGTCTCGTTTGAGCATGGTGGTTTTGATTATGCTGGCACTCTGGGGTTTCGGCCTGAGCCGTTCCCTGGCGGCCCAGGTGGTGGACGGCAAGGGCCAACCCAGATTTACCAAAACCGATAACGGGGTGATTACCGACCATCTCACCGGCCTTGATTGGTATGTTGGCCCCAACGCAGACAACAACTGGCACGAGACCAAGGCCTGGGTGGAAGGTCTCACCGTGGCCGGGGGCGGCTGGCGGATGCCTACGGTTCCGGAATTGCAAGGCATCTATCAAAAAGGGGCCTCCCGTGTCAATATGGACCCGTTATTCCAACCCAAGTCGGCCTGGGTCTGGTCCGGGCAGATGGACGATGCCCGGACGGCTTTTGGCTTCGCCTTCTACAGCGGTCTGGTGAACTCGCACGGCTTCAACTATGGCTACGGCAGAATGGCGTTTGCGGTGCGTTCCCATAAATGATGGCGAGTTACTGGCTTATTTCACGAAATGATTTCGCTATATGCGCAAGATAGACAAAAAACTTATGGGGGTTGGGGGAGGGGGTTTGGAGGAGGGGGGCAGGGGCCACTTACGAAAAAGCCCCTTGCCCCCTCCCCTAAAGAATCCCCCCCGAATCCTCGTGGTCGCCGGGGAGGCATCCGGGGACGACCATGCCGCCCGGCTGGTGGCGGCCATCCGGGAGTTTTGCCCCGACGCGGAGTTCTTCGGGGTAGGGGGTGAGGAGATGGCCGCCCAGGGGGTGCGGATTCTCACCCCCGCCGCGGACCTGGCCGTGGTGGGCCTCATGGAAGTGGTGGGCCATCTGCCCGCCATCTGGCAGGCCCTGCGCAACATCGGCCGCGTCCTGAAAACGGCGCGCCCCGACCTGGCCATCCTGGTGGATTTTCCCGACTTCAATTTCTGGGTGGCCCGCCTGGCCAAATACTACCGGGTGCCGGTGATGTACTACATCAGCCCCCAGGTCTGGGCCTGGCGCACCTATCGGGTGCGCACCCTGGCCCGCCTCACCGACCGCCTGGTGGTCATCTTCCCCTTCGAGGCCGACTTCTACCGGCAGCAGGGCGTGGCGGTTTCGTACGTGGGCCACCCCTTTCGGGAAACCCTGCCGCCCCTCTCTGACCGGCGGACCTTCCTGGCTCAGCACGGCCTGGACCCCGAGGCCCTCACCATCGCCCTGCTGCCCGGCAGCCGGGCCGGCGAAATCGAACGCCACCTGCCCACCATCCTCCAGGCCGCACACCTCATCCACCAAGCCATCCCTGAAACGCAATTTATCCTCCCCCTGGCCTCCACCGCCCCGGAGGGGCTGGTGGAGAGGATGGTTTCCGGGGAAGGCGGTGTAGGGGCGGGTTTTAAACCCGCCCCTACGGCCTTGCGGCTCAAGATAATCCCCGGCCAGGCCTATCAGGCCCTGGGGGCGGCGCACGTGGCGGTGGTGGCGTCGGGCACGGCCACGGTGGAGGCGGCGTTGGCAGGGACGCCCACGCTCATCGTCTACCGGGTGTCCCCTTTCACCTTTGCGGTGGCCCGCCGGCTGGTCCGCGTGGAGCATGTGGGTATGGCCAATCTGTTGGCCGGGGAGCGCGTCTTCCCCGAACTCATCCAGGACGATTTTACCCCGGAACGGTTGGCCCGGGAGGTCTTGAATCTCATCAAGGACCCGGGATGCATGATGGCGGTGCGGCGCGGGCTGGCCACGGTGATCCGCCGCCTGGGGGGGCCGGGGGCCTCGGCCCGGGCCGCCCGGGTAGCAACGGAGTTGATGGATTCACGGGTTAGGCAAGCAAAAGAAACTCTTGCCTGAGATGGCGGCATTCGTATATTTATGAAATAATGGTACTGACCCATTTGACCGGAACCTGAAAAGAGTCCGTTTCTCGTTAGGGGTGACGCGACGCATCGCCCTCATGTGCTCGATACCGCAAACCCATGACCCAAAACCGAAAACCCAAAACCGTCTTTGAGGAGGTGCCCCTTGATTAAAAAAATCCAATCATTGTTGGGTGCGGAGGCCGATGACCTGTTGAAGCACAAATGCAAAGGGTTTCCTAAAGAGAGCCTGCATCTGCCGGGGCCCGATTTCATCGACCGGGTCTGCGTGATGAGCGATAGGAGTCCGGGGGTCTTGCGCTCCCTGGCGTCCCTGTTCGGCCACGGCCGCCTGGCCGGTACCGGCTATCTCTCCATCCTGCCGGTGGACCAGGGCGTGGAGCATTCCGCCGCCGCCTCCTTTGCCCCCAACCCCATGTACTTCGACCCGGAGAACATCGTCAAGCTGGCCATGGCCGGGGGCTGCAACGCGGTGGCCTCCACCCTGGGGGTGCTGGGCGCGGTGTCCCGGAAGTACGCCCACAAGATTCCCTTCATCGTCAAGCTCAACCACAACGAAATGCTGTCCTACCCCAACTTTTACGACCAGACCCTCTTCGCCTCGGTGGAGCAGGCCTTCGACCTGGGCGCGGTGGCCGTGGGGGCCACCATCTATTACGGCTCCCCGGAGTGCCGCCGCCAGATCCAGGAGATTTCCGAGGCCTTTAAACTGGCCCACGAGTTGGGGATGGCCTGCATCCTCTGGTGCTACCTGCGCAACCCTGCCTTCAAGACCAAGGAGGGGGACTTTCACGCCTCCGCCGACCTCACCGGCCAGGCCAACTATTTGGGGGTGACCATCGAGGCCGACATCGTCAAACAGAAGCTGGCCGAGAACAATGGCGGCTATAAGGCCGTCAAATTCGGCAAGACCAGCGATCTGGTGTACAGCAAGCTGGCGCCCAACCACCCCATCGATCTCTGCCGCTACCAGGTGGCTAACTGCTTTATGGGCCGGGCCGGGCTGATCAACTCCGGCGGCGGTTCCGGCAAGAACGACCTGGCCGACGCGGTGCGCACTGCGGTGATCAACAAGCGGGCCGGGGGCACAGGGCTGATCTCCGGGCGCAAGACCTTCCAGCGCCCCATGAAAGAAGGGGTGGAACTCTTCAACGCCATCCAGGACGTTTACCTCTGCAAAGAGGTGACCGTGGCCTGAGACGGGGAAAGGCGCTACGGCCCACGATTCCGGCCGCAGCCGCAGATCCGGCGGCGCCCCCAGCGGGCGCCGCTTTTTTTTGTGGGGGAAAGACATTGGCTTATCCGGCCGGATAGTATAATATTATAAGATAATTCGCCGGTTAAAGGATGAAGCACAACATGTTCACCGGGCTGGTGGAAGGCGTCGGCGAAATTGTGGCCTTGACGTCCATGGCCGAGGGTCTCAGGCTCGCGGTCCAGACCTCGTTTCCCGCCGCGGAGCTCAGTCTCGGAGAGTCGGTGGCCATCACCGGGTCGTGCCTCACGGTGGTGGCCCTTGACCCGCCCCGGGCCAGCTTCGAGGTGTCGCCCGAGACCCTGGCCTGCACGACTTTCCCCTTGAAAAAGGCGGGGGACCGGGTAAACTTGGAAAGGGCCGTCAGGCTCGGAGACCGCCTGGGAGGCCACCTGGTCACCGGCCACGTGGACGGCATCGGGGTGGTGCGGGAGCTCCGGCCCGGCCCGGCCCATATCCAGATGAAATTCGAGCTGCCGGCTCCCCTGGCCCGCTTCGTCATCGAGAAGGGCTCCATTGCCGTGGACGGGGTCTCCCTGACCGTGAACCGGTGCACCGGCAACACCTTTACGGTGAACGTCATCCCGCACACCGCCCGGGCGACCACCCTGGCCGCTCTGAAAAAGGGCGACCGGGTCAACCTGGAGACGGACATCATCGGCAAGTACGTGGCCCGGCTGTTGGGCCGGGACGCACCGGGAGGGGAGGGGGTCACCCCGGAACTTCTGGCCCGGCACGGATTTTTGTAAGCAGTAAGCAGTAAGCAGTGAGCCGTGAGCAGTTAAGTAAAAGACCACACCGGCCAGATGCCGGTGCTACTCATAACCGAAAACCGAAACTGGGAAACAGGTATTGAAACATGATAGTGTCACCCATTGAAGAAGCCATACAAGATATCCGCCAGGGGAAGATGATCATCCTGGTGGACGACGAGGACCGGGAAAACGAAGGCGACCTCACCATGGCGGCGGAGAAGGTCACACCCGAGCTCGTCAATTTTATGGCCCGCTTCGGGCGGGGGCTCATCTGCCTGGCCCTGACGCCGGAGATCGTGGAACGCCTGCAGTTGCCCCAGATGGTCAGGAACAACCAGTCGGGCTTCAAGACCGCCTTTACGGTGTCCGTCGAGGCCCGGCGTGGGGTCACCACCGGGATTTCCGCCGCGGACCGGGCCACCACCATCCTCGCCGCGGTGGCGGACGACTCCCAACCGGATGACCTGGTGAGCCCGGGGCACGTCTTTCCCATCCGGGCCCGCAAAGGCGGGGTGCTGGTGCGCACCGGCCAGACCGAGGGCTCCACGGACCTGGCCCGCTTGGCCGGTCTGAAGGGCGCCGCGGTGATCTGCGAGGTCATGAAGGACGACGGCACCATGGCCCGGATGCCGGACCTGGAGAAATTTGCGGCGGAGCATAATATCAAGATCGCCACCATTGCCGATTTGGTGGAACATCGGCTGCGGCACGAGTCCTTTGTGCATCGCCGGGCCACCGTCAAGCTGCCCACCTATTTCGGCGAGTTTACCGCCATCGCCTACGACAACGATGTGGATGACAACCAACACGTGGCCCTGGTGAAGGGGGAGATCAGCCCCGAGGAACCCATCCTGGTGCGGGTCCATTCCGAATGCGTCACCGGCGACGTCTTCCACTCCCTCAGGTGCGACTGCGGCGACCAGTTGGAAGCCGCCATGGAACGGGTGCAGTGTGAAGGCCAGGGCGTCATCCTCTACATGCACCAGGAGGGCCGGGGCATCGGCCTGGTCAACAAGCTCCGGGCCTACGAACTCCAGGACCAGGGCGCCGACACGGTGGAGGCCAATGAGGCCCTGGGTTTTAAGGCGGACCTGCGGGACTACGGCATCGGGGCCCAGATCCTCCGGGACCTGGGGGTAAGAAAGATGCGCCTCATGACCAATAACCCCAAAAAGATCATCGGCCTGGAAGGCTACGGCCTCACCATGGTGGAGCGGGTGGCCCTGGAGATTCCCCCTAACCGGGAGAATCGCAACTACCTCAAGACCAAGTGCCAGAAGATGGGGCACATGCTGAAAATGGTGTAAGAAAAGGCAATAGGCCCCCAAACGGCCCGATCACGTTACCAGAAGGAGGGCAGATGCGTACCCTGGAAGGCAAGCTCATCGCCGAAGGCCTGAAATTCGCCCTGGTGGTGAGCCGCTTCAATTCCTTTATCACCGAGCGCCTGCTGGAGGGCGCCCTGGACTGTTTGCGGCGCAAGGGCGTAGCTGAAGAGCACCTGACGATGGTGCGGGTGCCGGGGGCCTGGGAAATTCCCCTGGCAGCCAAGCGCCTGGCCCAGGTCGGGGCCTACGATGCCATCATCTGCCTGGGCGCGGTGATCCGGGGTTCCACACCCCACTTCGATTACGTGGCCGCGGAGGTGAGCAAAGGGATCGCCCAGGTATCCCTGGAAAGCGGCGTGCCCATCGCCTTTGGCATCCTCACCACCGACAGCCTGGAACAGGCCATCGAACGGGCCGGCAGCAAGGCGGGCAATAAAGGCTTTGCCGCGGCCGAAGCCGCGGTCGAGATGGTCAACCTCTTAAAAGAGATGGGAGCCTGATTGCTTGGGGGGTTATTCCCGCAGCCGTTGCCGGGAATGGGCCCTGCAATTCCTCTATCAGGCCGAGTTCGCCGGACCCCGCCAGCCCGAGGCCGTGGAGCGCTTTTGGCGCCATTTCCAGGCGGAAGGCGCGCCTCCCGCTTATCTCAGGGACCTGGTTGCGGGAGTAGCCGGCCATCTGGAGGAGTTGGATGCCTTCATCGTGCGCTACTCGGAGCATTGGCGCCTGGAACGCATGACCATCGTGGATCGCAACCTGCTCCGGCTGGCCATCTATGAACTCCTCTACCAGCCCGAAATTCCGCCCAAAGTGGTGATCAACGAGGCGGTGGAGATGGCCAAGCGCTACGGCAGCGAGGCCTCCGGGGGCTTTGTCAACGGCATCCTGGACCAGGTGCGGCTGTCCGTGGGCCGGGAGGTTTGAGCCCCGGGGGTTGCATATCGGGGGAGAAGAGATTAATAATAGAGTTGGGAACACCGCTGATCATGGTGGACATTCCCTGGCACAGGGTGCTGGCATTCTGACTTGAACCGCACTGCGGGAGAGGGGGAACAAGATGAACCGGAAATGCTTGGCGATGGCAATCGTAGTTCTCTTTACCGTGTCTCTGGCAGGCTGTGCCACCGAGAGCGGCTACTATGATCCGGCCCGGTCCGCCGGGGCCGGGGCCCTGGGCGGGGCCGCCACCGGCGCCGCGCTCGGCGCCATCATCGGTGCGGCCACCGGCAATGCCGCCACCGGCGCCTGGGTCGGCGCCGCCGCCGGGGGCCTCCTGGGTGGCGTCGGCGGGGCGCTTTATGCCGAACACCGCAACAGCGAGATCCGCTCGTCCCAGGATGCGGCCCAGGCGTATAACTACCAGGGCCAGGGCAACGTGGTCAGCGTGGACAACGTCATGGCTTCTCCCTCCACGGTCAGCCCGGGGCAGCAGGTTATGCTGAGCGCCAATTACACCATTCTGACCCCGGAAAATGGGCCGGTGTCCGCCACCCTGGTGCGGGAGATCCGGTATCAAGGCAGCCTGGTGGGCTCGCCTTACCAGACCCAGGTGACCAACAGCAACGGCAGCTACCAGGACAATGTGACGTATTCCCTGCCCAACAACGCCACCCCCGGCGTCTATACCGTGGTCACCCGTTTGATGAGCAGCTACGGCACCTCGGAGCGGGAGGCGTCGTTTAGCGTGCGCTAGCGCCCCGACCCCGGAGGACCCGGGGAAATTCCGTCTAAAGGCAAAGAATTTCCCCGGGTTTCTCCTGCCGCCAGAACCTCTCCATGAGAATGTTTATGCGCCGGTTTACCCGGCTTACCAATGGCTTTTCAAAAAAGGTTGAGAACCTGACCCACGCGGTTTCCCTGCATTTCACGTATTAAAATTTCGGTAGAATCCATAAGAGCCTGAGAGTGACCCCGGCAATGGAGGCAGGGGTTTCAGATCATGTTTGGAGCTTGAAAGAGATTGCGGCTTTGTTGGATTAAAGCAATTTATCAGCGATTTTTCGTGGAGGCTAGATATTTTTGTTCGCGCTCAATTCGGCGTTGACGGGTTCCATAAATAAATGTCCCTACAAGAGAAACTAATGTAGTTCCCCCAAGGGCCGCTCCAGCCGTATCATGGCCAGTATAAACGCAAAAACCAGCAATTGAGAGACCGACGACACCGATTATTAATGCTGAGATAATCCCTAAAATGCTATTTCTACCTTCTATAGAAAGTGCCTTATTCTCTAATCCTTGTCTATGATTTGATTGGCTCTCTGCCATTGTAAAGATTCGTTCAGCGGATCCCGCTAATACACGTTCATATTCTTCTAATTCTGAAGGAGGAGGCAAAGGCGCAGAACGGGTAATCAATTGAGCATGAGCAATTTTTGCGGGATGGGGATTTGGGGGAGCTGCGGTAGTCTGAGGGGGTTTATACGGTTTTCTGTTCTTGGCCATATGACCTCATAGCATTTTCTAGATCATTGCCAACAGCTTGCCAATCAGAATATAAAGCTTGAATATCAGCTTCCTGGGGTGTCGAGGACTCATTATACATTACCATGGTGCTACCCAAATCAAGCACCCTGGCCATGCCTTCAAAAAAACCAAAACTGCCGAAAAGGAATAAGCTTGTCATAAATCACCCTTTTAATGAATTTTACACGGAATAGGCACATAGTGTCAATTTAAAAATTAAGCGTCAGTTTCTCTGTGTCAATCTCTGAGAGGAATATATATATAAACGTATGGAAGATTCCAGAACAAGGAAAACCATTAAAAAAAATGTCCCTCAAAGGGATTCTAGTTGGGATTTTCAAAATAACCCACTATCCTCCTGCCTTTCCATTGACAAGCCTGTTTCCTTCTGATAAATAATAACTTTACCCTTCCTTGTCCTGGGCCAGCGCGTACCAGGGCCATGAGACCATAAGGAGGAAGAATGCGCCGCTATGAATCGATCTGGGTGGTGAATGGCGACCTCCCCGATGAAGAAGTAAAATCCGCCATCGACAAGTTTTCCAAGATTATCTCCTCCCAAGGTGGAACCGTAGTGGGGCTGGATGAGTGGGGCCGGCGTAAGCTGTCCTACAAAATCCAAGGCACCATCCGGGGCTATTACGTGTTAGCCGATTTTGCCGGGACGTCCGAGACGGTTAAGGAGTTGGAACGCAACTACCGGATCGACGACCGCATCATCCGCTACCTCACCACCAAGAAATCGGACAAGGTGAATCTGGAGGTTCTCCAGGCCGAGATCGCGGCCAAGGCCAAGGCGGCCGCGCCGCCGGCCGAGCCCGAAGCCGCGGCTCCGGTAGAAGTCGCCGCCCCGGTGGAAGTCGCCCCGGCGGAAGCTGCCCCGGTGGAAGCCGCCGCCCCTGAAGAACCTGCCGCCCCTGCCAAGGAGGAATAATCCGTGCCTGTCATGCCTCGCCGCAAACGGAAGCAATTTTACGTCCGCCGCAAGGTCTGCCGTTTTTGCGTGGACGCCAATCTGCCCATTGATTACAAGGATGTCAACACCCTGAGACAATTTGTCACGGAGCGGGGCAAGATCATTCCCCGCCGCATCTCGGGGAACTGCGCCCGCCATCAGCGCCGGGTCACCCGGGCCATCAAGCAGGCCCGGCTCCTGGCCCTGATTGCCTATACCCCCCAAGTCCCCATTACGTGAGGGCTGGGGTAGGCGGTAATCCATGGGCCGGGGTCTCTCCATCTGGTGCCTCTGCCTGGGCGCCCTGCTTATAGGTTTCCTGGGGGCCCAGCTTCATCCCCTGGCCTACCTGCTGGTGGGCGTCCTGGCACCGCTGCCGGTTCTGGTGGCCGGCTGGCGTTCCGGGGAGTTGGCGGCCCTCACGGTGGCCCTGGTCGCCGCCGCGGCCATCTTCTGCCTGCACCCCGTTCTGGAAACCGTCTGGCAAAACCTGGGTTTTTTTAATCTGCTGCTCATGGGGGTGCTGCTGGCCGGCCTGCAGTGCCGGGGAGTGGCGGCGCCCCAGGCCATCCTGTTGACGGTGGCGGCCTTGTCCGTGGGCGCGGTGCTGGTTTTTCTCGGGCAGGCCGTCTATCTAGGCCTGGCCCCCCATGACCTGCTGGTTCAAAAGAGCGCCGAGGTCATGGACTCCGTGCGCAAGGTCCTGGGGAACACCAATGGTGGCGCTGCGGGCCCCCTGGTCCCGGGCGTGGCCCCAGCTCAGATGGAGGCCCTGCTGCAGCGTCTCCTGCCGGGGTTGCTGGTCACCAACATGGCCCTGGTTGCCTGGCTGAACGTCGTCCTGTCCCGGCAGGTGATCTTTCTCCTGGGATGGGGCGAAGCCGATCCGCCGCTCTATCACTGGGCGGCCCCGGAGTGGCTGATATTTGTGTTGCTGGGAGCCGGTTGCCTCCTGCTGGTGCCGGTGGCCGGGGCGGGGTTCTTCGGACTCAATCTGCTCATTGTGGTGGCGGTGCTCTATTTTTGCCAGGGAGTGGCGGTAGTGGCCACCTGGTTCCACCGCCTGGGGTTGCCGCGCCTGCTAAGGATGATCGGCTACCCCTTGCTGTTCCTGAACCCGTTTTGTTTCTTGATTATCACCTTGGGGTTGATGGATCTGTGGCTGGATTTTCGCCGCTTGCATCAGCCCAAAGATGCCTGAGGAGGAATTTATGGTAAAGGTCATCCTGACTGAAGATATTACCCCATTGGGGGCCATGGGCACCGTCGTGGACGTCGCCCGGGGCTACGCCCGTAATTACCTGATCCCCCAGGGCAAGGCCATGGAAGCCACCCCGGGCAATCTGGCCACGGTGGAACGGGCCAAGGTCAAGTATCTCCAGACCCAGGCCACGGCCCGGGAAAAAGCCCAAGCCCAGGTGGCCCACCTGGAGGGGGCCAGCGTCACCATCGCCCAGCGGGTGGCTGAGGAGGACCGTCTCTACGGTTCCGTCACCGCGGCCATGATCGCCGACGCCCTCGAAGTTCAGGGCTTTATTGTCGATAAAAAGCAGTTGGACCTGCCGGAACCCATCAAGCAGTTGGGCACCTACGAAGTCACCCTTCGCCTGGCCCCGGAAGTCCAGACCACGATCACCGTGGCCGTGGTGCCCGAAAGCGCTTAAAAAACCTTTTGGGGGGGGAGGCCAGGGGCCCACGCCCCCTGACCCTCCCCCAAACCTCCACCCCCACCCCGTAAGAAATAAAATTGGCGGGCGCCAGTAATCCGCCTATCCTATGATCCCAAATTTATTGGGAAATATCCCTTACCCCTCTTTTGCTCATGGGGAAAGGGAATTGTGAGTTAGCCGTCAGCGTTCTTACTACGCTAACTCCTTTTAATAAAAGTGAAACTTGCACCAGACTGTGGTTTCCGGTTTCCTCCCATCGCCTTCCATGGGTTCATGGCTCCTTTGCATTCCTTCAAAGAAATCCATTATGATTTTCCATCACTTCATGTTTCAATAGATTCACAATTTTCCCTAAACACCAAGGTTTCAGCATCGAAGGAAGCACCCTATGGCCCAAACCAACAGGCGTTTTGCCGCGGCGGAGGCTGCCACCCCCGCCGGCTACACCCCCCCGGCCAACCCCGAGGCCGAGCAGTCGGTGCTGGGGGCCATCCTGGTGCGGCCGGAGGTCATGGACCGCATCGCCGATCTGATTGTGCCCGAGGATTTCTACCGGGAGGCCCACGGCCGCATCTTTAAGGCCATGCTGGACCTCTACGGCCGGGGCGAGCCGGTGGACCTGGTGACCGTCACCGCCCTCTTGAAAGAGCGGGGCCAGTTGGAGGGGGCGGGGGGGCCGGTGTTTCTGGCGGGCTTGAGCGAACAGGTGGGGTTCGCCACCAACGCCGAATATTATGCCGGCCTGGTGCACGACAAGTCGGTGTTGCGCCGCCTGCTGGACTGCACCCAGGAAATCGCCGCCGCCTGCCTGGCCCCGGTGGAAAACGTCGCCGATTTCCTGGACCACGCCGAACACCGGATTTTCCAGGTGGCCGAATCCAAGGTGCGCCCGGGCTTTTCTCCCCTGAGTGCCCTGGTGGACACCGAGATCGCCACCCTGGAGGCCATCTGGGGCCGGAAAGACGGCTCCCTCACCGGGGTGACCAGCGGCTTCACCGACCTGGACAATTACACCGCCGGGTTCCAGAACAGCGACCTGATCATCCTGGCGGCCCGGCCGTCCATGGGCAAGACTGCCCTGGCCCTGAACATCGCCTTTAATGCCGCTTACGGGCGCCGCAGCGGCGGCGGCCAGTCCGTCCCGCCGGTGCCGGTGGCCTTCTTTTCCCTGGAAATGTCCAAGGAGCAATTGGTGCGCCGCCTGCTCAGCAGCGAGGGCCGGGTGGACGCCTCCCAGATTCGCCGGGCCGCCTTCCTCACCGGCCAGGAGTGGACCAAGCTCCAGGAAGCCGCGGGAATTCTCCTGGATTGCCCCATCTATATCGACGATACCCCGGCCGCCACCGTCCTGGACATCCGGGCCAAATCCCGCCGCCTCAAGGCCGACGGCAAGTTGGGCTTGATCGTCATTGACTACCTCCAACTCATGCAGGGGCGGGCCGAGCTCTCCAGCCGGGAGCAGCAGATCTCCGAGATCTCCCGCTCCCTGAAGGGCCTGGCCAAGGAACTGGCCGTGCCGGTCATCGCCCTGTCCCAGCTCAGCCGCGAGCCCGAGAAGCGGGAACGGAAGCGCCCCCAACTGTCGGACTTGCGGGAATCCGGCGCCATTGAGCAGGACGCCGACGTGGTCATGTTCATCTACCGGGACGAGGTCTACCGCAAGGACAACGCCGAAAACCAGGGCATCGCTGAGGTCATTGTCGGCAAGCAGCGCAACGGGCCCATCGGCACGGTGAAGATGCACTTCGAGGCCAAGTTTACCCGTTTCGATGACCTGGAAAGGGACGCAGCCCCGGAGGTCTATTAACCAGCCGGGGATAGCCCCGCGGGGTGCTTGGACCCTGGACCATCCCCGCACAGTTGTTCTCTGCGGCCCGTAGCCGCCATAAAAATCGCTGCTCCTGAAAACGCCTCGGGGCGGGTGTAAAACCCGCCCCGACCTCTGTTAAGAAAGGAACCTGAATGGCATTTCCCTGGGACGACATAACCTGGGTGCTTCTGGACATGGACGGCACCCTCCTGGACAAACACTTCGACGATTATTTCTGGGAGACTCTGGTGCCGGAAGAGTACGCCCGGCGGCAGGCCATGGACCTGGCCCTGGCCCGGGACCTGGTCTTCGCCCGCTACCGGCGCGAGGAGGGCACCCTCAACTGGACGGACATCGATTTCTGGTCCCGGGAACTGGAATTGGATATCCCGGCCCTCAAGGAGGGTATCCGCCACCTCATCGAGGTGCACCCGGACACGGAAGGTTTTCTCGCATTCCTGCGGCGCAAAGAGAAACGGGTGGCCCTGGTGACCAACGCCCACTACAAGACCCTGAGCCTCAAGATGAACCACACGGGACTGTTGGGCTACTTCGACGAAGTGGTTTCTTCCTTTGACCTGGGCAGCCCCAAGGAGGAAGTGCGCTTCTGGGAGATCCTGCACGACCGCTTGCGCTTCGCCCCCAACCAGGCCCTGCTGGTGGACGATAACGCCGAGGCCCTGGCCGCCGCCCGCACCTTCGGCATCAAATACCCCTACTTCAAGGCCAAATCCAGCTCACGCCAAGACGCCGAATCCCACCCGGACTTCCCGTCTATCGAAAGCTTTGTTGAGCTAATGGATTGAGAAAGTTGAGGGGAGGGCCGGGGGAAGTCAATTTCCCCGCCCTCCCCTCAAACTCCCCACCCAACCCCCTGTTAGGGATAGACCACGGCGGGGCCAGTTGGCCCGCCGTGGTCTATCTTTCAGTCACCCTTAAGGGGTTGGGGGAGGGGTGTGGGGAGGGGGCAGGGGCTATCTGGCCACTTCGGCGCTTTCACCGGCTTCCTCGACGGCGTTGAACAACGAATCTTCCAGCTTGCCGCTGACGATCGCGACTTCCGGG
>JBKQVS010000067.1:0-13681 GCA_052139855.1 Desulfobaccales bacterium
CCGCCACCGTCCGGGGCCTGAAGCACCACGGGGTCAACGCCGGCGCCCTGCCGTGCCCGCCGGGCAAACCGGTCCCCAAAGAATACTTCTCCTCCGGGAAAGAGACCTTGAAATGGCTGGAAGAGGGCGTGCAGAACGCGGTGCACCACGTCCGCAACATCAAAAAGGCCGGCATCAACCCGGTGGTCTGCATCAACGCCTTCCATTTCGATTCTAAGGAAGAGCACGATGTGATTCGCCGGGCCTGCGAGGCGGAAGGCGCCCGGGTGGCCGTATCCAAGCACTGGCAGTTCGGCGGCGAAGGCGCTCTCGAGTTTGCCGACGCCGTCATCGATGCCTGCAAAGAGAAGAACGACTTCAAGTTCCTCTATCCCAACGAGCTGCCGCTGCGGAAGCGCGTTGAGCTGATCGCCAAGGAAGTATATGGCGCCGACGGCGTGGACTTCGCCCCCGAAGCCATGGCCAAGGCCAAAAAGTTCGAAGGGGACCCCAAGTACAACGAATTCGCCACCATGATGGTGAAGACGCACTTGAGCCTCACCGCCGATCCCACCAAGAAGGGGACCCCCAAAGGCTGGCGGCTGCCGGTGCGCGACTTCTTGATCTACAGCGGCGCCAAGTTTATCTGCCCGGTCTGCGGCGCCATCTCGCTGATGCCCGGCACCAGCTCCGACCCGGCCTTCCGGCGGGTGGACGTGGATGTGAAGACCGGCAAAGTCACCGGCCTGTTCTAAGTAAAATGTAGGGTGCGCACCGCGCCCCATACGATGATAGCCCAACCGGCTTCCCCAGGCCCTGCGCCAGAGGAAGCCGGTTTTTTTAATCCCCGCGCCCGATCTCAGGCGGCCCGCTGCTCAGGTCGCCGCAATTTTTACCGGTTTGTGATATTTATCACTTGCGTCCCTCCCCCTCCCCGTGGTAAAAAACATCCGATATAGCAACGACCAAGGTAGGTTCAGACAGGAGCCGCCTGGACCGCGCGCCTTAAGGTTCGCGTCCGGCGGGGCGGCCTTACCCGGCCGTGCACCCCCAAGACCACGGCGGCATCCATAAATTTTCTGAAGTGAGGAGAGTTTCGTATGTTCGAGATAGTGGAACGCAGCGAAATGGCCCAGGGCACCATCATCAGCAACTGGATCAAAGCCCCCAAGATCGCGGCCAAGGCCAAACCGGGGCAGTTCGTCATCCTGCGCGCCAATGAGAAAGGGGAACGCATCCCCCTGACCATGGCCGACACCGATCCGGCCAAGGGCCTGATCAACATCATCTATATGGTGGTGGGCAAAAGCACCGCCCTCTTCAAAACCCTTCAGAAGGGCCAGTCCTACCTGGACGTCATCGGCCCCCTCGGGCAGCCCACCCACCTGGAAAAGGTGGGCAAAGTCATCTGCGTCGGCGGCGGCACCGGCATCGCCGTCCTCCACCCCATCACCCGGGGCCTGAAGCAGGTGGGCAACTACGTTTACTCCGTCATCGGCGCCCGCTCCAAGGACCTGCTCATCATGGAAGACAAGATGAAGGCCGCCTCCGATGAGCTCATGATCTGCACCGACGACGGCACCTACGGCCATAAGGGCTTCGTCACCGAAAAGCTCCGGGAAACCCTGGAAAAGCATAAAGACATCAGCCTGGCAGTCTGTATCGGCCCCGTGCCCATGATGAAGTTCTGCTGCAAGGTCACTCAGGAATTTGGCGTCAAAACCCTGGTGAGCCTCAACCCCATCATGGTGGACGGTACCGGCATGTGCGGCTGCTGCCGGGTGAAAGTCGGCGACCAGATGAAGTTCGCCTGCGTCGACGGGCCCGAGTTTGAAGGCCACGCCGTCGATTGGGATGAACTCAATCTGCGCCTGCGCTCTTATATGATCGAGGAAAAGGTCGCCTACGACCAGTTCAAAGCATGTCACGGCACCGGGAAATGCTCCTGTTGCAGCTAAGAAATTACCCGTAAAGGCAGGTAAGCCAGGAGGAGAAGGATAATGTCGGAAGAAGAAAAAGCCCCCAAAAAAGAAAAGATCCCCAGGCAAAAGATGCCGGAGCAGAAACCCGAGATCCGGGCCCGCAACTTCGAAGAAGTGCCCTTCGGCTACACCGTTGAACTGGCCATGCTGGAGGCCCAGCGCTGTATCCAGTGCAAGGACCCCCGCTGCAAACAGGGCTGCCCGGTGGAAATCGATATACCCCAGTTCATTGCCAAGATCAAAGAAGGCGACTTTGAAGGCGCCATCCGCAAGCTCTGGGAGAAAAATTCCCTGCCCGCGGTGTGCGGCCGGGTCTGCCCCCAGGAAGTCCAGTGCGAAGGCATGTGTATCGTCGGCAAAAAAGACGCCCCGGTGGCCATCGGCAACCTCGAGCGCTTCGCCGCCGACTACCAGCGCGAGCACGGCCAGCAGATCCTGCCCCCCAAGCCCGAGCCCACCGGCAAGAAGGTGGCCGTGGTCGGCGCCGGTCCCTCCGGCCTCACCGTGGCCGGCGACATGATCCAGAAGGGCCATGAAGTAACGATCTTTGAGGCCCTGCACGGCCCCGGCGGCGTGCTGCTCTACGGCATCCCCGAATTCCGGCTGCCCAAGGCCATCGTCGCCCAGGAATGTAATTTCCTGGAGAAAATGGGAGCCAAGATTGAGGTCAACTCCGTCATCGGCCGCTCCGAGACCGTGGACGAATTGCTGGAACGCTTCGACGCCGTCTTTCTGGGCGTGGGCGCCGGACTGCCCGTGTTCCTGAAAATTCCCGGCGAGCACTTCATCGGGGTCTACTCCGCCAACGAGTACCTCACCCGGGCCAACCTGATGAAGGCCTACGACTTCCCCAACTACGACACCCCCATCGTCAAGGGCAAAAACGTCGCCACCTTCGGCGGCGGCAACGTGGCCATGGACGGGGCCCGCACCGCCCTGCGCCTGGGCGCCGACCATTCCTATATCATCTACCGGCGTTCCCATGACGAGCTGCCGGCCCGCGGCGCCGAAGTCCATCACGCCGAGGAAGAAGGCGTCGAGTTCCTGCTGCTCACCAACCCCCTGCGCTTCCTGGGCGACGAGGCCACCGGCCGTCTCACCGGCGTGGAATGCCTGCGCCAGGAACTGGGCGAACCCGACGCCTCCGGGCGCCGCCGCCCCGTGCCCATCCCGGGCTCCGAGTTCATCGTGGAAATCGACACCGCGGTCATCTCCATCGGCTCCGGCTCCAACCCGCTCCTTACCAAGAGCACCCCGGGCCTGGCCTTGAATAAGTGGGGCTACATCGTCGCCGACCCCAAGACCGGCAAGACCATGAAACCCCGGGTCTGGGCCGGCGGCGATATCGTCACCGGCTCCGCCACCGTTATTCTGGCCATGGGCGCCGGCCGCCAGGCCTCTAACTCCATCCACGACTACCTGACCACGGGGTGGTAAGGGCTGAATGAACTTGGGGGAGGGGCAAAGGGCGAAAGCCCTTTCCCCTCCCCCAAACCCCCACCCCAATCCCGTAAGCATAAGCAAAAGGAGGGCCGCCAGCGGCCCTCCTTTTTATCTATAGGTGCCAACCTCAGTGCCTGCCGCTTCATTTTCCCGTAGTGGTGGACCTGCGAGTCCGCTTTCGTTTGGGGCCGCCATAAACCGGTCGCCCTCGATTTTTGCCCCCCTTGGTTAATATACTTTAGATATCTTAGTGGGAAAGAGTAGCATGGGGTTATTATCTTGTAAAAAAGGACTGATTATGGTATTGGATTTTTTGATTGGTACCAGGAGGAAAATAGTATGAAAGATGGTATAGGTGGCCCTTTTCTGGCAGTTGCGCTTTTTTGTGAACGAGTGCTTCAAGAAAAAGATGGAGTTTTAAGCGCAATCCGCATTATAGACCGGTTCATTCATACTGTGGTCGGGGAAGATGTTCCAGACAAAATGCCTTCTTTTAAGGTTCAAATGTCAATCTTAATTGGCTTTAAGTCTGGGGACGCTAAGGGGAAAAGTGAATTAAGAATTAAACCAAATACCCCATCTGGAAAAGCATTGCCAGTATTCTCTGTTCCTATTCTACTTGAGGGAGCCGACAAGGGGGCCAATGTTAATATAGGTTATGCTTTTGAAGCAACGGAGGAAGGATTATATTGGTTTGATGTAATGTTAAATGATAAATTATTTACGCGCATGCCTTTGAGCATTATATATCAAAAGACGCAAACAATAACGGCTGTGCATTAGAATTAACTACAATAATAGGACCATATTCTAAATCAATCCTATAATTTGTAACCAATTGCCTAAGATGGTTTTTTAATTCATGTTCATTCCAGTGCCCATCAGAATATTCAGCGAGCCAAAGTTCAATTTCATAAACTAAATTGATAGCGTTTTGGTTTGTGCATTGCGCAACATTCCATGATGTAGGAACAAACCAGTCCACAAAATCTTCTAGAGAAATCTCCTCTAGAAGATAACTTGCCAATTTATCACGAATTTCATTCTCAAGTGATGGATTCAAGTATGAAGACCTCTTTCCCCAAAAAGCGCGTTTCTTCCAAAGAACTTCAGCGGATGTTTAATAGTGGCTGTTTCTGGGAACGCCTTCGCTCCGGAGAATTGCGCGCTAGGATGGAAGCAGATAAGCACCCAGCCCCATTAACTTCAGGGCAACCATTGTGTACCCATAGCCAGTTTTTAACATACCTGGATTCCAATAATCAAGAGGTAGCACGAGTTCATCAATATAAGCGGCCAAATGGTTCAATAGGGGCTTCTGGGCGTCCTGACCCCAAAAGACTCCTAATTGACGGTATTATATATTATATTTAAAGTATAATTTCATGAATTACCAGCATCAGAAGGAAATTTTTCGCAGATTTTCCTCCCTAGAAACCCTCTTCTCTTTTTGACCTAATAACCCACCCCAAGCCTCCAGACTATGGAAGCCCTGGCCCTCCCCCCAAAATCCTTTTTCACTCCTTTCCCAGCTTCTCCACCCGCACCCCGATGAGGCGGATGAGTTTGCTCCGTGGGTTATCCCGGCGGTCCAGGAAAGGCATGAGCAGTTTCATGGCGTGGAAGATCAGGGTTTGGAGAGAAGGGGCGGGGTGGGGTAGGGTGTAGGAGCGGGTAAAGGTCTCGAAATCCGCGAAGCGCACCGTCGTCACCACGGTGCGGAAGGTCGTAAAACCTTCGGCCGTGAGGCGCCGGTGCACTTCCCGGGACAGGAACCAGAGGCGTTGGAAGATGAAGTCCAGGTCCCGGGTATCTTGGGCGAAGGTCTCTTGTTCTCCCACGGATTTAGGTTCCCACTCGGTCACCAGGGGGCTGTCGTGCCGGCCCCGGATGCGCTCATAGAGTGACGGGCCCCACTTGCCGAATTTTTCCCGCAGTTCCTCCGGCGTAAATCTCTTTAAATCCTGGACGGTCTTGATCCCCAGGCGCGCCAGGCTCTCTTCGGTCTTGGGGCCGATGCCCGGGATTTTCCGCACCGCCAGGGGCGCCAGGAAGGCCTCCGCCGCCTCGGCCGTGACTATCGTCAGGCCGTCGGGCTTCTGAAAATCCGAAGCGATCTTGGCCACCATCTTGTTGGGACCCAGGCCCATGGACGCGGTGAGCCGTTCTTTGGCCGCGATCTCGGCTTTAATCTTGCGGCAAATCTCCGCCGCGGCCTCAAAGGACCCGGCGAAACTCAGGTCCAGGTAGGCCTCGTCGATGCTGGCCTCCTCCACCAGCGGGGCGAAATGGTGCAGGATGGCCATGATCCGCCCCGAAACCTCGCCGTACTTCCGGTGCGAGCCCCGCACGAAGGCCGTGGCCGGCCGCCCCCGGCGCCGGGCCGCTTCCGCCAGTTGCCAGGCCCGGGAAATGGGCATGGCCGAATGGATGCCGTAAACCCGGGCCGGGTAGTTGGCGGTGGCCACCACCCCCCGGCCCTTGCCGCCCGCCGGGTCGGCCCCCACCACCACCGGCCGCCCTTTCAATTCCGGGTGGTCCCGTTCTTCAATGGCCGCGAAAAAGGCGTCCATATCCAGATGCCCGATGATACGCATGCCACCTCATTAAGAATTCATGTGTTCTGAGAAAAGCTTTTGGGAGAGGGGGCCAGGGGCCGACGGCCCCTGCCGCCTGCCCCAAACCCTCTCCCCCAACCCCCATAAAGGGAATGATATACCAATTTTAAGGGAACCGGCGAAACTCCCCAACCCCTCCCCAGCTTACCATTTTTTGACAGAAGCGGTATACGCCTGAGAGAACCGGAAAATGGATTGCCAAACCGCGGCAACTTAGGTAAGAATCTCAAGAAGATGAAAACGATTCGCCGATTATCGCCTCAGCCGCATTTTCTGTTCGGGTGGTTCTGATGCTGAAGCGCCGCAGCGCGGCCGCCGCCGCTGTTCTTTGCCTGTGCTTGTCGGTGGCCGGTCTCGGCGCGGCCCGGGCCCAGGACGCCCTCCCCGAACTGATTAAACGGGTGCTGCCCGCGGTGGTCACCGTGGCCGGGTTCAATGCCGCCGGCAAAGTCATCCGTATAGGGAGCGGTGTCTTCATCGACCCGGAAGGCCACCTCATCACCAATCTGCACGTCATCAACGGGGTGGCCCGGGCCGAAGTGAAGCTGTCCAGGGGCGAGGTTTACCCCTTGACGGAGATGGTGGCCGACGACCCCAAGGCCGATCTGGTCAAGCTGGCGGTAAACCTCCCCGGCGGCCCCCCCCACTACTTGCCGGTGAGCGGCGACCGGCCGGAAGTGGGCGAGCGCGTCGTGGTCTTGGGCAGCCCTCTGGGCCTGGAGCACACCGTCACCGAGGGGCTGGTGTCGGCCATCCGCACCGTCCGCGACCGGGGGGAATTCCTGCAAATCTCCGCCCCCATTGCTCCCGGCTCCAGCGGCGGGCCGGTGGTCAATATGAAAGGCCAGGTCATCGGCATCGCCACGTTTCAGGTGAGAGGCCAGAACATCAATTTTGCCGTGCCCGGCTTCCGGATTCTGGCCCTCCGGGACGGTCCCCCCCGGCCGCTGCCGGGCCAGGGCGCCCAGGGAAAATCTCTTCCCAACCGCCCCGGGGTGAATGTCCCCCGCCCCCAAATGCAGGTGCAGTAGCGGGCCGCGCCTGGGGCCGGATGAACCGGCGCCCCTGACTGGGGCACGCCGCCGCCTCACCCCAACCGGAGACCTGCCATGCAGAAAAAAGCCTTTCCTCTCTTGTGGTTGATCCTGTTCCTCGGGTTAACCTGCGGCCTGGCCCAGGCCGGGTCCATCCGGGTCTACTTCTCCCCCCATGGTGGCTGCACCGACGCCATCCTCGGCCAGATTAACCAGGCCAAAACCGAAATCCTCCTCCAGGCCTACTCCTTCACCAGCCAGCCCATCGCCCAGGCCTTGATCCGGGCCCATAAGCGCGGCGTCAGGATCAGCGCCGTCTTGGACAAGTCCAACCGGAGCCAGAAATATTCCGCCGCCACCTTTTTGCGCAACCTGGGCATCCCCGTGTTCATCGACGACAAACATGCCATCGCCCACAATAAGATCATGATTATCGACGACCGGGTGGTGATTACCGGCTCCTTTAATTTCACCCAGGCGGCTGAAAACAAGAACGCCGAAAATCTCCTGATCCTGGATGACCTGCCCGACCTCACCCGGGCCTACCGGGAGAATTTCCAGAACCACCTGAAGCACTCTGTGCCCTATCTCGGCCTGGAGGAGTAATCAGGCCCCGCCGGCCGGAACCATGGCCCCCGCAAAACGAAAAGGGGCCGCAGCCTGGCTAGGCTCGGCCCCATGGGAAACGGGCGGGACGGACCGTATTTTATAACGAAAAAATGGGCCTGTTCAGCCGGCTGTGCCTTCGACGCCGTCGGCAAATTCGGCGGGCATAAAATTACCCCGGCCTTCACCCTGCACGATAATTTTTAACCGTCTCCCGCAGCCGCCAAGAGAGGTAGGTTGCCATCCGGGACCCCGGCGCGTCTCGCCGCTTTCAGCCGGCCCATACCTCTCCGGCCGCGTGATTGATCATCCTCAGGCTTTTGCCTGTCCTTTCTCCTGATAATTCTTGATGGCCAGGCCCAGCGCCTCCGCCCCTAAATTGGAGCAGTGCAGCTTATTGGGGGGCAGGCCCCCCAGGACCTCGGCCACCTGTTTATTGGTGATCTTCTTCGCCTCCTCCAGGTCCTTGCCTTTGGCCATCTCGCTCACCATGCTCGACACCGCGATGGCCGCCACGCAGCCGAAGGTCTGAAACTTCACGTCTTCCAGGCGGTTATCTTTCACCTTGATATAGAAAGTCATCATATCCCCGCACACGGGATTACCCACCTCACCGATACCATCGGCATCTTCGATCACCCCGGTATTACGGGGATGAGTAAAATGGTCCATCACGATGTCGCTATACATGGTCATGCTCCTGGTTTTTTAAGTTTATCCCGCCGCAACAGATCGGCTAGAGTAATGGATTGCAACTTGTCAAACATGGCCTGGGCCGCTTCCTGCCAGATGGTGCGGGTGGCGCAGTCCGGGGACCGCTCGCAGCTCATGGGGTTGTCCCCACACTCCGCCAGGGTCGTTCCCTCTTCCAGCAAGGCCACGATCTCCCCCACCGTAATCTCCTCCGGGGGCTTGGCCAGCTGATGGCCGCCTTTGGGGCCGCGCACACTCTGGATATAATTGGCCTTCTTCAGCGGAATGATAATCTGTTCCAGGTATTTTACCGAGATTCCCTGCCGCTTGGCCACCGTGGCCAGATGCACCGGGCCGTCACCATAATGCTGGGCCATATCCAGCATCAGGCGGGTGCCGTAACGGCTCTTGGTGGAGAGTTTCATCGTCAAGTCCCCGCGGCCTCGGCCATCTTCTTCCGCCAGACCGGCGAGAAGGACCGCAGTCTTTCCACTGCCCCGGGCAGGTGCGCCAGGACGTGCTGCACCTCGTCTTCGCTGTTGGTGCGGTTCAGGGTAAACACCAGGGAGCCCTGGGCCACTTCCGGCTTGACCCCGATGGCCCCCAGGACCGGCGAGGTCTTCAGCGCCTTCGAGGCGCAGGCGGAACCCGTGTTGGCATAAATCCCCTGGCTGCTCAACAGAAAAATCAAGGCCTCGCCCTCAATGCCTTCAAAGCAGAAACTCGCATGCCCCGGCAGTCTCTTTTCCGGATGGCCGGTAAACACGACCTCGGGAACCTTCTGCCTGACTCCGGCAATAAGCAGGTCCCTCAGCTTCGCCAGATAGACCGCTTTCCCATCCAACTCCTGCCCGGCTAACTCCGCCGCCCTTCCCAGGCCCACGATGCCGGGGATGTTCTCAGTCCCGCCCCGCCTGCCGTTTTCTTGAATGCCGCCGTTCAGCTGGGGCACCAGGCGCAGTTTGTTGCGGAAATACAGCGCCCCGATCCCTTTGGGCGCCCCCAGGGCCGGCCCGGAAATCGTCAGCAAATCCACCCCCAACTCTTTGACATTCACCGGCACCTGCCCCGCGGTAGCCACCGCATCGGTGTGAAACGGGACTCCTGCCGCCCGGCATACCGCCACCAGCGCCGGGATGTCCTGCAGCGTGCCGATCTCATTACTCCCGTGGCCGATGGAAACCATGACCGTGGCCGGCGTAAGGGCCTTTTGGAGACGTTCCGGGTCAACCCGGCCGTAATGGTCCACCGGCAGGAAGGTCACTTCGAAATCGAAAAACTTCTCCAGGAACCTGGCCGAATTGAGCACCGAGTGATGCTCGATGCCCGAAACAATCAGGTGTCTGCCTCGTTTCTGAAAAGTCGCCTGGGCCAATCCCTTGATGGCCAGGTTGTTGGCCTCGGCCCCGGAGGAGGTGAAGATGATTTCATCGTCTCCGGCCCCGATGAACCGGGCCACCTTGCCGCGCTGCTCTTCCATGACCGCTTTGATTTGCGACCCCAGGTCGTAAACCGCCGAGGGGTTGCCGAACCGTTCCACAAAAAAAGGCAGCATGGCTTCCATAACTTCCGGGCGGACCGGCGTGGCCGCCGCGTGATCCATATAGGCTCGTTTCATGGCGCATCCTCAGGATTGCTTCTTAATGTAGAGCTTATAGCAATCGTCGCAGGCATCTTCACTGATGCCCAGGAATTCTTGCCCGTGTTTGGCGCACCAGGCCGGGATGTCTTCCAGGGCGCCGTCATAATCCGTTAAAATCTCCAGCACCTGACCCTTCTCCAGGTCTTTGATTAACTCCATCGGCTCCAGGAGATGCATCGGGCAAGCCCGGTACACCAGGTCGGCCGTGGCGTCCGCTCGGCAATGATCCAAGAATTTCATAACCTCCCTCCCAGACAACCTGTTAACTATTCTAATCTATACTAAATTTATATATATTATAAACAAGGATTATCTTAAGTCAAGGGTCAGGAGAAAAATAATCCCTTACCGTGCTCGCAATGCAAAAAAGGCCGGCAACCCTTCGATTGCCAACCCTTTGGAAATTCCTTCTTGATGCGTGGTGGAGATGAGGGGACTTGAACCCCTGACCTCCTACATGCGAAGCAACCTGTCTGCCTGTGAACCCTTTATCTATCGGAGTTTTATGGGTGAATCCCAGCCAAATTAACCTCAAAAAACACTCAGTATCGATCAAACCTACTCAGCGACCTACTCAGTGTCGCTACGATCTTTACCTCCTCCAGAACTGCCACCAGCGCTTCGGCGGTTGTCTCAGAATCTCAAATATCTTATTGGCCGCCCGGGTATTGCCTGCCTCCAGGTCGGCAAAGGTCTGTTGCGGGTCTTTGTGGCCGAGCATTTGTCACCGCCCTACGAGAACGCCGATGTACCTCGGGGGCCGGTTAAAACCGCATGGTTGTCATGGGTTAGAGGACAGAAAGGTCAAGGAAATGGCGTCATGAGAAAGAGATTCACGCGAATAGTCCCGCGAATTATCGACTTTCATTCCATGATTTCCCGCCAGTTTCACTTTCCGGCCGAAGCCCAGGGGCCTCGTTATCTCCATCCCTCAGCCCTATCACCCCCAAGCAGACCCGCCCCAGAATACTTGGTCGGCACTGCAATTTTCCATCTTTTGGGATAATTGTCGGGTTTGGCGAGGTGCCTGCTAATGCACCTCGCATTGAACCGCCGGAGATAGTTGCCACATCCGATGTTTCAATTAATATTAGACCCTCCTTTGGATCACCATTACCGGATCGTGCTGGCTTGGAGTTGTCAGGCGGCGAATGGTGCCCGGTCATCTGTGGTCTATGATGCTTAGGGGAAAATTAATCTTTTAATAATATTCGGCTACCGTTATCTTCAATAGGATCGATCCTTGGTCTAAGACACACCATTCAGGCGGCCAAATGGGAATTCCCTTCCATTTCATATCCTGTATTTGCAACACATCTTCATTGGAGCAAAAAGTAGCTCTGACGCCCCATTCAGTCTGTGCCACCCTGCAAGGTAGGCATCGCTTACCCCACAAAACTGTCACCGCGGAATTCGACTACTTCCCGAGCCTAGCTTCCACCGCGGGCCAGTTGATATTCTGGAAAAAAGCCTGGATGTAATCTCCCCGCTTCAGCCCATAATCGGGCAGGTAGGCGTGCTCGAAGACGTCCATGATCAGAAGGGGGTTCCCGCCTGCCAGGTGCCCCACGTCGTGCTCATTGATCCAGACGTTCATGAGCCGACCGTTTTTGGGGTCTTCATAGAGCACGACCCACCCTATACCTCTCATGGCACCGATGGCCTTGAAGTCTGCGGCCCAACTATCATAGCTCCCGAAGTTCTCCTCCAGGCGCTTCATGAGCTTACTGTCTTTTTTTAAGGCCTCCTTGCCTCCCAAGTTGCCGAAATAAAGCTCATGGAGCCGCATGCCGTCAAATTCCCACCCCAGGCGGCGCTTTAGTTCCGCGTAAGCCGGACTTCCCGTTTGGGTCTGGGCGGCCATCTGTTGGAGCTGCTCCAGCAGCAGATTGACGTTTTTAACATAGCCCTGGTAAAGAGTGAAGTGCATATCCAGTGCCTTGTCGCTAAAACCGGGCATGCCTTTCAATTTGCTGAAATCCTGGGCTTCATAGGGTTTGTTGCCTGTTTGCCCCTGGTTGCAGGCCAGAAGCAGCACCATCACCATTAATCCCGCTATCCTGATAAGTTGCATCCGCCACATAAGCCACCTCCGCTTTTTTTACATCATATAGGTAGTGGTTATGAGGTTGTCCAGGGGAACGCCTGCTTTTTCCTGAGCCCTGCCTGCCAATGCAAAAAAGCACTATTTGGAAAGTCTGCGTCCCCTTGGCAAATCAGAAACCTTGACTTTGTACATATTAGGAATGATCCGCCACCCTAACTTGCATTTTCCCGTGAGTTAACTTCAGCTCAAAATTTGGTGAAATTTGGTGATCAGAAACTTTTTGGCTCAGGTGGCGAGCCTGTCTCATAACCTCTGTAAATTTAATTGCAACTCAGTTGATTTTCGAATATCTTATGGCATGGGTGATCATTGCGATTTTTTCCAGTGGCTGACTCGGGAAGGGGTAAGGCCCACTACGATCCGCTTGACCATACTGGAGATCCTGGGCGACTCTTCCCGGGCCCTACGTGCCCAGGAGATCATGGAGGGCATCCGTTCCCGCCGCCGGGTCAACAAAGTGACTGTGTATCGCATTCTTGAGGACTTTACTCAGCGAGGCATGGTGCGCCGCCTCTCCCTGGAGGGCCGGGTGTCCCACTATGAACTGGCCTGTAAGCACCGTCCGCCCCATCCCCATTTTCAGTGCCACACCTGTCGGGAGGTCCAATGCCTGGACCCGGCGCCCCTGACCCACGTGTGGACCGAACTTCAGGTGCCTGTGGGGAACCGGGCTGACCACATCGACATTCGAGTGGGGGGCCTCTGCCATAAGTGCCGGGAAAATACCTGAAATTAAAGCAACCAGGTTGCACTTAAAATCCTGGTGATGATCGATAGAGGTGAAATGTAGCTCCTTGCGGGACTCCATTCCGATGAACAACAAGCATACCCCCCTTGATAAGAGTGAGCATTTGAAAAAAATTCTGCCGGAATGCCCAAAGCATGAGCAGGTGCTTGCATCTCCGCTTGGCTGGAGCATCAAAGTCCGTCTGATTTATGCCGCGGCTGCCATCGCCCTTCTTTGGCTGTCGTTGGCCTGGGCCATCGGCTGGCTATGATGGATGCCATTATTCTGCACGACCTGACCCTGGGCTATAACGGGCATCCTGCCGTCCACCACCTTTCCGGTGTCTTCGAGGCGGGATCGATGACCGCGGTGGTGGGGCCGAACGGCTCGGGCAAGAGTACCCTATTGAAGGGACTTACCGGCCTGTTGCACCCGCTGGGAGGCCGTATCGAATTGGGGAGATTAAAGACTGCCCAGATTGCTTACCTGCCCCAGCAGGCGGAAATCGACCGGAGCTTTCCCATCACGGTTCTGGACACCGTGGCCCTGGGGCTCTGGCATGCCGTCGGCATGTTCGGCGGCATGAAAACCGGGCACTGGCAGCAAGCCAGGCAGGCCCTGGCGTCGGTTGGTCTGGAAGGTTTTGAGCGGCGAACTATCGGCAACCTGTCGGCCGGACAGTTCCAACGGGTTCTGTTCGCCCGTCTGCTGCTCCAAGACTGCCCCGTCATTCTTCTCGATGAACCCTTCACCGCCATCGACACGCGGACCACGGCCGATCTCCTGGACGTGGTCCAGAACTGGCACGCCGAGAACCGCACGATCATCGCGGTGCTTCATAACTTCGATC
>JBKQVS010000068.1:0-11103 GCA_052139855.1 Desulfobaccales bacterium
GAGGCCGTTCAGCTCGATGGGATGGGTGGGCAGAAAATTGAGTTTCTCGAGTTCCTCCTCGGGACCCCTAACCATAACCCCCCCCAAAACTCATCTTACTTCTCCGCCAGGATGGCCCGGTAGAGGGCCAGGCCGGTCAGGAAGTCGGCCAGGGCGATCATGATATCCGCGAAGGTGGTGAGCAGCAGCCAGCCGAAGAAGTTTTGTCCGGGCATGACCTTGATCTGGCCCGCCAGGGTGGCGGAAAGGGAGAAATCCGCCATCATGATGATCCCCAGGAAGGCCAGGAAGCTGTTGAGCAGGAGCCCCAACAGCGCGGTGGACCGGAACCGGAACAGGGCGCTCACCAGCACCAAGTCGATGAGGGAAAAGAGGTTGGGCCACAGGTCGGTGGGGTCTTCTCCCGGGGTATGAATCCGGTAATGCAGCAGCGTGGCGCCCACGGCTAGGGCCACCAGGGCCCACCAGAGGGTGGCGCGTTGGGTTTGCATGGGGTTCACCCTAAAACTTCACTGAGTAGCCCAGCAGGAACACCAGGGCGATGACAGCCGCGTGCAGGATAAACCAGCCGGGCCGGGGAAACAGCACGTAGGGAAGCCAGCGGTTCATCGCCCTACCCTTTCATGAGGGTCGCGGTCAGGCGCCCGGCGGTGTAGACCAGGGTAAAGCCCAGGAAATGGACCACCCACCATCTGCGCGACAGGAATTGCCAGCCTTGTTTCATGGTCTCACCTCTGACAAAAATAGCTATCAGTAATCAGCTTTCAGCTTTCAGCAAATACTGATATTAAAAACCCTTTCTCTTAAGCACAAATATTACCACGCCTGCCGGGAAAACAAGGTTTATCATTAAGAAATCACCCCTGACCAGATCTTTTCATAAAAAAAAATTTTGGAGTGACGGCGTCTCAGAACCCCGACAACCGGGCGATGCGATCCATGAGGGCGTCGGTCAAGGCCGGGGCCTGGCGGGGTCCGGGCGCCAAGAGCGGCGGGCCCAGATTAACGTGCACCGTATAGCCCCGGCCCCGGGGCTCATAAGCCACCCCCACCGGGACAAAGGGCAGGAACCCCAGCCCCTCCTGCCCTTGCAACTTGAGGAGCAACTGAATCAGGCGGTGCTTGCCGGGGCCGGCCCGGCCCACGACATAGGTGCCTTCGGGAAAGAGCACAATGAAAGCCCGTTGGTTCAAGAGCGGCAGCAGGCGCCGGAAGGACGAGAGCGTCGCCCTGGGGTTTTGCCGGTCCACCGGCACCCCGCCCCAGGCCCCCAGCACCTCCCGCACGACGGGCTTCTGGAACAGCTCCACTTTGGCGATATAGTGCAGGGGCGGCGGCAGCGCCATGCCGATGAGGGGGATATCTTCCCAGCGCTGGTGCTTGGGACAGATGATGGCCGGGCCCCGGGCCGGCAGATGTTCCAGGCCTTGGACCGACAGGGCGCAATAGCGCCCCACGGTCTGGCGGCAGAACCAGCGGCCCAGGCGATAGAAGGTTGGAGATAATGAGTGGTTCATGGGAGGTGCAGCATAGGTAATCTGAACTTTTTTTCTCATCTTAGCGCCTATCAAGAGTCTGTCAAGGTGGAAAGGCTCTAAAGATCAAGGGGAGGCTGGATTGACCATAAGATAAAATTGCTGCTTTTCTCTATGAAAAAAGGCTTGAGATTAGCTAAGATATCTGATATATTATATCCACTTATGGATTGGGAGAAATCGCGGTGAAGGTCTTGATTTCATTATCGGATGAGTTATATACCAGAATGCAGGCCGTCATCCCGTCGCGTCAACGCAGCAAGGTGGTGGGTGACCTGCTGGAAGAAGAGGTCCGCCGGCGGGAACGGGAACTCTATGAATGCGCCCTGGCCGTGGAGCAGGACGAGCAACTCCAGGCCGAGATGGCTGACTGGGACGTAACTGTTGGCGACGGAATCGAAACTGAAACGTGGTAGCGTGTACTGGGTTAATCTGGACCCGACCCAGGGATCGGAAATCAAAAAAGTTCGCCCCTGCGTTCTGGTGGGCGCATCTCCCCTCAATCAAGCCCGCCGCACCGTCCTGGTGGTTCCCCTCTCCCACGGCGGCGTGGCGAAGCCGCCGATTACTGTGGGAGTCCGATGCATGGGCCAAGAAGTCCGGGCGGTTTGCGATCAGATCAGGGTGATGGACAAAACCCGCCTATCCGCCTGGATTGAGGAGATGGGCCCCGAAGACTTGGAACGTATCGGCAAGGCGCTTAAGCAGGTTCTGGCCCTTTCATGATCTATTTGGATTACAACGCCACCACTCCCGTGGCCCCGGAAGTCTACCGGGCCATGCAGCCCTTTCTGGAGACAGAATTCGGTAATCCCAGCTGCGATTATGCCTTGGGCCAGCGGGCCCGGGAGGCGGTGCGGCAGGCCCGGGGCGAGGTCGCGGCCCTGCTGGGTTGCGCCCCCCAGGAGATCGTCTTCACCAGCGGCGCCACGGAAGCCAATAACACCGTGCTCAAGGGCGTAGCCGCGCATCACGGCCGCGGGCATATCATCACCTGTGCCACGGAGCACCCGGCGGTGCTGGCCCCCTGCCGGTTTTTGCAGTCCCAGGGGTTAAGAATCACGATTTTGCCCGTGGACGGCGTCGGCCGGGTGGACCCCGAGGCGGTGCGCCGGGCATTGGCCCCGGACACCATCCTCATCAGCGTCATGCACGCCAATAACGAAACCGGGGCGCTGCAGCCGATCCGGGAGATCGGCGCCCTGGCCCGGGAGGCGAGAGTGGCCTTCCACACCGATGCGGCCCAGAGCGTCGGCAAGATCCCTGTGAATGTGGATGAGTTGCAGGTGGATTTCCTGACGGTGGCAGGGCACAAATTCTACGCCCCCAAAGGGGTCGGGGCCCTGTACGTCCGGAGCGGCGCCGTCTTGACCCCGCTCCTCCACGGGGCCTCCCAGGAAGGGGGCCGCCGGGCCGGTACTGAAAACGTGCCGTATATGGTGGCCCTGGGGGCGGCCTGCCGCCTGGCCCGGGAGCGCCTGCCCGGCGCCGCGGCGCATTTACAAAGGTTGCGGGACCGCCTGCATGAGCGCCTCCGGGCCGGGGTCCCGGATCTGAGCCTCAACGGCCCGGAGGTCGAGCGCCTGCCCAACACCCTGAACGTCTCCTTCCCGGGGGTTTCAGGGGGCGAACTCATGGCGGGGCTGCCGGAGCTGGCCGCGTCTCTGGGTTCAGCCTGCCACGCCGGGCAGGAGGCCATCTCGCCGGTGCTGGCGGCCATGGGCGTGCCCGTGGACCGCGCCCGGGGGGCGGTGCGCTTCAGCGTCGGGGCCCCCACCACTGTGGACGAAGTGGATCAGGCCGCGGCGCGGCTGCGGGAGCGTCTGGGCACCCTGCCGCGGAATGAGAGAGAATGCCGGGGTTAGCTGGGAATTTCGCTTCGGTGGTCGTGACTTAGGTGGGCGCCGCTGGCGGAAGACTGGCGGGCTAAAACGGCAAGGATCAGGATTCCAGGATCAGTTTGGTGATGAGGCTATTGGCCACCTTGCGGGCATCGATTTCGTAGGTCCCGTTGGCTACGGCCTCTTGCAGCGGCTCGACTTTCTCGGGCCGGACCTCCGGAGTTGCAGCGATAATCTGGCGGACCTGTTCCATCAACTTGTCATTCGTCTGCAAGTTCGGTGCGCCGGGTTTGCGGTCCTGTTTCTTTGGTTTTTTCATGTTGAGTTACGCATAAATTAGCGGTTTAATCGAGCCATGCCCCTCTCCCGGGCGGCAGCCGCGGGGCAGAGAATCGCGGCGTCGGGCCCGTGGGTCGTGCGCCTCTCTTTCTCCTAAGTTCTTCCCGCTGGTTAAGGAAAATTAAGAGACATTATAATCTGGTTCACCGGCAAAGTAAAGCTCGGCCAACTCGCAAAAACGGGCGGGCTGTGCTTCCCGGCCCCGGCGCCGACCGGCTGCTCCCGCTCCTTGCTTTATCGGTTGGGGGATGGAGACCTTGAAAAATTCATCCGGCCGGTCCGGCTGCTCCGGCCTCAAGTGCTGCCGGCCCACCAGAGGTACAAGAACTGGGGCCCCACCATGTCCAGGTCGGGCAAGAGCGAGTAAATCGTCGGCTTGTAACTGCCGGGGCGGTGATAGGTGACGACCCTGGGCCCGTCCAGGCCCGCCTTAACCCTGGCCAACTCCAGGGCATCGTCCAGGTAGCCCAACTGATCCACCAGGCCCAGGTCCCGGGCCTGGGAGGCGGTGAAGATGCGGCCATCGGCCACTTCCCGGGTCTTTTTCAGACTCAAATGCCGCCCCTGGGCCACCACGTCCACGAAATTCCGGTAGAAGTCATCGATGACCTGCTGCATCATCTCCTTCTCTTGGGGAGTGGCCGGCCGGAAGGGAGACCAGAAATCCTTCCATTTGCCGCTCTTGACCACGTCCTCGTCCACCCCGACCTTGTCCATCAGCCCCTTAAGGTTGAACTTCATGGCAATGACCCCGATGGAACCGGTGATGCAGGTGGGATAGGCAATGATGGTGTCCCCCGCCTGAGCCACGTAGTAGCCCCCGGAAGCGGCCATGCCCTGGAGACAGACCACCACCGGCACGCCGGTGGCCGCCTTGAAGGCCTTGAGTTCATGGAGAATGACATCCGCGGCGCTGACGGTGCCTCCCGGGGAGTTGATCTTCAAAACCACCGCCTTGATGCGATCATCTTTGGCCGCTTTATCCAGTTCTTCCTTGATCCGGCTGGGCGAAGTCACCCCTTTGGTCACGCCCAGGAGGCGGTGCGGCCCCTCCAGGATGACGCCGGAGACCTCCATGAGCAGGATCTTGTCCCGGCCATAGCCCGAGAGAGTTTTTTCCTGCAAGGGGCCCGGCTCTTCGAACAGGCTCACCTTGACGGTGACGCAGCCCGCCGCGGCCAGCAGCCCGACCGCCAACCAGACGAGGTAGCACATGGTTAGACGCCGCATATCTCACCCCGGGGATAGTTTTGTAAAGAGTGCCTAGCTTATCGTGTCATGATATGCTAACTGGAACAACTTTCGGCAAAAAAATTTTCCTGAACCGGAGAAAATCTTGGGCGCCTTAAGTTTCCAAAAAAAATCTTCTTGACACTTTTGAAATAGATGATAAACAATAAACGTTTGTGCACGATCACCATGTCGGCCCCACCAAATTTCTGGCAGCATCGAGTAAGGTGTAACCAGGAGGCGGGGAGGACAGGTGCGATCTGACAACGGGGGGAGGCGAAATGGATGCCCGGCGTCAGGGTAAAACCCAACGAACCTTTCGAGGTCGCCTTAAAGCGCTTTAAAAAGCAGTGCGAAAAGGCCGGGATTCTCTCTGAAATTCGCAAACGGGAACATTACGAAAAGCCCAGTATCAAGCGAAAAAAGAAAATTTTGGCGGCCAAAAAGCGGGCTTTGAAGAAGCTGCGGAAAATTGAGGGCTCTTAATGTCCCTTTATCAGCGGCTAGATCAGGCCTTCAAAGAGGCCATCAAAAACCAACAACCGGTGGCGGCGTCCACCTTGCGGCTGTTGAAAACTGCCATCCGTTATCGCGAGGTGGACGTTAAACGCCCGCTCACCGAAGCCGAGCTGCAGGCAACCATTAACACGCAGGCCAAGCAGCGTCGGGAGGCCATCGCCGAGTACACCAAGGCCGGCCGACCCGAACTTGCCACACAGGAAGAGGAGGAACTCAGTGTCCTCCTCTCTTTTTTGCCACCGCAACTGAGCCCCGAAGAAATGGCCGCCGAAGTGGGCGCGGTTATCGCCGAACTGGGGGCTACCGGCCCGAACGATTTGGGAAGGGTAATGAAAAACGCCATGGCTCGCCTCGCCGGCCGGGCTGACGGCAAAGTGATTCGAGAGATCGCGCAGCAGCGTCTGGGTTCATAGACCTTCCACCTTCAAACGGAAACCTGGAGTGCTATGCCAGAGCCAACGTTGACCGCCCTGGAGTTTCCCCAGCTTCTCCGGGTGGTTCAGACTTACGCCGTCTCTGACCTAGGGCGGGATTTTCTGGGAGCGCTCAAGCCTCTTGCCCCCCCTGCCGATCTGCACCGGATCCAGGCGCCGTTCCGGCAAATCCAGGAATTGCGTGAACTCCAATACCGGGAAGGCCCCGTTCCCCTCACTGATTTTCCCCTGCTGACCCCCTGGCTGACCAAGGCCACCGTCCGGGGCAGCTTACTGCCGCCGGAAGCCTTCAACCACGTCTTGCAGGTGCTGCGCCTGGCCCGGCACCTCAGGCACTATATCCGGTTAGGGGGCGATCTGACCCCGCGCCTTACGGGCCTGGCCGATAATTTCAAGGACCTGACCCCGCTCACCGAGGTCATCCAGCAGTGTATCAGCCCCCACAACTTTATCCTGGATCAGGCCAGCCCCGCGCTGGCCCAAGTGCGCCGTGAGCTGACCGACACCCGGGAGCGGGTCAACCGCCAGATCAAGCAGGACTTTTTCCAGCCGGCCTACCAGGACGCCCTGCAGAGTCCCCTGATTTCCCAGCGCCACGGCCGCTACGTCATTCCCATCAAGGCAGACCACAAGGGCGTCATTCCGGGCATTATCCACGACCAGTCCCAGACCAAGGCCACCCTGTATCTCGAGCCCCTGGCCATCGTGGAGCACAACAACGCCTTGAACCTCCTCCACAACCGGGAAAAGCGGGAAGAAGAAGCGGTGTTGAGACGGCTCACCGACCTGGTGCGGAATCATCTCGACGAAATTCGCCTGACCCTGACGACCCTGGGCGAACTGGACGCCATCCAGGCCAAAGTCAAATTTGCCGAGGAGTTTCGGGCCAAAGAACCCATCTGGCGGAGTCAGGGGGGCGTGGACTTCCGCCAGGCCCGGCATCCCCTCCTGGTGCAGCAGCGCCGGGAGAACTCCGCGGCCCCGGACGTGGTCCCCGTTGATCTGAAACTTACCCCCGGGCACCGCTTTCTCATCATCTCCGGGGCCAATGCCGGGGGCAAGACCGTGGCCCTGAAGACCCTGGGCCTCTTGACCCTCATGGCCCAGAGCGGCATCCCCATCCCGGTGGACGAGGGCAGCGAGTTCTGCCCATTTGGGGCGGTCTTCGCCGACATCGGCGACCCCCAGGACCTGTCCCAGAGCCTCAGCACCTTTTCGGCCCACCTGAAACGGGCTCTGACCATGCTGGCCGACCTGCCGGAGTCGTCCCTCATCCTCCTGGATGAGTTGGGCACGGCCACCGACCCCACCGAGGGGGGCGCCCTGGCCCTGGCCCTGCTCCAGGCCTTTTACCAGCGCGGGGCTTACGGCGCCGCCACGACCCACCTCCCTATCCTGAAGAGTTTTGCCCAAAAAACCGATGGCTTCGAAAATGTGGCGGTGGTGTTCAACGAGGAGACCCGGCGGCCCACCTTCCGCCTGGCCTACGGGGTGGTGGGGGCCTCCAACGCCTTGAAGCTGGCCCGGGAGATGGGGCTCGCCCCGGAGATTCTGGAGATGGCCGAGGGCTACCTGAATCAGGACGAACTGCGGGCCTACCGGCTCCTGGCCTCGGTGGAGGCGGCCCAACAGCACCTGGCCCACCAGGAAATGGAATTGAAGCAGCGGGAAGCGGAACTTGACCGGCACAACCGTGAACTGGAGGCGCGACAAACCGAGCTGGAAGCGGAACGCACCCGGCTGGTCAACGAGACCAAAGCCGCGGCATTGGCGCGCATCAAGGAGGCCGAGACCGAGTTCAAGGCCATCGTCCGGCGGCTGAAAGAGGGGGTTGAGCCGTGGGGCAAGCTGCGCCAGGAGTTTTCCGGGCGCCAGGCCAAATTGCTCAGCGACCTGGCCCCGCCGGCAGTACCGAGCAGCGTGGCGCGGCCCCGGTTCCGGCCCGGCCAGCAGGTGTTTCTGGCGGCCCTGGGGTTGACCGGCAAGATTGTCGCGGCCGACACCCGGGACGGCCGCCTGGAGGTCCAGGCGAGAAACGTCAAGCTCCGGGTGAGCCCGGAGGAAGTTACTCCGGTGGGCGGCGAGGCCGGCAAGGCCATCAGAAGCGGCACGGCCTCGGGCTTTCACCGGCCGCCGGCCTGGCTCCCGAGCCTCAACCTGGTGGGCTTGCGGGTGGATGAGGCCCTGCCCCTGGTGGACCGGCTCATCGACCAGGCGGTGCTGCACGGCCAGGAGAAGGTGGACATCATTCACGGGGTGGGCACCGGGCGGCTAAAGCGGGCCGTGTGGGACCACCTGAAGCATCACACTCTGGTGAAAGACGTCCACGCCGACGCCAACCCCGGGGTGACGGTGGTGGATTTAAAAGAGTAGGGGAAAAGGAATAAAGGGGAAAGGGCGAATAAAACTTTTATTTTGAAATTAATTAGCAGGTTGAAAATATGCCAACATTACACCAAGCCAAATGGCCAATACCTATGGATTGGCAAGAATTCCAAAGAATGACATGTGATTTGTACAAAGAATTATTAGACAACCAAGATATTCAGGAATTTGGTTCGCTTGGCCAGCGCCAAAATGGAATAGACATTTTTGGTTTTATTAATGGAACTAAAAATATTGCAGGTATTCAATGCAAATGCGTTGAAAGACTTACTTTAACTGAAGTCGAAGATGAATACTATAAATCTTTAAGATTTGTTCCAGAATTATCAAAATTTATTATTACAACAACAACGAAGCGGGATAAAGATATCCAGATTAAAGCTACTGAAATTAGCCAAAATGGTACATATCCATGTGTTATTATATTTTGGGAAGATTATTGTCATAATTTGGCTTCCTATCCAAATGTTGCTAAAAAATACTATTCAAATTTTTTTATTATTGAAACTCAATATGATTCACCTGGCAAACTTATCAAGATAGGAATAGATGTAAATCATTATGAGATCCTTGTTTCTCGACTTAATCCAGATGACAAACATTATGGGGGAACAATATTAATTTCTGATCTATTAAGCAGGAAGTGTATTACTTATAGGTTGGGTGATCATTGGTCACGCCTTGAAGGGATTATTGGCATTAATAAGGTAGATGCATTTTTAGTATCAAAATGGTTAAATACCTTTGAAAAAATTGAAGATATTCTGGCTCTTGGTAATACTATAAAATCTTACGAAATAACCGAACAAGATAGGAGAGAGGCAGAAGAAAAAGGGTTTCTAATTTAATGACAGGATAAGGATGGCGGACACGTAAGCCCGCCCCATTACTGGCCACTGGCCACTAACTACTGGCAACTAAACATGGCATTTATCCCGGAAGACAAGCTCCTGGAGATCAAAGACGCGGCTTCCATCGAGGAGGTGGTGGGGCAGTACGTCAAATTGACCCAGAAGGGCAAGAATCTTCTGGGGCTGTGCCCCTTCCACGCCGACACCGCCCCGTCTTTCACGGTGGCGCCGGAGAAGGGCATCTTCCACTGTTTCGGCTGCGGGGTGGGCGGGAACGTCTTTTCCTTCCTGATGCAGTATCACCGCCTGAGTTTCCCCGAGGCGGTGCAGGAGCTGGCCCGGCGCTACGGCATCCCGCTGTCGCTGAAGGATTTGGGGCCGGAAGGGGCCCAGCAGGCCAAAAAGCGCACCAAGGCCTATGAGGCCAACGCCGCGGCAGCGGCCTTCTACGCCGCCACTCTGGGGAGCTCGGAAGGCAGGCCGGGCCGCGAGTACCTGACCAAAAGGGGCCTCACCCCGGAGGTGATCCGGGCCTTTCAACTGGGCTATGCGGTGGATGAGTGGGACGCGCTCAGGCGGCACTTTCAGAACCGGGGCATCTCCCTGGAACTGGCCCAGGAAGTGGGGCTGCTGGCGCCCCGGGACCGGGGCGGCTTCTATGACCGCTTCCGCAAGCGCATCATGTTCCCCATCTTCGACCGGCAGAGCCGGGTCATCGCCTTCGGGGGGCGCATCGTGGGGGAGGGAGAGCCCAAGTACCTCAATTCGCCGGAAAGTTCTTTGTACTCCAAGGGGCGCACCCTCTATGGGCTGCCCCAGGCGGCCGAGGCCCTGCGGAGCACCGGCGTGGCCCTGGTGGTGGAGGGGTATCTGGACCTGATTGCGTTGCAGGTGCACGGCATCGGCAATGTTTTGGCCACCCTGGGCACGGCCCTGACCCGGGAGCAGGTGCGGCTGTTGAAATCCCTGGCGGAGAAAGTGGTGCTGGTCTATGACGGCGACGCGGCCGGGGCCAAGGCCATGACGCGGGCCTTCCCGCTGTTCGCCCAGGAGAATCTGGCGGTGCGGGCCTTGCCGCTGCCGGCGGGAATGGACCCGGACAGTTACGCCCAGGCCCACGGCGCGGAACTGTTCCGTGCGGCCTGGGACACGGCCCAGCCCTGGTTCACCTACCTGTTGGAAGGCCTGATCGTCACCCACGGCCTGGATATAGAGGGCCGGGTGCGTATTTTAGAGGAACTGCGGCCTTACGTGCAGGCCCTGACGGACCCGGTGGAACAGGACCTGTGGCTCAGGGCCACCAGCGAACGGCTGGGGGTGGACGCGGCGGCGCTGCGGAAGAGCCTCACCTCCCTGGCCCCGATTTCGGCCGCCCGACTGGACCCCCGGAGCAACCTGGCGGTCAGCCTGGAAAAAGCCGTGATCCGCTGGGTCCTGGCCCACCCGGATGCCATTACCCTGGAAGAGTTGGAAGAGTGGGCCGGGGAGTTCGAGAACCGGGAACTCCAAGAGCTCATGGCACTGATCATCGGCAGTTATCGGGAACACGGCAAGCTGGATCACGGTCTTTTGGTGCAGCAGGCCACTGGTGAAAACCAACGGCAGCATATCTGTGCCCTGACCTTAGAGGAGGACGGATCAGAAGGTCCGGCGGGAGACTTCCTGGCCGCCGACTGGCGCCGGAATCTCCACATCCTAAAGCTGAAAAGGACTCGGGCTCAGATCAAGGAGAAATCAAGGAACGCCGCCAGTTCAGAGGGGGATGATTTCTTGGCCTTGTTGGTAAGGCAACGGGAGATTGACCAAATTGACCGGCAGTTAGCAAACCTCAAAAGCGGGTCTACACCAAAAGGAGAGAATGGATGAATAAGGGAATGGGAATGGACGGCTTTCAGGGTATCATGCCTATGGGGGATGATGACAACTTGATCACCGTGGATGACCTGAACGACTCCCTATCTCCCGATCG
>JBKQVS010000069.1:0-12133 GCA_052139855.1 Desulfobaccales bacterium
AGCGGGTCCTGACCATGCAGCGCCACTGGATCGGCAAATCCGCGGGGGCGGAGATCTCTTTTCCTCTGGCCAAAGGCAATGATGCCCTGACGGTGTTCACCACCCGGGCCGACACGCTGTTCGGGGCGACCTTCATGAGCCTGGCCCCGGAGCACCCGTTGGCCCTGGCCCTGGCCCAAGGGACCGGCCAGGAAGAGGCGGTGGGAAAGTTCGTGGAGTACTGGCGGGCCCAGAACCGCAGCCGGGGGGTTTTGGAGGAGGTCACCAAGGAGGGGGTGTTCACCGGCAGCTTTTGCATCAACCCGGTCACCGGCGGCCGGATGCCCATTTACGTGGCTAATTTCGTGCTCATGGAGTACGGCAGCGGGGCGGTGATGGCGGTGCCGGCGCACGACCAGCGGGATTTCGAGTTCGCCCGGAAGTATGATTTGCCCATTAAGGTGGTGATTCAGCCGCCGGGCGCGGAGCTGAAGGCCGGGGAGCTCACCGGCGCCTACGAGGACGAAGGGGTGTTGGCGGACTCGGGCCAGTTCAGCGGCATGGCAAGTGCGGCGGCCAAGGAGGCCATCGCCGCTTTTCTGGAAGAGCAGGGGCGGGGTAAGGCCACGGTCAACTTTCGCCTGAGGGACTGGCTGATCTCCCGGCAGCGCTACTGGGGGGCGCCGATTCCGATAATTTACTGTGATAGCTGTGGATTGGTGCCGGTGCCGGAGAAGGATCTGCCGGTGGTGCTGCCCCTGGATGTCACCATCACCGGGGAGGGCGGCTCGCCCCTGGCGCAGTTGCCGTCGTTTTCTGAGGTGGCCTGCCCCGTCTGCGGTGGCCCGGCCCGGCGGGAAGTGGACACCATGGACACCTTTGTGGAGTCCTCCTGGTACTTCCTGCGTTACGCCTGCGCCGACTATACCGCAGGCGTGCTGGACCCGGCCCGGGTGAACTACTGGCTGCCGGTGGACCAGTACATCGGCGGCATCGAGCACGCGGTGCTGCACCTGCTGTATGCCCGGTTTTTCACCAAGGTGCTGCGGGACCTGGGGATGGTGAAGATCGATGAGCCTTTTCAGCGGCTGCTGACCCAGGGGATGGTCCTGAAAGACGGGGCCAAGATGGCCAAATCCAAGGGCAACGTGGTGGACCCGGAGTATATGATCGAGGCATACGGCACCGACACCACCCGGCTGTTTCTGCTGTTTGCGGCGCCGCCGGAGAAGGACCTGGAGTGGAGCGACCAGGGGGTGGCGGGGTCGGCGCGGTTTCTACACCGGCTGTGGAATTTGGTGCAGGAGCTGCTGCCGGAGATTGGGGGGGTGGCGGCCTATCAGGGGCAGGGCCAGGATTTCAGCCCTGAATTGCAGGATTTTCGGCATAAGGTGCACCGGACGATCAAGAAGGTGACCGAGGACATCGAGGACTCCTTCCATTTCAACACCGCCATCGCCGCGGTGATGGAGCTGGTGAACGCCTTTTACCTGGTAGTGGAGAACCGGCCAAGCGACGCGGCCACTTTGGGGGTCTTCCGGGAGGCGGTGGAGGCCATTCTGGTTCTGGTCAGCCCCATGGTGCCGCATATCGCCGAGGAACTGTGGCAGGCCCTGGGGCATAGCACTCTCACGTTAGAGGTTCCCTGGCCCCAACCCCAGGCCGAGGCGTTGACGGTTTCGACCCTGACGGTGGTAATCCAGGTCAACGGCAAGGTGCGGAGCCGGCTGGAAGCACCGGCCAGCGCAAGTGATGAGGATATTAAGGCGGCGGCCCTGGCGGATGCGGCGATTTCGAAATGGCTCCAGGGGAAACCGCCCAAGAAAGTCATCCTAGCCCGGCGCAAGCTGGTGAACATCGTTATCTGAGGGGGTGAAAGCATGGCTGTCTGCCGCCTGGGGGTAGTCGGATTACTCTTGGTCAGCCTGTGGGGCTGCGGTTACCGGCCCTTAGGGGCGGCGCCGCCCGATCCCCAGGTCCGGCCGACCCTGGCCATCCCCTTGTTTGCCAACCGCTCCACCGAAGTGGGCCTGGAGGCCATTTTCGCCACGGCCCTGATCAACGCCTTCGCCCAGACCGGGGCGGTCAAGGTGGTTCCCGGAGACCGGGACGCCGACCTGGTGCTGGAAGGCAAGGTACGGTCGTTGGAAAATACCTCGGTGGCCTTCGACTCCGTGTCCCGCTCCTCGGTGCGCCGGGTGAGCTTGAGGGTGGAAATAGTCCTGCGCCAAAAGAAGGGTGACAAGGTCCTCTGGAAGGACACCCAGGTCCTCCAGGAAGATTACGTGGTGGACCCCAATTACCACCTGGGGGAGGCCACCAGGACCGAAGGCATCCAGCGGGCGGCCGTCACCCTGGCCCGGCGGGTGCTGGATAAGGTGTTGTTGGTGATTTAGGAGTGAGCCGTGAGCAGTAAGCAGTAAGCGGTGAGCGGTAAGCAGTAAAGGGTAGGGCGGGCGCGACTCGCCAAGGGTGACTTGCGATTGATTCATGGTGGGCCGGGCCCATCCTCCCTATACACCAATCTTTTAAGCTGATAGCTGAAAGCTGACGGCTCAAACCCATGTCCCATCCCCTCTTAGAACGCCACCTGGAACGTAAGGCCCTTAAGCCTCTCTATCTCTTTTACGGGGACGAGGAGTTTCTCATGAACCGGGCGCTGCTGCGCCTGGAGGCGGGGTTGACGGAGAAGGCCGGGGAGCCGCCCACCAAAGTGGTGCGGGAGGCGCAGGAGGTGGGGCTGGCGGAGTTTTTGGCGGAGTCCCGGGAGGGGACCCTCTGGGGGCCCGGTCAACTCCTCATTCTGCGCCGGGTGGACACCTACCCCGGGGCCCAACTCAAGGCTTTGACGGCGTATCTGGACCACCCGGCGCCCCGGGCCTGGGTGGTGCTCCTGGCCGAAGGCCTGAAGGCCAGGGAGGTGGAAAAGCACGCGGTGTGGGGGCGGCTGGCCAAAGAGGAGGCGGCCCTGGGGTTCTACCGGCTGCGGGAAGGGGAGCTGTATCAGTGGCTGACCCGGGAGGCCCGGCATCTGGGGAAGAATCTGACCCTGGCGGCGGCCCAGCGCCTGGTGGAGATGGCGGGGGACAACCTGGCGGAATTGAGCCAGGAGTTGGAAAAACTGGCCCTGTTCGCGGGGCCGGGAAACGCCCTGACCCCGGCCCTGGTGATGCAGTCGGCCAGCCACAGCCGCACCTACAACATCTTTGCCCTGGTGGAGGCGCTGGGAGCGCCCGGTTTTCACCAGCGCCTGGCGTCCCTGGGACATCTTATGGACCTGGGGGAGCACCCGGCCAAGATCCTGACGATGCTGGCCCGGCAGGTGCGCCTGCTCATCCGGGTGAAGGAGGGGGCGGGCGCCAACCCCATGGAACTGGCCCGGAGCCTGGGCGTGCCCCAGGGCGTGGTGAAACGCCTGGCGCAGCAAGGGGCCCGGTTTAGCGATCAAGCCCTCAAGGCCCACCTGGGACTGTTGCACCAGGTAGATTTCCATCTGAAGACCAGCACCGGCAACCCGCGGCTCTGGCTGGAGTGGGCCTTGGTCAAGATGGGGCCGGGATGAGAGGCGGAACCTCTCTGGGGCGCACCCAGCACTCGGGTATCGTCCCGCAGACCGCATGACCGCGATTTGGCCAGGACACAATATTTAAAGAACCGTGGGACCAGAAGGTAAGGGTAGAAGAGGATAAATTTATTGATAGAATTTAGGATTTGCGGAAGGTTTTTTGAATCAATAATTGTTGTAAAAGAGGTTTTAATTTGTCTTTAATAATTTCAGAAGCCTTTATTGATCCAGTATTGTTATAATGAATCACATCGTAGATGTACTTTTTTTCAGGCGGGATGGCGGCGGCCAAATCTATTAATACTACCTGGTTTTCGAGTGCTTTCCGGCGAATACTCTCATTAAATAAATCAAAAAGGCGTTTGTATTCCTGATAGCTGATGGCGACGCTTTTAAAGCGGTCGAGGATGGCTTTGTCCGGGTTTTCGGTAAATCTGCTTGCCATGGTCATGAGTACGGGGGTAATTTTTCTAATTTTACAGATAGTTATAAATGTTTGGAGATTCATCTCGAACTGTTCGACCATCTCCGAGGCATTATAATCGACTTTGGTGTGGCGCATTTTGGCGAATTCATCATTGCTCTTGTCCAGATCTCCCGGTTTCAATAGAGTTCTGAGCCTGGCCCCTGCCAACCGGAGTTCTCGAGAGATATTGGGAATAAATTTATCGCGCATTATTTTAAAGCAGTTGTTCAGGATATACTCATTAACATCAAAAATTAGATGTCGAGTTAGGCTATTATTCCAATAAGTCTTTTCGTAAAGCATTATGGCTACATCATTGTTGTTATGCATCATTATGGCGACATCCGGTTTGATTGGGATGATTTTATTTAAGAGAATATCTAAACTGTTTAAGGTATTGTTTGCCGTCCGGCTGGCATTATATGAATTAATTTTAATACCCATCTCTTTTTCGAGAAAAACTCCAGTAAGATAAGGAAACCTTTTTTCTTCGTCCACCAATAATTCTGCCGTTACCGAATCTCCCAAAAATATTAACGAGATATCCGGATTAGCATATCTCTTCGATGGCATAATAAAGCCGTTCTCATCAACTCGCAACAAATAGTTCTTTTTCTCAATTGTGTCATATGGTTCATCTTCTTTTACCGGATGATTATATTCCTTCAATAAGGGTCTGAATTCTCGCAGCTCGATAGCTCTCTTTTGAAGAGCAAAATTATAACCGATGCCATTATTTTTATAGGCTAAATATTTCTCCATACAATAGACACTGGCCGTAAGTATAATAAATATCGTCAGAACAATAATCTTTTTAGGGTTTCGTTCTAGCCAATTATTTTCTTGGCGGGGCATAAGCCATTAACTCCTCAGTCAGGTCAGTAAAAAAGAGCGGACACCGGGTCCGCCCTTTTATTTTTTACGGCTCTTTACCCCTGCAGGAAAGAATTGGCAAAAGAGGGACGGTGGGGAAACCGCCCCTCACGAGTTTAATGGCAGTGCAGATGGAATCAGGAAGCGCCGGTGAGGGCGTTGACCTGGCGGGTGAGGCGGGAGATCTTGCGAGCTGCGGCCCGCCAGTGCAGGGTGCCTTTGCCGGCCACCCGGGCGATGGTGGGGATGGCGCTCTGCAAGGCCGCCTGGGCCTCTTCGAGATTCTTTTGGGCTACTGCCTGGCGCACCTGGCGCACCACGTTTTTGACCCGGGTCTTACGGCTCTGGTTGCGCAGCCGCCGTTTTTCGTTCTGTCGGGCCCGTTTGAGGGCGGATAAATGTCTGGCCAATGAACTCCTCCGATTTTAGTGACTTTTAAGTTTCACCTAAGAATATCTTTTTGTCAAGAGAGCGGGGTTTCGGGGTACGGGTGGAAGAAGGACCAGAAATAACTCACCCCGGACACCATGGTGGCAATGAGAGCCAGCCATAAGAGCCACATGCCCAGCCCATGAAAATCGACGCCGTCGACCGGATAGTGCAAAATCAGGGCGGTGAGGGCCGCCATTTGCAGCAGGGTCTTGGCCTTGCCCCAGCGGTCCGGGGCCAGGATGATGCCTTCCGCCGCGGCCAGGGCCCTCAAGCCGGTAACCGCCAGTTCGCGCCCGATGATGAGAACGGCCATCCAGGCCGGGACCCGGCCCAGGGGGATCAGCATGATCAGGGCGGCGGAGACCAGCAGCTTGTCGGCCAGGGGGTCCATGAATTTGCCCAAGCGGCTCACCAGGCGGTGGCGCCGGGCCAGAAACCCGTCCAGGAAATCGGTGGCGCCGGCCACCACGAAACAGAGGGCCCCCAGAAAGCTGGCCCACCAGCCGGGAAAGCACAGGAGGAGCATCACCACGGGCACCGCGGCGATCCGGGCTCCGGTGAGGATGTTAGGGGTGCCCCAATTGTTGGTTTCTTCTTGGTGCATCTCAGGACTTGCGGGCGCGCTCCCAATCTTCCAGGAATTTTTGCAGGCCGATATCCGTCAAGGGATGCTTAATGAGCTGCATCATCACCCCGTAAGGGATGGTGGCGATATCGGCCCCGGCCAGGGCGCCATCCAGGACGTGCAGGGGGTGGCGCACCGAGGCCACGATGATTTCGGTGTCAAAGCCGTAATTCTCAAAAATGGTGACGATCTGCTCGACGGTCTCCATGCCCCGATGGCTGATGTCGTCCAGGCGGCCGATAAAAGGGCTGACGTAGGCGGCGCCGGCCTTAGCGGCCAAAAGGGCCTGGAGGGGCTGGAAGATCAGGGTGACGTTGACCCGGATGTCCTCCTCGGCCAGGATCCGGGTGGCTTTGAGGCCGTCCGGGGTCATGGGGACCTTAACGGCCACCCAGGGATGGATTTGGGCCAGTTCCCGGGCCTCGGCCACCATGGCGCCAGCCTCGGTGGCCACGACCTCGGCGCTCACCGGCCCCTGCACCAATTCGCAGATGGCGCGGATGTGCTTCTTGAACTGGGCTTTGGTGCCAATGCCGATTTTGGCGCAGAGGCTGGGGTTGGTGGTGACGCCGTCCACCAGGCCCAGGGAGTGGGCCTCCTTAATCTCATCCAGCTTGGCGGTGTCGATAAAGAATTTCATAAAGACCTCTCACTATATATCATAAAGTCAACTTTTGCCACCAGTTTGGAAGCGCTTCAGACAGCCCTCGGAGCAGAAAAAATAGGTGGTGCCGTCCCGGTGGGCCGTGAGGGCTTCCCGCCGGGGGATGAAGGTCTTGCACACCGGGTCCTGGACCAAGACATCCGGCTCCGGGTTTTTATCCAGAGGCCTGGGCGCCTGGGGCCAGAGGCCCAGGGAGGCGGCCACCTTCTTGATGACCACATAACCCAGATATCCCAGGCCCAAACCAAGCAGTAAGCGAAACATCGGGTTTAGTCCTCAATCTTCGGCAACAGGTTGCACTGCCGCCCGGTGGGCGGGGTCCAGTTGGGCCAGCAGGTCCGCGGCGCTTTTACCCAGCACCGGATGCCAGGCCTGGGGGGCGATCTCGGCCAGGGGGACCAGCACGAAGCCCCGGCGATGCATCTCCGGGTGAGGCACCACCAGGTGGGGGGCAAAGATCACTTCGCCGTTATACAACAGGAGGTCCAGGTCGAGACGCCGGGGTCCCCAGCGTTCCCCCCGCACCCGGCCCAGGGCCGTTTCCACCTGGTGCAACAAGGCCAGAAGCTCTTCCGGCCCCAGGCGGGTGCGCAACCGGGCCGCGGCGTTGACGTACCAGGGCTGATCCGGCGGCCCCAGGGGCGGGTTGCGGTAGAAGGCGGACACCCGGGTCACTTCCACCTCCGCCGTGTCGTTAAGGCGTTTTACCGCCTCCCGCATCTGGACCTCGAGGTCGCCCAGATTAGCCCCCAGGCCCACATAGGCGATAACCGGGGCCCGTTCGGTGATGGCGGCGAATCCTAAAGGCATGAGTTAATCATACCTTATTTTCAGTTACGGGATAAAGGCTTTTTCGGCAAGGCGGCGATCACCGGGGCCAGGCCGGCGGCAATCCGGGCCGCCACCAGCCTGGAGCCCCGATCATTGAAATGGGCCACGTCACAGATATTTTCTTTGACCGGGGGAATCTCTCCGGCCAGGTCGATGACCCGCACCTGGTTTTTGGCGCCCACGTCCCGGATGGTGCGATTTAGCCGGTCAAAGGCGCTTTTGAATTCCCCATAGGTAATTCCCTGGCTGATCTCAAGTTGATGCATGATCTTTTGAACCGGGGGATCGGGGTGGTCCGTGAGCCGGCTGGCCTGGGTCATGAGCACCGGGATGATGGACCTGGCCCGGCAAATATTGATAAACGTCTGCAAGTTCAGGGAAAATTCCCGGACCAGGAGATCCTGGTCGATGATGATTTTTTGGCCCCGGACGTCTTTAAACTCATCTCCCTTGGTTTTGGGCCCGAAAGGGGACAGTTTCTTCAATTCCCGGGAGAGGTTGGGAAAGGTCAGGTCACGGATCAGATAGAAGTCCCGGCGCAGGTCCTGGCCCACGGTTTTGAAAGCCGGCAGTCGCTCCTGAATGGGCGAACGGGAGGGATTGGTGTTCCAATAAGTCTTTTCGTACATCAGGATGGCCAGATCGTTGATATTTTCCATCAGGACGACGACATCGGGCTTGAGACCCACGACCTTGTTCAGCAGGATATTGAGGCAGTGCAGGGTGTTGTTACCGCTGCGGCCGGCGTTGTAGGAGTTCACTTTGAGGCCGGTGTGCTGTTCGATGAGGCGCCCGGTCAGGTAAGGAAAGCGGTTTTCTTCCTCGACGTAAGTGCATTCGGTGGTGGAGCCGCCCAGAAAGGCGATGGTCAAGCCGGGGCGGTCGTGGACCTTGGAAGGCATAATGAAGCCCTGCCGGTCCACCCGCAGCAGGAATTTTTTGGCCTCCAGGCCGTCGGCCTTCCGCAGGTACTCGGGGTCCGGCACCAGGACGTCCCGATATAAGGGGTTGAATTCCCGCAGTTTTATGGAGCGTTTGATGCCGAGGGGGTTGATCAGGCCAGGGTTCCGGCGGGCCAGGATCTTTTCGGTCACCAGGGCCAGGCAGCCGATGGCCAGGAGCACGATGGCGCAGACGACCTTTTTGGGGTGGCGCTCCAGCCAGTTTTTGCGGTTTGGCGGGTTATCCATGGGCTATGGGGGTGAAGGCGACGGTGGATAATTTTGTGGGGCGGTGCTCTCACTGCCCCTACGAACTACCCCAGGCGGGCCAGGCGGGCCAGGGCCTCTTCCAGGCGCGCCCGGGGCACGGTGAGGGCCAGGCGGACATAGCCTTCGCCCGGGGCCCCCAGGCCGTTGCCGGGGATGGTGACGAGCCCGGCCGCCTCCAGCAGGCGGGTGGTGAAGGCCATGGAGGTGAGGCCCGGGGGCGTCGCCATCCAGACGTAAAAGGTGGCCTGGGGCAGCTCGACGTCGTAGCCGAGCTTTTTGAGGCCGCCCACCAGCAGGTCGCGGCGGTCCTGGAGCATGGCGCAGTTTTCCCGGACGCAGCTTTGGTCCGAATCGAGGGCGGCGATGCCGGCAATCTGGATGGCATCGAAGACCCCGGAGTCGGTGTTGCTCTTGATTTTGCCCAACGCGGCCAAGACCTCGCGGTTGCCCACCGCCATGCCCAGGCGCCAGCCGGTCATGTTGTAGGTCTTGGAGAGGGAGTGAAACTCGATGCCGATGTCTTTGGCGCCGGGCACTTCGAGAAAACTGGGGGGTTTGAAGCCGTCGTAGCCCAATTCGGTGTAGGCGGCGTCGTGGACCGCGACGATCTTATATTCCCGGCAGAAGTCCACCACCCGGGCGAAAAAGTCTTTATCGGCTACCGCGGCGGTGGGATTGTTGGGATAGTTGAAAAAGAAGGCCTTGGCGTCCCGGGCCACCAGGGGCGGAATGGCGTTCAGGTCCGGCAGGAAGCGGTTTTCCCGGGTGAGGGGCAGGAAATGGCAATAAGCCCCGGCGAACAGGGTGCCCATCTGGTAGACCGGGTAACCGGGGGAGGTCATGAGGTTGATGTCCTCGGGGTCGTTGAGGCCCAGGGGCAGATGGGCGATGCCCTCCTTGGAGCCGATGAGCGTGAGGACTTCGCTGGCGGGGTCCAGGTCCACGCCGAAGCGCCCCTGATACCAGCGGGCCACCGCCTCCCGAAAGAGGTTCATGCCGGAATAAGCAGGATAGTGGTGGGTTGCCGGGTCCCGGATGGCCTCGGCCATCTTCTGGACGATGAAAGCAGGGGTGGGGAGGTCGGGGTCCCCCACGCCCAGGTCGATGATATCCACACCCCGGGCCTTGACCTCGGCCTTCATGGCGTCGATGGCTTTAAAGAGGTAAGGCGGGATCAGGCCCAGGCGGGCCGCGGGTTCAAAAAACTGCGTCATTTAGAGTGCCCTTTCTGTAACCAGGCGATTTTGCAAGGCGCCGATGCCTTCCACCCGGATTTCCACGAGGTCGCCGGGGGCCATGGGGCCGATCCCTGCGGGCGTGCCGGTGGCGATGACGTCGCCGGGCAACAGCGTCATGATTCGGGAAATAAAGGCCACGAGGGCGGCCACGGGAAAGACCAGGTTACGGGTGCTGGAGTGCTGGCGGCGCTCGCCGTTGAGAAAAGCCTCCACCGTGAGGTTGTCCGGGTCCGGGATCTCGGTTTCGATCCAGGGCCCCAGAGGGGCGAAGGTGTCGAAACTCTTGGAGCGGGTGAACTGCCCGTCTTTTTGCTGCAAATCCCGGGCGGTGACGTCGTTGATGCAGGTGTAGCCCAGGACGTAGTCTCGGAAGTCCGCTGCCTTGACGTGGCGGCAGGGGCGGCCGATGACCACGGCCAGCTCCGCTTCATAATCCACCCGCCGGGACATGGCGGGGTAGACGATGTCCTCATCCGGGCCGATCACCGCGGTGGAGGGTTTCATAAAGATCAGGGGCTCGGTGGGCAGGGGATGGCCAATCTCGGCGGCGTGGTCCCGGTAGTTGAGCCCGATGGCCGCGATCTTGGTGGGCTCGCAGGGGGCCAGGAGGGTGACCTCGGGGAGGGACATGACCTCCCCGGTGGTATTGGCCAGGCCATCATAGGGAGTGGCCCATAAGACCGAGATTTGCTCGCCTTCCAGGATGCCGTACCCCGAGCGGCCTTGCAGTTCAAAACGGACGATGCGCATAATTAAGCTCTCAGCCGCCAGCTTTCAGCTGTCAGCTAAAATCCTCCCGTTTGAGGTTTTGTTCTTATTAAACACGTTACCAAGCAGACCAAAGCTTGGGGTCAGATTGCCAATCTTTTGGTTGAAAGCTGACGGCCACCTTTACTTCAAACCCAGGACATCCTGCATGTCGTAGAGGCCCGGGGGCTGGGCGACGATCCACTGGGCGGCCCGGATCGCGCCCCGGGCGAAGTTGTCGCGGCTGTGGGCCCGGTGGATGATTTCGAGGCGCTCGCCGATACCGCCGAAGAGCACCGTGTGCTCGCCGACGATGTCGCCGGCCCGGACCGTCTGAATGCCGATTTCTTTATCGGTGCGCTGGCCGATGATGCCGTGGCGGGCATAGACCCCGGTCTTCTCCAACTCCCGGCCCAGGGCATGGGCGATGACCTGGCCCAACTTGATGGCGGTGCCGCTGGGGGCGTCTTTCTTGAGGCGGTGGTGCGCTTCGACGATCTCCACGTCATAACCGTCGCCCAACACCCGGGCGATGTCGGCTACCACCTTGAACATGAGATTCACCCCGACACTCATGTTGGGGGCGAATACGAGGTGGGCCCGGGAGGCCAGGGCGTGAATCTCGGCGATCTGGGGCGGCGAAAAGCCGGTGGTGCCCAGGACCATGGCCTTGCCGGCGGCGGCCACCAGGTTAAGATGCGCCAGGGAAGGCTCGGGATGGGTGAACTCGATGACCACCTCACCCTGGGGCAAAACTTGTTCCAGGGAATCCACCACCTTGACCCCTTTGGCGGGCAACCCCACCACCTGACCCACATCCCGGCCCACCGCACTGTGCCCCGGCGACTCCACGGCCCCCACCAACCGGAGGCCCGGGGCGGCCTCCATCAGGTGCACAATGCGGCCGCCCATGCGGCCCGCTATGCCGGTAACAATGGCTTTGACCATGATGCCTCCTGATGATCTACTGGGGAGCCTGTAGGGGCGGGTTTTAAACCCGCCCCTACGATGCCACCTCTACTTAATCAGCCCGTACTTTTGCATCACCTGGCGCAGTTTATCTTCGTTGGCGTTGGACATGGGGCAGAGCGGCTGCCGCACTTCGCCGGTGATTTTGCCCATCAGTTTGAGGGCGGTCTTGACCGGGACAGGGTTGGTCTCGTAGAACATGGCCTCGGTCAGGGGCCACATCTTGTAATGGAGCGCCCTGGCCTTGGCCAGGTCCCCGGCGAAAAAGGCGTTGCACATGCCCGCCATGTCGGCGGGGACCGCATTGGAGACCACGGAGATTACCCCCATACCGCCCACGCACAGCAGCGGCAGGGTGGTGAAATCGTCGCCGGAGAGCACGATGATCTTGTCGCCGCACAACTCCAGGGTCTTGGACCCCTGCTTCAGGTCGCCGGTGGCATCCTTGAGGCCCACGATATTGGGGATATCCGCCAGCCGGGCCATGGTTTCGGGTAGCAGGTTGAGGCTGGTGCGGCCCGGCACGTTATAGA
>JBKQVS010000070.1:0-25000 GCA_052139855.1 Desulfobaccales bacterium
GGCGGAGCCTCCGGCTCCGCCTTCCCAGGCCCCCGTATGGGGATTGGAAGGGGGGTGTGGGGGGAGGGCAGGGAGCCTCGCTCCCCGGCCCTTCCCCCACAATTCTGTTCCCGAGGCGGGCTATCGACTCTGCCAGCGGCGGGAGGGGTTGGTGCCCCGGACGCTCCGGCCCATCCTGGCGCTCCGGGAGTGGCTCAAGGCCCGGACCCAGGAACTGCCGCCGGCGGAGGCGCGGCCGTATAAGGAGCGCCAGAATGCCTTGAAATGGATGCTGGTCACCTGCTTCGGCTATTTAGGGTATAAGAATGCCCGCTTCGGGCGAATCGAGGCGCATGAAGCGGTGACCGCCTATGGCCGGGACAAGCTTTTAGGCGCCAAGGAGATCTTTGAGGCCGCAGGTTTCACGGTGCTCCACGGCCTCACGGACTGTCTCTGGGTGCAGAAGGCGGGGTTTACTGCAGGGGAGTTGGAGAGGTTGTGCCGGGAGGTCTCGGGGAATACGGGGGTCAAGCTGGCCCTGAAGGGGGTGTACCGCTGGATTTTTTTTATGGCGTCAAAACAGGACCCGCATCGGCCGGTAGCGACGCGCTACTTCGGGGTCTTTGCGGACGGGTCGCTGAAGGTGCGGGGGCTCATGTGCCGGCGGCGGGACACGCCGCCCTTCGTGCGCCGGGCTCAGGAGTCCATGTTAGCCAAGCTGGCCGAGGCGGGGACGCCCGGGGAGCTGGCGGCCCTGAGGCCGGAGCTGGAGGAGATGGCCGAGGGCTTCCGGCAGCGCCTCCGGGAGGGGGGCATCGGCCCCCAGGAGTTGGTAATTACCCGGGTGCTGTCGCAAAAGGTGGAAGACTACAAGGTGGATACGCCCACGGCGCTGGCGGCCCGGCAGTTGGAAGCCGCGGGCATCCACATCCAGCCGGGGGAGAAGGTGCGCTACGTGCATCGGGAAGGGAAACGGGGGCCCAAAGAGTGCCGGGTGGCGGCCGCGCCGTTTCTGGAGACGTTGGACGGGTATGATACCAAGATATACCTGGAGTTGTTGGAGCGGGCCGTGGAGGAGGTGATGCTGGCTTTAGAGTAGATGGTGAAAGGGTGAAGCGCTCAAAAAAGCCTCGGGGATTATTTACCAAATGCCTGGGATGAGGCGGGGTCGATTTTTGGCGTAGTCAACATATTTATCAATCCTGAAAAGGGTTTTTTCTTCAATGATAATGCGGAGAATGATTGCCGGGATAAGAATTAAGGAGAATAAAATAAGAGTAATCGAGTTAAAGAAGAAAATGACTATACCCAGGTTGGCTAAAATCATGCCGGCGTATGCCGGATGCCGAATGTGTCTGTACGGGCCAGCATCAACAATCTTATGCCCATCTATCTCCCTTACAATGTGGGAATAATATTTCCCCAGGGTTTTAATAGCCCATAATCTATAAGTAATGCCGGCCAAAAAAAGAATGAATCCTAAAAGATGGAATAAATTTGGAGAGTGCCAAGCGGAGGTGAACCATAAAGCCGACAGGAAAACTGCGGCCTGACCGATGGCATAAAGTTCACACGTGCCATAATCAGAGGTTTTATTCCCTTTATTCAATTCCTCTTTGGAAATTTTGGATTCAATTAATATCCAGGCCAAATAAACCGAAGCGAAAATAATGTCGAAATTAGCTATGAAGTTAATCCAGATATTTTGATGGGTTATCCTACACAGCGATAAAAGACAAATAAGCGCCATCAGCAGAACTGCTAAAATTAATGGCGTAGCGTTTCGGTTAGCCATAATATACCTAGTGCTGCAATTCAGAATGGTAATTATTTAGCATGATATAGGAGGATAAAGATGACTATCCTCTAATTTTGCATTACTTTAAAAAAAGGGGCGGGTTTTAGGCCCGCCCCTACACGTTTGCTGCGATGGGAATGCTGCGTCCTTAGATTTCCAGCCAGGAATCGGAGAACAAGACCTGGCCCATGATGACCCGGGCGGTCTTGGCGTAGTTCTGCAAGGTTTTGGACATGGATGGGATGTCCACGGATTTGCCGTCCATGATATCGTAGACGATTTTCACGGCTTCGGGCATTTTGCCGTTGACCACGGCGGCCAGTTCATCGTCAAAGGAGTCGACGATGGCGGAGACCATGCCGTGGCGCTGGAGCATGATGACGTAGGTGCGGTTAATGATGGGCCGCAGTTCATCGGGCACGCCGTTGGAAGAGTTGGACAGGCCGCAGGTGGACTTGGACCCCGGCGCGATATCCTGGAGCATCTGCATGTATTCCAGGGTGGCGATGAGCTGGTTCTGCTGGATGTTCAAGGGCGCGATGATGGGATCGAACCAGATGCGTTCGTTCTCGATATCGTATTCCGCGGCCTTGGCCAGAATTTCGGCGGTGAGCATGCCGCGTTCGTGTTCGTCCCGGGGCATGCCCTCGGGGCCCCACATCAGCCCGATCATATCGGCGTCGTATTTCTTCACCAGAGGCATCATGCCGTCCATGCGCTCGGGGCGGGCCATGATGGAGTTGATCAGGGCGCGGCCTTTATGAACCTTGAGACCGGCTTCCATGGCGGCGATGTTGGAGGTGTCCAGGGCCAGGGGTACGTTGGGCACCACTGCCTGGATGGTCTTGACGATCCACTCCATCAGTTCTTCGCCGCCCTTGCGGGCCGGGCCGATATTAACGTCGATAAAATCCACCCCGGCCTCGGCCTCTTTCAGGGCCACCTCTTGGAGTGGTTTGGGATTGCGCTCCTTCATCGCTTGACCATAAACTTTGGTCACCACGTTCAGGTTTTCGCCGATTCGGTAAAATTTACTCATCAGGTGACCCCCTTCTTGACAGTGCTGTCGGTGGGGAAGAAAGCCCCTGCGGCTTTCTTCCCGGATATCTGAGGAGCTCCCAGGCGAACTACAGGGTTTTCAACAAGGCCGGGATATGGGAGGCTTCCCGAGGCCCGATGAGAACCTTCCAATCGGGCAGTTCCTCTTCCAGGTCGCCGCTGATACCTGCGGCATAACCCGGAATGAGGAGCGTACGGGTTTTGACCTTGTCGGCAATCCCGCACTTCTTCACGAACATCGCCACCGAGTCGCCGGAGAATTTCCCGGCGGCCCAGGCGGTCATCACCGACAGGCCCTCGGTGTCTTGGATGAGCAGCCAGGTGGGAACCTTGCTGGCCTCGATTTCGCCGGACACGATAAAGTAGGTGAGGGCGAAGTTGGTGGTGATGGCCACGGGGGAATCCGGGCCCGGAGTCCCGATCTCGTAGATGCCCGGGGAGATGATCATGGGCTTCTGCGGGTCGGTGAAGATGTTGAGACGCTCCAGCAACAGGGGGAAGATCCCGTCGGCGGAGAGGTCGTTGACCACCACGATGCCGCCGTATTTGGCGATGAAGACCGCGGCGTAGAGCTTTTCCATCATCGGGTCGTCGGTCATTTTGGCCGGAACGGTGATGGTGGGGAAGCCGAAAGGCTTGAACCCGGCCGTCAGGGGGGCCCGGCGGATGACGATCTGGTCCTGCAGGGCCTGCTTCAGGGCCCGGGTGCCGCTATCGATAACCAGGTCCTTGAGGCCCATGCCGGTGAGTTTGGTGGTGAGGGCGGCCAGGGCATCATAGCCTTCGGCCTTGGCCACCAGGGCCAGTCCCATTTCTTTGGCCAGGGCTCCGAAGGCATCCGCGTTCTCAGGCGTGGCGCTGCCCAGCAGCGGCTTCCGCTCCTTGACGGCCTCGGCCCCAGCCTTTAACACATCGACTTTGTCGGACCGGAGCATGATCGCCGCGTCGGTCTTGTCCAAAACTTTCTTAGCCAGGGCGGCAAACTTCCCGGCGTCGCCGTCAGCATCAAATACAACCATCATTTCCGGACGGAGCAGGAGACCCACCCGGTCGTACTGCAATTTCATAAATTGATCTAGCTTCTTGTCCACTTCGGCGTCGGAAAGGGCGGTGGTCACCACCCCGGCGATGATGGTGGGGTTGAAAAAGGTCTTTTCGTGACGGAACATCACGGTCTCACCGCCGATGGTCTTGACCCCGTCCTTCATCGCCAGTTTGACGGGGCGGATGGGAGGGGCCGAGGCTGCGGCAAGCTTTTCTTTGGCCTCATCGGACACGTAAGGACAGGCATCCAACTCCGCCTTGCCGCTGGCCAGGGCCATGGCAAAGGCCAGACAGGTGGGGAACCCGCATTCCTTACAGTTGGTCTTGGGGAGCATTTTAAAAATTTCAATTCCAGTTAATGCCATCGTCTCTCTCCTTATCCATGGCTGGCGGCCCAGGGGGATTTAACCGAATAGGCTTACCCATCCCGCCGGGACCTTAATCAAGAAAGGGCCTGAAGGGGCGCACCTCCAGGCCCCGTGAAGGTTAACCGATAATGGGATCCATTTCCAAAGCCGGGTGTTTCTTTTCCGTCAGGAAGGCTAGGATTTCGTCTTCGGTGATACCCACGGTCTCATCGGCAATGCGATCGAGGAGATCGGGCATCCCTTCTTCCTCGCCCCGCTTCAAGAGCTGTTCCCGGAGCTCGTCTTTCAGGATCTTGGGCATCCAGACCACCCGTTTCAGTCCGCCGTCGCCCTTGATGAACTTCCGCTGGCAGACGTTGTACTTGCTGTGGCCCACGAAGCCCGGGGTTACCTGCCCACCGCCGATGACGCCGGCCAGGGTGGTGAACTTCATCCCGCAGGGGGTTTCACCGGTATAGTCCCGGTTGACCGTCATGATGCCGTTGCACATGGGCAGCACTGCGGAGATGGCTTCGCAGCAGCCGCAGGTGGTCATGGGGTCATAGACCAGGCTGTAGAAGTTATATTTCTCCACTTTTTGGCGGGAGGCCTTGAAGACAAAGTCATTGACTCCCTGCCACATGCCATACTTCTCATCCAGGACTTCACCCTTCTGGATGGGCTGGTTGGGGCCGGTGGGGTTGATTTCATTAGAGGCTTTGCAGTCCATCCAGTTGTAGGCGCCGCACAGGCCGGTCCGCTCCGGGCTGACCACGCAGACGTGGTTGGGAGCGAAGGACTGGCACAGGGTGCAGGAGTAATAGGTCTCGGTGGTTTCGTCCCGCATGTTCTCCACCCGGGCATCCCGTTCGTGATAGATTTTCCTGGCCTTCGCCACGATTTCTGCGACTTTTTCAGGCTCGGTGTAGATCTTCACCTGACATTTGTCAAAGATGGCGCCGAAGTCCTGGTGATATTTGGCATGCAGGATGACGCCGACGTGTTTCAGGCTGAAGCCCTTTTCCACCGCAGCCTTGCCGATGCGGTACCAGGCGATGTCCCGCTGCCCGATATGCATGACGCCCTGGGCGTAGTTCACCAGATGGTGAATCTGCCGCTCCAGGATGGGCTCGAAGTCGGGCTGGAAGGCCCGGCCGGCCACTTCCACGACTATAGCCAGGGGCAGACGCATGGGGATTTTGTCCTGGGGCAGATCGGGGAGATCGGGACCGAAGACTTCCACCTTGCCGTCTTCCACTTCGTCCATACGCTTGCTGGTGACCAGCTCGACCGCCTGGGTCTTGCCGCCGCCGCACTCGGCGTAGAGATCGTCTTTGCGGACGCGCTCACCCTCGAAGGCCGCGCCGAAGTTCACCGGGATGTCGATTTCGGTGATGGCGACCTTGAGGCCCCGGACTTCGATGGACTTTTGCCCCAACTCCGCCATGGGCACGTTACTGACCACATGCTCATAAGTGCAGATACCGGTGGGCAGCACCTGGGGGATGTCCTGGTTGGTGATAGTCGGGAAGCCCCAGTTGATGGCCCCGGCCGCATTGGCATACCATTCGTCGGGAATGGTGGATACGGCGTTGACAAAGGCGAAGATGCGGTCCTTGTTGTAGATCAAGTTCTTCAACGCGGCCCCTGGCTTGATGCCGCCGAAGGCCATGGCAGCCCGCACCGCAAATCCCAGGGCGAAGACCGCCCCGGAGATGTCCGGGCTGAAGGGCACGATCCGGGTGGGCCAGCCGATCTGCACGCCGCCATCCAGGAGCTGTTCAATCACTGAGGTCTTGCCTTCGATGTCCCGAGCGGCGCAGAAGATGTAGAGGTTTTTCTTCTGGTATTCCGTCACCAGGTCCACGGCTTCCTGGACCGACGGGGCCGAGCCGACAATGGCGGCAAATCCCGGTGCGGAACCGTCCACAAACTCGACGCCGCGTTTCCGCAGAATGACGTCATTGGCCGCGCCCACCCAGAACTTTTGTGCGCCTTTGCTATAGACTTCTTCGCCCGGTTCGTAGAAATCGGGATCTTCCAAATAGCGGATAGCTTCAAAGATCTCTTCGGCGAACAGGGTGGCCAGACCGGCGTCCAGGCCAGGTCCCAGATAGGGCAGGTAGTTATGCTCAGCCGGGACCGGCGGCAGCAATTCCTTGCACCGTTCCATTACCGGCACTGCATCCTTCAAGCTGGCCACTGGCTTTCCCATCAAGGCATAGATGATGGGGAGGAAATATGCGGTATTGGGAAAACCGATCGCCTGGTTCTCCCCATGTTTCTTAATGGCTGCGTCCAATTTGACCGCACATTGGCCCACGATTTTGTGAGCCCCGCGAATGGCAGCGGATATGATAATTTTCGACACTGTGACTTCCTCCTTTTCCTTTTTCGTAAAGGAAATTCAATTTATCTGGAAAGGGCCGCCCTCCTCCCGGAGGAAAGCAACCCCCATAGTTCTTAGTGCTCTTCGCCGACGGCGGCGGCGTCCATGGTGCGGCGCATTTCCATATCCATGAGCACCCGCTCCCGGGCCTTGTCGATGCCCAGGGCTTTGCGCTTGGAGTCGATGTGGGCGATCATCTTTTTGGCCATCAGTTCCGGATCTTGCTCGAAGTCCCACTTGCCGCCCAGCTCTTCTTCGATGCCCTTGAAGAGGTAGTCGGTGAGGATCTCGGAGCCGGTGGTGGGCCAGGTCACCCCAAACAGGGTGTAGACGCCCGAGGCCACAAAGTACTGGCCGATGGCGATGGCCTTTTCAGACATCCATTCCGGCGCGGCGCCCGCAGCGGGCAGGTCACTGATGTCGGTGCCCAGGCCGCCGGCCTTGACACAGGCGGTGGCCGCCATGAGGATGCGGGAGTTATCGACGCAGGACCCCATGTGCAGCACCGGCGGGATGCCCACGGTCTCGCAGATCTCGGCCAGACCCGGACCGCAGAACTTGGCGGCTTCAGGCGTCAGCAGGCCATACTTGCCCGCGGCCATGGCGGAGCAGCCGGTGGACAGGACGATGACGTCGTTCTTAATCAGTTCCTTGATGAGGGTCAGATGCGAGCTGTCATGGGTGGTGCGGCAGTTGTTGCAGCCCACCACGCCGGCCACGCCCCGAATCCGGCCGTTGATAATGTTGTCGTTCAGGGTGTAGTAGGAGCCCCGGATGGAGCCGCCCAGCAGGTACTGAATGGTCTCGTAGCTGAAACCAACCACAGTGGGTACGTGGGCGTCGGGGAGCATCACCGGCGCCTTGCGGTTGGGGAAATTGTCGATGGCTTCCCGGACCACCTGGCGGGCGATATCCAGGGCGTGGTGGTCGTCAAAGGGGATGTGCATGGTTTCGCCGGTCATCCGGGCCCGGGGGTCGGTGGTGATCAGCTTGGTGTGGTAGCACTTGGCCACGTTGGCCAGGGATTCCATGATGCACTGCACGTCCACCACCATGGCGTCCACCGCGCCGGTGATGATTGCCAGCTCCTGCTGGAGGTAGTTGCCAGCGATGGGGATGCCGTGGCGCATGAGGATCTCGTTGGCGGAGCAGCACATGCCGGCCAGCTGGATGCCCTTGGCGCCCTTGTTCTGGGCGTACTGGAGGATTTCCGGCTCCTGGGAGACCACATAGATCATCTCGGGCAGTACCGGCTCATGGCCGTGGATGATGATGTTGACGTGGTCCTCTTTGAGGACACCCAGGTTGATCTCGCCGGCCACCGGCACCGGACAGCCGAAGATAACGTCCTGGAGGTCGGTGGAGATCATGGAGCCGCCCCAGCCGTCGGACAGGGCGGTGCGGCTGCACTGCTTAATGATGTTGTGGTAGTCCTGGTCCACACCCATGTGGGTGCGGTGCATCAGTTCGACGATCTCGATGTCGCAGCCCCGGGGCACGATGCCATATTTCCGCCACAGTTCCAGGCGTTTCTTGGGGGCCCGATGGGTGTTGGTGAGCTCACCGTCCTGCTGGCCAAACTCCAACAGAATCTTATCGGCCATTTCCAGGGCGATGGCTTCTTTGGTGCGGGGCTTGGCATCGTCGCCTTCGCCTTCCTTGGTGGCCACGCCCCAATCCTTGGCGAGCCGGTGCAACTTGGCCACGTCTTTGAGCTGGTAGCCCTGGGCCGTCCCCAAGGCCGTTTCCTTGAAGAGTTTGGCAACGCCCCGGGAATGGTCGTTGTGAGAGGCGGACCCGGCGCAGACCATGCGGGCGAAGTTCCGGGCGACGATGGTCTCGGCGGTGGCACCGCACAGGCCCGAGCGCTGCTTCTTCTCTTCGCTGGTCTCGCCTTCTTTCTTCTTGGGGGGCGGCACCCGGCAGGGACCCTGGGCGCAGATGCGGCAGCAGGCGCCTTCGGCCCCGATGGGGCAGGGCTTCATGGCCTGGGCCCGGTCCCAGATGGTCTCAACGCCATCCGCCTTGGCCTTCTTCAGCATCTCCTGGGTCGCGGGGTCAATCGATAGTTTTTCTAAATCTAACTCAGCCATTAATTTTTCCTCCAGTTGCTTGCTTTTAGGGATGACCTTCATGGCCCCCCTTTGGAAACAGAGCCCGATACCCGCGGATTAAACAGGTACTGCGATTGGCATAAGGGGCTGAGCTCTGGGTAAGATGGTCAGTCTAATCCAGGGACGGCGGCGCCTCAGCCGGCCAGTTCCTGGATGATGGTTTTCACCAGTTTCACTGATTCCGGATGGCGCATGATGAGCAGATCGCTGCCGGCCAGGAGCAGGTCCACGGCGGTGATGGCTTCCATCAGGATGCCCCGTTTGGTCTGGTCGCCCAGTTGCGGCGCCTCGGCGTTGGTTTGCTTGCACTCCTTCACTTTCCACACTTCTTGTCCGACATAGTTGAGGATGGGGAGCTGCAGCTTGTCGTCTTCCTGGGTGAGGGCGGCCATGCGGTCCCGTTCCATGACGGAATAGGAATATTCCATGCCGTATCCCAGGCCGCCGGTGGTGGGATCCACCAGGATCTGGCTGTCTTTCACGCCCAACTGGCCCAGGAGGATGTTCAGCTGCTTGGCCAGGTTGACGTCGATGGGGGAGTTGGCCGACAATGAATGACTGTAAGCCAGGGCCGCGGCGCCGATCTTCTTGTAGTTCTTGTCCTGGACCGGGCCGATGGTGATGCTCTTGTCGGCGCAGGCCTCGGCGACGGCGGGCAGCACTTCCGCGTCTTTCTCCACGTTGCTGGTGCCGTAGACGATCAACGGCACGTCAATGGCAGCCAAGACTTTTTTGGCCGTGGCCGCGGCCGCTTCAGCCGTGGCGTTGTCCCCGTTGGGGTCGGTGCTCACCAGGACCAGGCCAATGGCCTCGGCGCCAAATTCCTTGACGCACTTCTGGGCCCAGGCCACGGGATCCTTGGCCACATCCTTGATGGCGGCATACGCCGGGCCAGCCCAGTCCTCGCCCGGATCCTTGTCCCAGACCTCCATGGCAATCCGGGGCTTGTTGGGCATGGCCCCTTCAAAGACATAGAAGGGGTAGGAGGTCTCTCCTCCCAGGGTGATAGCTTTATCGCCTTTGCCGATGGTTACCGTTTTGATCGCGCCAGAATACTTCTGTTTGGGAATTTCAAACGCCAAGGTAGTTCCCTCCTTAATTTTTCCGGAATTGCCGGCATCTTAACTTTGTTGAAACTGCGGAGGTATAAACATTGTGAAAATAATAATTAATTGGGCAACCTGTCAAGCAAAAAATCACGCTCCCGGAGTTGCCTATTTATGAACTTAAGTAAACAAGCGGTCGAAGATGGCGTAAGCACCTTTTAATGCTGGGGAATCACCCGGCAAGGTAAAAGTGGGGCGGCCCTGACTATCGAACTCGGCCAACTGAGGGTCCTCGGGGATCAAGCCGGCCAATTCGAGATCCTGGGTGGCAATTTCTGTCGCGCTTCTGTCGCTGAGACCGTTGGTCACCCGGTTGACGATGAGGACGGGACGGCCCACCACGACCTTCAGGGCCTGGGCCAGGTCCTTGAGACGCCGGGCCGCCTGGATGCCCCGCCAGGAGGGGTCACTCACCAGCACCAGAAGATCCACCTTATGGGTGGTGAGGCGGCTCATGTGCTCCATGCCCGCTTCGTTGTCCATCAGGATGTAGGGATAATTTTTCGCCAGGACATCCATGAAGTGGGCCACCAGATTATTGGCGGCGCAGTAGCAGCCGGGGCCTTCCGGTTGGCCCATGGCGATGAGGTCAAAGCCGTCAGCCTCCACCAGGCACTGGTTGATGCGCATCTCGATGAGCTGGTCTTTGCTCATGTCCACCATGCCGCCGCCCTTTTTCATCTCTTCCCGGGCTGCGCCTACGGAGCTCTCCACCTCGATCCCCAGGACTTCGTTGAGGTTGCTGTTGGCGTCGGCGTCCACCGCCAGCACCGGTTTTTTGCCGTGTTCCAGCAGATAGCGCAACAGCATGCCGGCCACGGTGGTCTTGCCGGTGCCGCCTTTACCGGCCATGGCGATGAGAAAACTCACGATTGGCTCTCCCTTACTGTGAAAGTATTCACATGTATTATAAGGAGAAAGAACGGAAACGTAAAGCTCTTTGTGCCATGCCCCGGTGCGAAGGCGGTGGGTACGTCAGGGGAATTTTCGGGAAAGGGAGGGGATGGATGGCTTAACCGGACAAAATACTTGCGCGGCCCGTGGAATTATCATTATAATTTCTTAAAGATGGGGGCCGCAATCCGGCGCAGCCTCTGCCGGCCTCATACTGGGGGATCGTCCAATGGCAGGACAGCGGCCTTTGGCGTCGCTGATCTAGGTTCGAATCCTAGTCCCCCAGCCAACCACAAGCAGTGAACCCAGGGACCCCGGGGAAAGCCCCCGGGGTTTTTCTTTTTCAACCTCCGGACGACTCACAGCGCCATCCGGCAAAATCTCCCGGAGAATCGATTTCCAAAACCCGTTTCCGGCTGGGGTAGGGGCGGGTTTGAAACCCGCCCCCAGCAAACTCTAGAAATTATAATACCCGGTGAAAGTGGGCACGATGGTCCGGCTGGTGGGATTTTTGCCAATCGTGTCGCAGGAGCAGCCGGCCAAGAAGGACCATTTTTCCGTGGCATGGTATTCGATCCCCGGCAGGAATCCCAAAAGGGTGCTGGGGACCTGGAAACCCACGGGGGTCAGGATGGTGTTCCAGGTCCAGGTGCTGTACATTTCTAGCAGCAGGGTCCATTTCTCGGTGAGGGGATATTCCGCCGCCAGGTTGAAGGTCGCGCTCTCCATGGCGCGGACGGGTGGTTCTTTGGCGTTGCCCGCGGTCAGCTTATAGACGTTAACCGGGCTGTTCAACCAGACATTGCTGGACAGCAGGAAGGGCTTTACCCATTTAAACAGGTTGACGCCGGTGGTGAAAGTGAAAGCTCCGGTGCCGACGGCATCCGCGCCGCCTCCCACCACCAGGAATCTCGGGTTGAGGTGGGAGGCGTGGCCACTGGGCCAGGTAACCCCGCCCACCAGGGTGACCGCCGGCCGGATGTCCCCTTCCTCCAGGACCAAATATTTGGCCACCGTGGTGATGTCCCCGAGGCCGGCGTAACTGGCGGAACGTTCGCCGTTGGGGCCGGCTACGCTTCTATCCACATGGTTGACCCAATTGAGAATGAAGGGCGCAATGATGTAGGTCTCCAGGTTCTTGGCGGGGCCGTAGGTGAATTTGACCGGCATACTAAATGAATACAGGTCCCCTTTGGTGCTCACCGGACGCCAGTTTTGGGAGAAGTTGGCTGTGTAAACGGCCAGGGCCCAGAGGACCTGCAGGCTGGCATGATGCGCCTCGATGGGGATGCAGGTGTCAGTAATGATGGGGCTGGCGGTGGCGGAGGGCTCCGGGGGCGCATCGGTAGCCGCGGCCACCCGGAACCCGGGCCCGACTGCCATCCATAGCCCCAAAAACATGGTGAGGAGAATCCGGTTCAAGGTAGCGGCTTCGCCTGATTTTGATGGCGCCATTATAGCAGAATGCCGCCAGGCTCATGATAAAAAGTTGGTTAATCCTCCTCGAGGATACTGAATCTCTTTACAACTGAAATCTCCGGTGGTTGACCCGGAATATTTTTTCCCTTGACAGCCGGCATTATTTGCATATATATTGTGGCCAATAACATTCGGGTACCCATATAGGGTATAATAGGGAAGCCGGTGAAAGACCGGCGCGGTCCCGCCGCTGTAACCGGGGACGAAACCTGTAGGAGGCCACTGTCTCACTGAAGCGAGATGGGAAGGCACAGGGAGTAGGCAGATCCGGAAGCCAGAAGACCTACCCGGATAGAGGCTCACGCCCCTACGAGGCTTAGCGGGCGAGAAGCTCAACTAAGGATCAAGAAGCTGGGTGCAATCCTTAAGTCTCCGCGACTTAAGGATTTTTTTTAGGGGTAAAAAACCGCTTACAGGAGAGCGACATGGCCAAGCCGGGGAAGTCCAGGTGGTTATCTCTACTGCTGCTCATCGCCGTGATCAGTGCCCCAGGGGCGCTGAGCGCGGCCTCGACAGCCAATCCCGCCATCGTTCTGGCGGCTTTCGGCACAAGCACCGAGGCCTTTGAGACCTATGGCCACTTTGAACAGAAAGTCAGAGAGCGCTTTCCGGGGCATGAAATCAGGTGGGCCTTCACTTCTTCTTAAAGTCCGACACAAACTGGCCCAAGAAAAGGGCCAACAGCTCAATGATCTGTCCACGACGTTAAAGGCGTTAAAAGCCGCTGGATTTAAGCGGGTGGCGGTCCAATCGCTCCACATCGTGCCAGGGGAGGAGTGGGACAAGAAAGTCGTGCAGGAGAGCCGAAAAATCCCCGGGTTGAAAGTGGCCTTGGGAAAGCCGTTGCTGAGCAGCACCCAGGATCAGGAACGGGTCCTCGAGGCCCTGGCCCAGACTTTCCCCAAGGACTTGACGGCTACGGCGGTGGTCTTGGTGGCCCACGGCAGCCCCAGCCCTGAAGGGACCGCCACCTATCTGGCCTTCAGCCGGCTGTTGCGCTCCCGTTACCCCCACCAGAATGTTTTTTTGGGCACCGTGGAAGGCAAACCCACCAGGGAAGAGACCCTGGAAGCCGTCAAGCAATCCAAGGCTGTCGAGGTGGTCCTGATGCCCTTCCTCTTTGTGGCCGGCGAACATGTGGCCAATGATATTTTGGGAGATAAGCCGGAGAGCTGGAAATCCGAGCTTCTGAAACAAAGAGCCTACCGCATCGAAGGGATCACTAAAGGGCTGGGGTATGAGGCGGGGATCATCAGTATCTATCTGGACCATCTGGACCGGGCTCTGAAGAGCTTATAGGAAAAGTTCATCACCAGCGCCGGGAAAAATTAACGATAGAACATCAAGGAGGGTTTTATGAAGAGCGGCCTGATCGTTTATCTGACGGGCGGGGCGGAGTTGCCGGAAGGCCTCGATCTGTTAAGCCAATGCCAGGAAATGGGGTTCACCGCCGACCGGGTGGAGTTGGTGGGCTCCCAACAAGGGTTTTTGGAAGTGGATGATGCCTGGCTTTACCTGCTTACCAAGGGGTATGGGAATATCAAACTCCTGGTGGCCCAGGCGGATCAAAAATGCCTGCAGGCGGTTCACCCCCCGGTACGGCTCAGCGGCTAGAGAAACCCCAGGGTTGCGGGGGGACCAACTTGGAGGAGGAACAGTTAGCGGGCTTGAGGTTTTGAGACCGTCTGACAGATTCTGGCCCGAGGTGACGGAAGCATAATAAAGATACAGCTCCCTATCCCCCCCTTCCCCTCTCCCCCGGGAACACGATACTAGAGCGGCGGGCACGGAAGCCCACTCCGCTAACTTTTCATAATTTTACGAATGATCCAGAGGATCATACGTAGCCGCTTGAGAACCGGATCGCAAGCATCCCGCATAGTTCCCCTCAAGGTGCGGTCCGGGCCGTCCTGCCCCACTCATCTCCCCGGCTCTCTTGCCGTCTTCAACTCCGTAAATTAAACGGCCCGAAGTTTCGTGCCGATAAAGAACCCTAAGGAGTTGTTTGCCTTCAAAGGATAGGAGGTTGCAGGCTATAGGCCCGATTACGGGTTTCCCCCTGGGTGAAGCTCCCGGGCTAATTTCAGGAGTTTGGCCTAAGCTTTTCAGGATTATCCGGATTTACCCAGGATTGATTTCTGCCAAGATAAGCTCACAGGATAGCTGGGAGGCCACCTAAAGTGGCCGGCGCCAAAGCGCGGCAATCAGCGGGGGCGCCATAAGAGCCCGCCTCGAGACCGAGGCCGACGCACCTTCCAGGCCCTCAGGAGCAGGCTGGAACCATGAGCACCTTTTTTCAGGGACAGTTGGATTACATTTTTTTCTTCTATGGCCTGGCCTTTATCGGCTTGGGAGTGGTTTGCTATATCCTTGCCAAAGAGGTCAACCAGCGGCTTCCCTGGATATGGCTGGCCCTCTTCGGCCTCACCCACGGGGCCAACGAGTGGTTGGACCTGGTGGCCCTCTGCTGGGGGGACGCGGTGTGGTTTGAGGCCCTGCGTTGGGCCATTATGGCCGCGTCTTTCCTCTTCCTGGTGGAATTCAGCCGTCTCAGCCTGACCCAAAAGCGGGGCCGGGGACCGGGGCACTGGCTCTTGGTGGTTTTCGCCCTGGGAGCCGGCCTGGGGGCCCTCGACGGCTGGAGTGGCTTGAACGCCACCACCCGTTACATTCTCGGCCTGGCGGGCAGCCTGGGGGCCGGGTGGGCTTTCTTTGCCGAGGCCAGAGAGGCCGAGTCCCGATGCCGCCCCTGGCTGCTGGCCGGCGGTGTTGGTTTCATCTTCTACGGCCTGGCCACGGGCGTGGTAGTGCCCCAGGCCGGGTTCTGGCCGGCGGCGGCGATAAACTATGAAACGTTCACCAGCCTCACGGGCCTGCCAATCCAGCTGGTGCAGGGCCTGCTGGCATTGTGGATTGCCGCCATGGCCATGAGCTATTTTCAGGTGGCGTGGTCCGCGGGCTATGAACGGTGCCATCGGTACCGGGCCCGCTATCTGCACGGCACAGGCATGGCCCTGTTGCTCATCCTGGCCGGCGGCTGGTTTCTGACCCAATCTCTGGGCGATCTGGCCCGGAAACAGATCCGGGAAGACAATGTTGCCCACGCTAAACTCATCATCCAGCGTCTGACTTTCGAACTGGAAGAAGCCGAAGCGGCGGTAAAAGCCATGTCCGGGTCTCCTTGGATTGGCCCGGCTCTGTGGTCAAGGTCAGCCCAAACCATGTCCCAGGCAGACTCGGTGCTGGACAGATACCAAAACAGATTTGAAGCCTCGCCAGCATATATCATGGACCAGGCAGGCACATGCATCGCCTCTTCCAACCGAGACGCGCCGGACAGTTTTGCGGGCCACAATTATGGCTTTAGGCCATATTTTCAACAGGCCATAGCGGGCGAACCCGGCCGCTATTTCGCCCTAGGGGTTGTTTCGAAAAAGCGGGGTTTTTTTGCCGCCTATCCGGTGCGGAACCCGGTGGGGAAGATCGTGGGAGTGGCGGCCATCAAGATGACATTGGATAAATTTCAACAGGAGTTGCGAGAATGCGATCCTGCCTTTCTTATAGATCCATCCGGGATCATATTCCTGAGCAGCCGCCCCAGCCTGGACTATCATAGTATGTGGCCCGTGAGCCGGGCTAATAAAGATGATTTCAAAGCCCAGTACGGTACCGACAATTTTGCGTCGGTTTTTCCCCAGCCCCTGACGAATGGGGGCGCGGTAAAAATTGACGGCAATAGCTATTTATTTTATGCGCACAACATCAACGCCGCTGCGGCCTCAGGCTGGTCTTTGGTATTGTTGGCTCCGATTAAGCTGTTAGTGTTCTATCGCTTCATGGGCATTGCCGCGGCTTTCATGATGGTATTTTTAATCCTGGTCTTTGCTGGCACCAACCTGGCTACCCGGGAAGGGGCCAACCGGATCATGGCCTCCGAGGCCCGTTTTCGGGCCATGTTTGCCGCGGCACCCGAGGCGGTGTTCGTGTTTGACCCGGAAAGCCGCCGGATTCTGGGCGCCAATCCTTTTATGGCCCAATGGCTGGGCTACGACCCGGAAGAACTCGTCGGTCTGGAGATCGACAAGCTTCTGGAGTTAGAGCCCCAGGGAGCGGGGGAAGAGGGGGACAGAAAATGTCCGGATAGCCAGGCCGGCACTGCGGCCCGCCGTTATCGGAAAAAGGATGGTTCTCTGGTCGATGTGGAGTGCACTGAGGCTAACATTCTCCATGAGGATCATCTCCGCGAGATCGTGTTTGTCCGGGATATTACCGAGCGCAAACAGGCTGAGGCCGAACTGAAGAAATCGCTCTCCCTCTACATGGCCACCCTGGAATCCACCACCGATGGCCTCCTGGTGGTTAACCGCCAAGGCAGAATAGTGAGCGCCAACAAAAAGTTCAGAGAATTGTGGCACATTCCTGAGGATATTGTCACTTCCGGAGATGATGATAGGGCCCTGGCTTTTGTCTTGGATCAACTGGAGGATCCTCAAGGCTTCTTACAGAGGGTGCAGGAGCTTTACAGCCAGCCGGCCGCCGAGAGCTTCGACATGCTCACTTTTAAAGATGGCCGGGTGTTTGAACGTTATTCCGTTCCCCAGTATCTGGATAACCAGATCGTTGGCCGGGTCTGGAGTTTCCGGGACGTCACCGCCAGCCGCCAGGCGGAAAATGAGGTCAGGGAGGGCAAAGAATACCTGGAAAATATCCTGGAGAACTCCGCTGACCCCATCGGCATCGTGGACCAGCGCGGCAGGATCATCCAATGGAATAAAGCTTCTGAAAGGGCATTCGGCTATTCTTTCGAGGAGCTTAAAGGAAAACCTTCCTTTGAGCTTTATGCCGATAATAATGAACTCCAGGAAATTTTGACCCAGTTGCGCCGGGACGGCTCGGTCAGCGGATACGAAATCCATATGAAGAGGAAGGACGGGAGCATCGGCCTGTTTGCCCTGTCCATCAATCTCTTATATGACCGCAACCATAAGGCGAACGGCAGCGTGTGCGTCGCCCGGGACCTCAGTGAGATTAAAAAGGCCCTGGATGATCTGGCTACGGTCAATCGGCGGTTGCAGTACGAAGTCACCGAGCGCAAGCAGATGGAGGGGGCCCTCCAGGCAGCCAACCTCAATCTCCAGGAGGTGTTGGCCCAGGTGGAGGAGCGCAACCGAGCCATGACCCTGGCCAATGACATGGCCGATATGCTGCAAGCCTGCCAGATTTCGGAAGAAGCATACGAAGCCATCGGGCATTTTATGCCGAGGTTTTTCCCGGAGGATGCGGGGGCCCTATACATGCTCAATAACTCCCGGAACCACTTTGCAGTGGTGGCCAGTTGGGGCCAGGACCCACCGGCGGTCCCGGTCTTTGCCCCGGATGAATGCTGGTCGGTGCGGCGGGGCCGGATCCATCAGGTGGAAAATCCCCAGGAGGCTCTGGGCTGCCGCCATGTTCCACAAACTGTCTCCGGCGGCTATTTGTGCATACCCCTCATCGCCCAGGGAGAGACCCTGGGGGTATTTCATGTGCAGTTCAGACCCCAGCCTGAAGCCCAGGTGGCTGGTCTGGCGGTGGCCAGAAACCAGTTGGCCGTGACGGTGGCTGAAGACATGGCTCTGGCCCTGGCCAATTTGAGACTCCGGGAGACCTTGCGCAGCCAGGCCATCCGCGATCCCCTCACCGGCCTGTTCAACCGCCGCTACCTGGAGGAAACCATGGAAAGGGAGCTTAACCGGGTGAGGCGACAGGAGACCACCCTGGGGGTGATCATGATGGATCTGGACCATTTTAAAGAATACAACGACACCTTCGGCCACAGTGGGGGGGATGGGCTACTGAGTGCCCTGGGCATCCTACTCAAAAGCCAGATCCGGGGAGAGGACATCGCTTGCCGCTATGGTGGGGAAGAATTTTTGCTCATCCTGCCGGGGGCCTCACTGGAGGTTTCCCTGGAGCGGGCCGAAAGTTTGCGTCAGGCCGTCAAGGAGATGCATGAGCACCACCCAGGCCTGAAACCCACCACCCTCTCTCTGGGCGTGGCCGTGTATCCCACCCACGGCGACACCAGTCTGGAAATTATCAAGGCCGCGGATGCCGCCCTCTACCGGGCCAAAGAGGCAGGGCGGGACCGGGTGATGGCAGCCGAATATTCTGAAGAAACCATGATGGCAGAATTACCAATCCCACCAGTTCACCGGTTGAAGACCAGTTAAGCCCGACCTGAAATCTCCACACACCTCTTCTGCCAGCCCTGATTGAGTCTTCTGCTTGAAGATGAAATGATTCACGGGAGTGGAGTAGCTGGCGGGCATGCCGGATGCGGCCCGGGCCGAGGCGACCAAGCCGGGGACCTTTACATAAGGCCGACCAATGTTTATAAGAAGAGACACGGGGATCGACGGGACCGCGTTGACCCCGACTACTGCTGAGAGCATTGGAGGGTATATGACGAAGAAGAGAGTGGTGGTGCATGCGGAGTGCCCGGCGTGCGCGTGCGGGGACATAAGCTTTATCCCACCGGAGAAGATGAAGGAGAAGTTCATCGGCAACCCCAAAGAGGTGGATATCCTCTGCCCCACGTGCGGCACCAAGACCACGGGGAAGGTGTCGGAAGAGAAAAAATAGGCAGGGGTTAGGGGCCAGGGGCCAGTTGAAAAGACAAGCAAAGGTGAAAGTGTGCCCGGAGGTCGATGATATGACTTCCGGGCTTTTTTTGGGCTTTTTTTGGGGTTTTTGGTGCATTTTGGGGGCTTTTTTAGGTGGGGAAAAGGGGGTAAAGGTGGGCCGGAAGGGGTTGGGGAGGCGGGGATGCGGGCCGAGATGCGGAACCGTCCCGTAGACCATCCGCATGATCCCGGAGAGCGCCCGCAGGGAAGCGGAGGGGGATCGGGTGTAAGTCGCCGGATATCCGCAGGATTCCGGACGGGGGCCGCAGAGATGCGGGACAGAGACATCAGGGACGGCCGGTGAAGGAGAGGCGAATCTTTTCCTGGAGGGCCAGGAGGCGGATGGATTCCTGAATGCAGCCGAGGGAGATGTGGAGGGCGTGGAGGTCTTCGGCCTTGCGGAAGAGGCGAGTGAGGCGGGCCTTCATGAGATCGAGCTCCTCCAGGATGGCGGCCTGGTGGGCCTGATGCTCATGGCGGTCGCGGGCGGCCAGGGCCTGGCGGAGATGCTTGAGGTGGCGGGAGAGGGCCGAGGAGGAGACGCCATATTGGGCGGCCAGGGGACTGAGGGGGAGGCCCAGGAGGAGGGCCTGGTCGATTTCGGCCAGAGAGGCGTGATTGCAGACGGTACAGCGCTGGTCCATGGGTTGAGACGGTTTTTGGTTTTTAGTTTTTTGTTTTTGGTTTTCCGTAAGTGAATCGGGGGAAAGGTTATCAGGGGAGGGGGCAAAGGGCCAGCATGGGTGGGAGAAATGACGGGGAAAAGGGGGAAGGCGGCCCGGCGGCGTGGAAAGTTTTGACAGATGGCGAGGCATCATTTAACATAAGCACAAGAAGGGATGGAGGAGGTTTAGATGATTACGGAAGAAGCCAAAGCAGAGGTCTTCTGGCTGGCTTTTAAGGGGTTGGCCAAAAAAGAACAGCAATTAGTGGTGCAGAAATTGCTGCAAGACCGGGAATTTGTGGAAGATTTGCTGGACATCGCCCTGATCGAACAGCGGCGGTCGGAGCCGGGGCGGCCTTTGGAAGAGTATCTGGCTGAGCAAGGAAAGTAAGGGCTCTTCATGCCTTATGTCGTCCATCTGAAAAGGTCGGCGGAAAAGGAATTGGCAGACTTGCCTCGAGAGGTGCATCAAAGGATCATCAAACGGCTGCTGACCTTGAAGGCCAATCCTCGGCCCCCGGGGGCCAAAAAGCTTGGAGGCAGCGAGAGATATAGACTGAGGGTAGGCGATTACCGGGTGCTGTACACCATTGACGATGCCCTCCAGAAAATAGAAGTAAGCGCCGTGGGCCACCGACGGGAAGTCTATCGGCAGGATTGAGAAGAAGGCGGCGGGCTATGCCCGTCCTACTCTTCTAAATCAAAAAGCCAAGCCCCGGTCACGGGGCTTTTTTGTTGGGGGCGAAAAGGGGAAAAGGGGAAAGGGCCAAGCGGTCGATAAGGGCCTGGTCGATTTCGGCCAGAGAGGCGTGATTGCAGACGGTGCAACGCTGGTCCATGGGTTGAGACGGTTTTTGGTTTTTGGTTTTCCGTAAGTGAATCGGGGGAAAGGTTATCAGGGGAGGGGGCAAAGGGCCAGCATGGGTGGGAGAGATGACGGGGAAAGGGGCAGAGGCGGCCGATGACAGAAGAAATTCATGGGTTTAACGGGTCCACATTATGTACATACAATTCTCGGTTGACAAAAGAGATTAATGTACATACAATTTAGGCGTGGAATTTGAATGGGACCCAGCCAAAGCGCGAGAAAATCTCAGGGTTCATGGAATTGATTTTGCCGACGCGGTGGGAGTTTTCGATAACCCTTATTTGCAGTGGGACGACCCTGATGCAGAGGGAGAAAAAAGATTCGTGGCGCTGGGCATGGATAGCTTAGGAAGACTTCTGTTTGTGGTTTACACTCATCGGCCGGGCAAAACAAGATTGATATCAACTCGTAAAGCTACCAAGAAAGAAGGAAAAGAATATGCGCAAAGAATACGATTTTAGTAAAGCCAAACTCGTGGTTCCCCCCATAGACCGCACAAAGACGCGGATTACTATTCGCATAGATACCAAGATTTTGGATTGGTTTCGGGAGCGGGTGCATGCGGCCGGGGGCGGGAATTATCAGACCATGATCAATGAGGCGCTGAAGAGCTATATCGAGAGCGAGAAGTCGAAGACGATGCGTTATCCCGGCGGCCCACACGTAGAGCTGGACGACAAATATCAGGCCGAATGTGAGGCTGAGGGGTTGGAGTTCCAGGGACGGGGGTACTTTTTTGATCTAAAAAACCATAAATATATAAGAGACCTGGGCTTCACCGGGAAAAAAGCGGCCTAGCCTTTAAGAGGGGTAAGAGCATGGGAACAAAAACCATTAAATATAATAAGCACGCCATTAACCAACTTCCCAATGACCAACCGGTGCTGTATCGGATAAAGACCGAATCCGGGAGAATGAATTATGTGGGGGTGGCTCAAAAGGGATGGGTTCGGGAGCGCATCTCAGGACATCTGGAGAAAATTCCCGGCGCGAAGGTGCAAATCGAGCAGTTCAGTAACCTTAAAGACGCCATGAAGAAAGAGATCAACGTGATCAGGAGGGCCCAGGCAAAATACAATAAGGAAGGGAAGTAACGGGTTTTTAGAGCAGCCGGAGGGATGGCGGCTGAACCGAAAAGCCAAGCCCCGGGGTCGGGGCTTTTTTTGTGGAGGGCGAAAGGGGGAAAAGGGGAAAGGGCGAAAAGGGAAAAGAATCGGGAAAGAATTTGACAGGTTGGCGGGCATCAATTAACATGGGTACAAAGTGGAGAGATGGGGTTCTGGGAGTAGCGGGAAGTGTATCGGCAGGATTAAGGATAAGGCGGTTTTTGGAGGATAGAAAAGATGACAGAAGAATTTGATCCCAACAAAATTGCCGTCGATTTTCTGCAAAAGAACATAGATAGCATCGGGAAAATTATTAAGGGATTAATGAAAGGCACGGCGGATCAGGTGAGGCTTCACTTAGATAATACTTATAAAGATTACATTAAGACAATTTTGGAAAGATATTCAAAAGTTAAATCCTTCTTTATAAGGAATGAACCAGTTCATCTTTATAATTATTATGTGCCCCTTACTTTATCGTTTCGCAATAAACATCTCAAAAAAATCGGGATATTAGATGTCATAGAAATATCGCGTTTTTCAATTATAACCGGTTCTGCAGGAAGCGGGAAATCCATGCTTATGCGACATCTCCTTATCAATGCACTTTTTATAAAAGAAAAAGTTCCAGTCTTCATTGAACTTCGTCAAATGAATCAAGAGGATGATGATCTCCGATCAATTATCCAGAAAGTGCTCTTTGCAAACAAGTTCAGATTAGAAGGCGAATTCATTGAAAAGGCCCTTGAGGCTGGACACTTCGTAATATTTCTAGACGGTTTCGATGAGATAAACCTCTCCAAAAAGCAAGCCATTGGTCAGCAAATCATATCCTTTACTGAAAAGTATAGCGATAATTGGATAGTTATTTCTTCGCGACCCGACAATTTGTTAGAGGGGTGGGCTGGATTTGCCGTATCTAAAGTAGACCCGTTAAACATTGATCAAGCTCAAGACCTAATAAGAAAACTGCCCTATGATGATGAATTAAAAGCAAAATTCATAGAGGACTTACGGAAAGAGCTTTTCAAGCAGCATGAATCATTTCTTTCCAACCCATTACTTCTTTCGATTATGCTCTTGACATATGGCCAAGGGGCACATATTCCTACAAAATTAAATGTCTTTTATAACCAGGCTTACGAGGCATTATTCCAGCGTCACGACGCTTTAAAAGGTGGATTTCAGAGAGAGAGGTGTACTCAATTAGATATCCAGGACTATGCGAAAGTATTTTCTACATTCTGTTTACAAACTTATGACAAAACAGAATTTCAATTCTCACGAATGGAAGCTCTTGAATATATTACCAAAGCCAAGGGAATTACTCAACTAGAATACGATAGTGAAGATTACCTTAATGATGCATTACAGGCAGTTTGTCTGCTTGTAGAAGAAGGCTTAATGATTGTATTTGTACATAGATCATTTCAGGAATATTTTACATCTCGTTTCATAGCTGAATGCAAATCAGAAATTCAAAAACTTCTTATTGATAAATATGCAAAAAATTCAATTACCGATACAGTTATAAAACTTTTATATGAAATTAGGCCAGATATTGTTGACCATTACTATATACTACCCAAAATTAATGAGCTTAGACAATTTATGAAATTGAAAGATAAAATAGGTATGTCTCATTATATTAGGTTTATTAAAAGCCAATATAAGAGTTTTGAAATAGATCAAGGGGAGGGTTTATTTGGATATTATAATAATAAATATCGAGATGATCTTGATGAATTAATAAGTTTTGTTCTTGAAAACTGTGGACATTTAGTTGGGTGGAAGGGGTATAATTTAGCTGAGCGTCATTTTTTCAGAAATAAATATAATCCTACAAAAATGATAAAATCCTTTCAAACAAAAGATTTCACAACTAGCAACCAATTTGTTAAAGATTTGGCGGAAAAAGGAGGAGCTTTTGCTATGGGTCCGTTTCAAGCAATTTTTGAGATAGAAAAAATTCTTAAGGCAAGAGAAAGGTCGGCAGATATATCTCTAATGAAAATCTTAGGGGAAAGGAAACGAACCTAATAGGTAAGATGATGTAGGGTGCAGTAAATATTGAGAAATGACCACCCTTTAAGTTTTTTGACTGAACAAGGCCTAAGCGTCCTGGTCCCTGACGGCTCACTGCTCACTGCTCACTTCTGATCCCTGGTCCCTGGTCCCTGAGCCCTGGCCCCTGGCCCCTGCCCTGCTGACTGCTGACCCCTGGTCCCTGAACCCAAAACCTAAAACCCAGAACCCTGACCCATAGTCCATGATCCCTGGCCCCTGCTCACGGCTCACTACTCCCTGGCCCCTGGTCCCTGACGACTCACGGCTGCCTGATAGCGGGGGCGGGGGGAAGTTTCAGGTAATTTCTGAGGGGAAATTCAGGGTTCTCCCGGTGGCGGGCGGGGCGGTTTTATGGGTAAATGGTCTTGTATGAAGGCCGGGCTGGGGCCGAGATGCGGCCGTACCGGCACGGCAGACAAAATGGCAGGCTGGGGCGGGGGTTGGGGCAGGGAAGGCCCGGCCCCCGGCCCCACACCGCTGATTTCGCCGGGACCCGGCGGGAAAGGGCGGGGGGCGTTTTTCTTTGGTTATCTTTTTATAAGGGGCAGCTCCGGCGCCAGGGGTGAGAGAGGATGGGGTTCATGAACAAGCTGCGGGTGACGGTTCTGATGGCGGTATGTCTGGCCCTGGCCCCCGGGACGCCGGCCTGGGCCCAGGCGGTGGAATACGGCGTGATGGTGAACAAGAACCATGGGGCCAGCAAGTTAGGGAGCGCGACGAGCCACAAGTTCGCGTCGGCGCAGACCCGGCAACCGAGCCACAAGTCGAAAAAGGCCAAGGCCTGAAAGGCCGGGAAGAGCAAACCGCGGGCCGGGAGCTCGTGGCGGAAGACGGCCAGCAAGAGGTAAGAGGCAAGGCGGGGCGGTGAGCCCTGGGGGGTTCACAGGCTGGAAGCCTGTGCCACTAAAAGCTAAAAACTGAAAACTAGGAACTGGCAACTGGCTGGCCCTTAGTCCCCGGTCCCTGATCAAGGCATCCCAAAAATCCCCCCTGACCCCCCTTGGTCAAAGGGGGGGATTTTTCACCTTCAACCCAGCCCTCTTCCCTCGAGGGAGAGGGGGTTTAAGGAAAGAAGGGACGCGGGGCGCACCCTACGGGTTTTTTCCCTGACCTCTATTGGCTCAATAGATTCTTCGCTGCGCTCAGAATGACAATTTGAACAAATCGGTTGTTTCATCAGCCTGATAATCCCTAAACCCAAAGAACGGACCCCTGGTCCCTGGCCCCTGCCCTGCTGACTGCTCACTGCTCACGGCTCACGGCTCACGGCTTACTGCTTACTGCTCACGGCTCCCTGCTCACCTCTGGCATCTGGCATCTGGCAACTGGCCTATGAAAACTTTTTTTTGAAAAAGGGCTTGCCTTTGGTTTTAGATTTGGTATCATCTACTGGTTAAGCATCGGGGCCGGCGAGGTAAGAA
>JBKQVS010000071.1:0-3661 GCA_052139855.1 Desulfobaccales bacterium
ATATGGATACCGGGCTCGATAACTGACTTGCGTCCCCCGGCCCTCCCCTCAAATTATCCGCTTCTTTCTTCTTCTCTCAGCCCCCGGCGGCTTTTTGGGGGTGGAGGCATTTGAGGCCATAGTCACCGGTTTTGAAGGCGTTGAGGATGCGGTCCATGACGGCGTCAGAGGACAGGGCCAGATCGAGTTGGCGGCAGAAGGCGATGAGGAGTCCCGCCAGTTCCAGGGTCTGCTCGGTTTCCATGAGGGAGAGTTTGACCAGGCGGCCCTGGACCAGGTCGCCCTTGGTCTGGGCCTTGAAGCCCAGGTCGTCCAGGAGCTGCTTGACCAGGCGGGCCCGGCGCTCCCGGCGGTCGATTTGGGCGGCGCCGCCCTTGAACTGGAAGCTGATGTAGTTGTCGTTTTTCTCTTCGGAGATAAAGGCGTCGACGATGCCGAAGTGGTAGCCGATGCGGGAGTTGAAGTTGAGGTAGTTCTCGGTGACGATGGCGAAGCTCTTGCCGCCCAGGCCGCGCTCGGACTTGGCGGTGTCGTACATGGTGTTGGCAAAGACCGAGATGAAGCCCTTGAGGTCCGGGGCCACCTGGCCGGCCCAGGTCACCCCGGGGTGGTGGAAGCCCCGGAGCAGGGCCTTGAAGGGGCGGCTGACGATGTCGTCTTCGGTCACCTGGTCCTGGCCCGTGACCCGGAGGCCGCCGCCCAGGTCGAGGATGAAGAGGTTCAGGGGCAGGTCGGTCTTGAGGCGGCTGACGTGGTGGGAATCCAGGGCTTTTTCCATGTCCGGGATAAACATGGCGTCCATGGCCTTTTCGTGGCAGAACCGGGTGATGTCGTGGAGGGTGCGGCAGTTGGCGGCCTGAAAATCCGGGCTCTCGGGGTCGAGGAGACTCAACCGGGAGACAGACTTCAGGATGCGGCGCAATCTGAGAAAGACCGGGTCGCTGCGCCATTCTTCGTCAGGCTTCGTCCGGCTCTGCAGCAACTGGGGAATAAGGCCGGGATAGATGAGGGCGGCGTCGGCATCCACGGTGACCAGTTGGCCGGAGTGGAGGACCTTGGTGGCGCCGCCCACCTCCACCAGGGTGGGAATGCGGAACTCCCGGGCCAGGATGGTCATGTGGTCGGTGGGGCTGCCGACTTCGGTGATGATGGCGGCAATGCGGTCCATGACCAGCACCAGGCGGGCCGAGGGCTGCCGGGCCACCACCACGGACCCGGGCGGAATGCCGCTGACATCTTCATCGTGGAGGAAATGGTGGACCCGGCCGGCGGCGGCGCCTCCGACGGCGCGGATGCCGTAGTGGAGGATGGGCGCCACCATGGGCTCCGGGGCGGGCGGCCGCGCCTCTTCGGCAAAGGCCGGGGTGTGGACCCGGAGGGGGCGGGACTGCAGGATGATGAGGTTGCCCGCCTCGCCCACGGTCCATTCGATATCCTGGGGCTGGCCGAAATGCTCTTCCAACTCCAGGGCGAGGTCGGCCAGGGTCCGGACCTGGTCGTCGGTGAGGCTGGGGGCCTGGGCCTGCTCGGGTGGCAGTTTGATCTCTTCCACTCCGCCGGCTGCGCCGCAGGTGAGGGCCACGGTTTTTTCGGGCACCCGCCGCATGGTGATGGGGTAGGGGTCCTGGCGGCTCACCCGGAAGAGGTCCGGGGAGACGGTGCCGTCCACGGCGTACTGGCCCAGGCCCCACACCGCGGAAATCAGCACGGTGTCGTCCTGGGGGGCGTGGGGGTCCAGGGAAAACATGACGCCGCTGGCCCGGGCCGGGACCATGGCCAGGACGCCCACGGCCATGGGGAGGGCGTCCACGGAAAACTGCTGGTACTTCCAGTAGAAAATGGCCCGGGAGGTAAACTTGCTGGCGACGATCTCCTTGTAGTGCACCGGCAGAGACGCGGCGTCGACGTTCAAGAGGGTGGCAAACTGGCCGGCAAAGGAGAATTCGGTGTCTTCGCCCACGGCGCTGGAGCGCACCGCCAGCCAGGGGGAGGGCAGGCCCCGGCCGGCCCGGACAATGGCTTCTTCCAGGTCTTGGGGCAGGGGGGCCTGGCGCACCATGGCCTGGAGTTCCCGGCTGATGGTCTTGAGGCTGTCCAGGTCTTCGATGTCGGCCTGGGAGAGCTTGGCGGCCAGGTCGTCGGCCAGGCTGGAGCATTCCAGAAAGCGTTTGTAGGCCGCGGCGGTAATGGCAAAGCCCTGGGGCACCGGCAGGCCAATGCGGTTGCCGATCTCCCCCAGGTTGGCCATCTTGCCGCCCACCGCGGGGGCCAGCTCCCGGTTCAGGGCCGATAAGGGCAGGACGAAGGGGGTATCCGGGATAGTGGGGACCGCTTCCAACTCCGCCAGCATCTCTTCGCGCAGCCGCTGGCAGAGGGGCACCAGGTCGGTTTGATAGCGATTGCTGGTGAGGAGATTGAGGGCGGTCACCATGGCCTCCACCTGCTCCCCCAACTTATTCACCTGGGAATAGAGATAGCTGGAGTCAAAGACGTAATCGCCGGCGAGTTTCTCTTCCATATCCGCCATGGTTTCCAGGGCCTGGTTGTTGTTATCCAGGAGGCGGCGGAAATGGGTAAATTTCTCCTGCAAGCGGACTTGTTCGTCGGCTTCCGGTTCTTTGAGAAAGCGCCGCAGGAATTTGAACATAGTAGCCAGTAGTCAGTAGTTAGTAGTTAGTTGTTAGTAAGGGCAAGAAGGCTGATCATGGTTTTTTCATCGAACCTATCCGTCCAACCTCAGAGGAGCGCTCCATTAATCCGTCTGCATCGGATTCATTAAGATAATTCAGTTTCCGAGCAATAAGGATTTGGGTTTCCAATTCTGAAAGTGACCCTCTGGCGTTTCCTAAAAAAACCCGGAATTCTCCTCTGGTTAGCCGTCCTTGCCCTTCAGCAATGTTACTCGGGATCGATACCGCCGACCGCCTTAATTGACTAAGGAGGCCGAAAATTTCCTCTTTCGGAAAAGCCTGGGTCAGCCGGTAAATCTCCATGACCAGTTCCATGGCCTTATTCCAAACTACCAAATCCCGATATGACTGAGCCATTGGCAACTCCCCACTCCCCATTGGCAACTGGCAACTGACTACTGGCTACTGTTTTTTCAGGGCCGCCAGCTCCCCTTGCATCCGCTTCCACTCCAGGGCCCGCTTGATGGTGATGAGGATGGTCTCCTTGCGGAAGGGCTTGGTGATGAAATCATAGGCCCCCTTCTGGATGGCTTCCTCGGCGGTCTCGATGGTGCCGTAGGCGGTGATGATGATGATGGGCAGGCTTTGATTGATCTTCTTAATGATGTCGATCAGGTCCATGCCGTCCACCAGGGGCATCTTCAGATCGGAGATCACCAGGTCGTAGTGGTCCTCCTGGAGCATTTTGCCCACCTCGAGGGGGTTGTTAGTGGTGTTCACCTCGTAGCCGGTCTTGTCCATCAGGATGGTCTTTAACAACCTGAGCATATTGGGTTCGTCGTCCACCACTAAGATCCGTTCCGGCATAACTTCCTCCTGGTTGAGGGCGTCAATTATTGTAAACCTATTTATATGGTGGGCAGTGCCCACCCTATATTTTTATGGGCTGGGGTGCGCATCCTACCCTGCTTTCGGTTCACTGGTCACTGCCTGTTTATCCTCCGGCTCGGCGGCGATGGGGAGGTAAACGG
>JBKQVS010000072.1:0-23365 GCA_052139855.1 Desulfobaccales bacterium
AACAGAAGCTCCTGCGGGCCGGGGCCGACAAGGTGGAGTCGCCCTATCGCATGGGCGGGCAGAAAATGGCCCATACCATCCTCCATCCCACCGTGGTGACCTTCATGGAACTGGCCATGAAGCAGGGCGTGGACTGGAGCATGGAAGAGGTCGCGGTGGGACAGAGCTCAGCCCTCTTGGGGGTGCCGCTGGCCGACTCGGGCCTCCGCCAGAATCTGGACCTTATTCTGGTGGCCATTAAACGGGCCGACGGCGAGATGCTCTTCAACCCCAGCCACGAGACCCCCATCCTGGCGGGAGACACCCTCATCGCCCTGGGCCTGCGCAAAAACCTGGACGCCCTGGAAGAGATGGTCAAGTGAGGCCGCGGTCAGCAGTCAGTTCTAAGGACGGTTCGCGCCCCGCCCTCCCTTACGGTTTATCATGGCGCGCCATACGTATGCTTGCTTAACCGAACCTTGAACTTTGAACCTCGAACCTTGAACTCTTCCCAACCGGAGGGCGTCATGTCACAGGCAAAAATCGGCCGGGCCATACGAATCACCTTTCTGGGCCATGCGGCCTTTAAATTATCCGGGGCGGGAGTGAATGTCCTCATCGATCCCTGGCTCACGAACCCCTTGCTCAACACCCCGGTGGATCAGGTGGGGCCGGTGGACCTCATCCTGGTGACCCACGGCCACGCCGACCACGTGGGCGAAACCGTGGCCCTGGCCCGGGCCAGTAACGCCCCGGTGGTGGCCATCCACGAGCTTTCCGTCATCCTGGCCCGCCAGGGGGCCCCCCAGGTGATCGGCATGAACAAGGGCGGCACCCTGGCCATCGCCGGCTGCAAAGTCACCATGACCCACGCGGTGCACTCCTCCGCGGTGGAAGAGGGCGGCATTCTCATCGCCGCCGGCGACCCCGGCGGCTTCGTCATCGAGTTTCCTAACGGCTTCGTGGCCTACCACGCCGGCGACACCGCGGTCTTTAAGGACATGGAGCTGATCCGCGAGCTCTACCATCCGGAGTTGGCAATGCTCCCCATCGGCAGCCATTACGTCATGAGCCCCGCCGAAGCGGCCCTGGCCTGCCGGATGCTCAAACCCCGCTGGGTCATCCCCATGCACTACGGCACCTTCCCGGTGCTCACCGGCACCGCCGCGGAGTTGATCGAGCGCCTCAAAGGCGAGCCGGAAATTACCGTGATTCCCCTGAAACCGGGAGAAAGTGTGGAATAAAAACGGCAGCTTCCAGCCGTCAGCTTTCAGCTAAAAGGTCAAAGGCGCGCCAGAGAATGAGTTTTAAAAGGTAGCCGCAAGCTTTAGCTTGCGCCGGCTTAAGTACGTAGGCCGCGTCCTACGCGCCATATCGATGCCAACCACTAACCACTAACCACTGGCAACTGACTACTGACTACTGACTACCGGCGACTGAAAGGAGCCCAGATTGCGCCGCAAGAAGGCCTGGAAGGTGTACCCGGAGCAGCCGGATCTGGTGGCCGCGGTCATGGCCCGCCATAATCTCCCCCGGCTGGTGGCCCGTATCCTGTTGAACCGCGGCCTCGCCGCCCCGGACGACATCCTGGCCTTTCTCGACCCCTCCCTGGAGCGCCTCAATCCCCCCTTCGAGCTGCCGGACCTGGAAGCCGCCGCCGCCCGCCTGGGCCGGGCGGTGCGCCAGGGCGAGCCCGTGGCCGTCTACGGCGACTACGACGCCGACGGTATCACCGCCACCGCCATGCTACACCAGTTCCTCCGGGAGCTGGGCCTCGATTGCGTCGCCTACATCCCCGACCGCCTGACCCAGGGTTACGGCCTCAAGGTCGAGGCCCTCAAAGAGCTGGCCACCCAGGCCAGGCTCATCGTCACGGTGGACTGCGGCATCAGCGACGCCCAGGAGGTGGCCTGGGCCAAGGCCCAGGGCCTGGAGGTGATCATCACCGACCACCACGAGATTCCCCCGGTACTGCCCGACGCCCTGGCCGTGGTCAACCCCAAGCGCCTCGGCCACGCTTACCCCTTCGGCGATCTGGCCGGGGTGGGAGTGGCCTTGCTCCTGGCCCTGGGGGTGCGGGCCGATCTGAGGGCCGAAGGCTGGTTCAGTCAGCGCCGGGAGCCCAACCTCAGGTCCTACCTGGATCTGGTGGCCCTGGGCACCGCCGCCGACGTGGTGCCCCTGGTGGGGGAAAACCGCATCCTGGTGCGCCAGGGCCTGAAAGTCCTGGAGGAGAGCCGCCGCCCCGGGATCATCGCCCTGAAGGAAGTCACCCAGCTGGAAGGCAAACCCATCTCCTATCAGAACGTGGTCTTTCAACTGGCCCCCCGTCTCAATGCCGCCGGCCGCATGGGCCAGGCCCGGTGCGCCCTGGAGCTGCTCCTTTCCGACGATCTGGCCCAGGCCCGGGTTCAGGCCAGGTATCTCCACAACCTCAACCGCCAGCGTCAGGCCCTGGAAGAAGAAGTCCTGAAACAGGCCCGGGCCATGATCCGCCGGCAGGGCCTGTCGGCGCGGCCGGTGCTGCTCCTGGCCGGAGAAGACTGGCACCCCGGGGTCATCGGCATCGTCGCGGCCCGTCTGGCCGAGGAGTATCAGCGGCCCGCGGCCCTGGTGAGCCTTAAAAGCGGCCTGGGCCGGGGCTCGGCCCGCTCCGTCGAAGGCTTTCACCTCTTTAAGGGCCTTACCTCCTGCCGCCAGGTACTCCAGAAATACGGGGGCCACGCCGCCGCGGCCGGCTTCGAAGTGGCTGCCGACCAGTTGCCGGCCTTGCAAGACCTCCTGGACCAGGCCTTCCACGACCAGGTGGGCCCTGAGGCGCCCCGCCCCACCCTCAAAGTCGACGCCCAGGCGGAACTCCCCGACCTGGACCGCGCCTTTAACTGCCACCTCGAGACCCTGAGGCCCTTCGGCCCCGGCAACCCCGCCCCGGTCATCGTCTGCCTGGGGGTGGAATGCCTGGGCTCCCGGGTGGTGAACCAGCGCCATTTGAAGGTGCAACTGTCCCAGGGCGGCAACGTCCTGGAGGCCATCGCCTTTGATATGAGCGCCCACCACCCCTTAACCGGCACCCTGGACGTGGCCCTGGGCACCAGGATATCCACTTACCAGGGCCGCACCTCCCTGGACCTCCGCCTCCTGGATTGGGGCAAGCCCTGATGAGGTTCCCCCCTCCCCGTTTATGGGTTCTGGGCTTTAGGTTTTAGGTTCTGGGTAAAAATACATGAAGGCTTTTTCTCTATCTTCAAACGTGGTATGAAGGGTGTATATCAGCATTGTAAGAAACAGCATCTTCACCGCTATCTGGCTGAGTTTGGTTTCCGCTATAACAACCGCTCCGCACTTGGGTTTGAAGACCCGGAAAGGGCTGAAAACCTATTAAATGGCGTGGTGGGTAAGAAGCTTACTTACCAAACGATTAATTAGAAAGGAATAGCTAATTTAATGTATAATATAACTGAGGGACTATAAAATAGGAGATTTTATGCGAACAATTATCATATCAATATTAAGTGGAGTTATAGCAGCCTATTTTACAGCTTATTTTGTCTATCGAAGGGATAGATATACCTTTATTGAAAAATGGATGAATCAATTAAGAGATGAAGTTTCAAAATACTTAGGTTTATGTGAACAGCTTCGATTAGGCTCTCTCGATACTAATTTATTTGATACACTTTATGGAGACATATTGGTTTCAATGTATAAGATTGAGCTACTCTTAAATAGGGTTGACGAAGATAAGATTACACAACAAAGTCTATTACAAAACATAAAAGCTTTACGGGACATTATACATTCTCATAGCTTTAAAGGTTATATAGATATGGAAAGAAGCATTGTTGACGATGCTTACTCCATACTTGACGAGCATTGGAAAATAATTAATTCTGAATTTAAATATATCAAAGAGGTCAGAAAGGCAGCCCGTTATTTTCTTAGCCTGGTTAAGCCTCAGAAATAATTAGAGAGCCTCTATGGGCAGAAAAAACGCCCAGAACCGGACGACAAAGAGCAATTTGCACGATTCGTAGGAAATACCAAGGATATTTAAAGGAATGACGCTCAAAAAGCATTTGAATAAGCAATGAATAAAATCGCTAAGAAGCGAATCCCGAAAGATAAAGTCCCTCCATGTTCGAGTCCAAACGATTTATGACTTGAATCACGCCATTTTTGCGGGTTTGTCAAATATAACATTACGCTTGATTTTGGGGGTAAGTAGCTCGTTGGGACAATCCCGCCCCTTACCGCCCTTCCCCGCCCTCCATCTCCGCCAGCAGCCGCCGGGCCTCCTGCCGGTCCTCCTCCAGGTCCTGGGGCTTCACGGCATACCGGCTCGACTTGAGCACCTGGGCCAATTCCTGCCTCGCCTGCATGGCCTCATTGAGGCGCAACAGGGTCTGGGCCAGGTACAGGTGGTTGGTGCTGGTGGCCGGGGACAGCCGCACCGCCGCCTTCAGGTGCTGCAGGGACTTTTGCATGTCGCCCACGGACAACGGCCAGCCCGGGGCCTCGTAATAGATGCGGCCCAGCACCCGGTGGGCCCCGGCCTGGTCGTAGGCCTCATCCAGGGCCACGGCCCGCTGGAGCTCCTCCATGATGCGGGGCAACAGCTTATGTCCCAGGAGCTTGCCGCCTTCATCGGCCTGGCCGCACAGGTTCATGGCCAGCCAGTAGTATCCCTCCACCCGGCCGGGCGCCTCCCGTATCAGGGTCTCGGCGTAGGACTGCCCCTGGCGGTAGTACCCCATACGTTGCGCCTCGGGGGCCAGTTGCCCCAGCACAAAGCAGGTCCGGGCCAGACTCGCCAGGAGCGGCGTCCTGGGTCCCCCGGCGGCCAGGGCCCCCTGGTACAGGCTCAGGGCCCTGGCGGCCTGGCTCATATCCAGGGTGGGGCTGCTCAGGAGCGCCTCGGCTTCGGGCACCGCTCCTGCCCCCGCGCCCAGCCCCGCGCTGGCGCTCAAGAGGGTTAGGGCGATGCATCCCAGGATCTTCACCCAGCCGGCCCAGTTCATTTTTTGCATTTTTCCCATTTTTTCATAAATGTCCCATCATGTTGGTTGCGGGCCGAGGCAGGACTCACCTTGAGGCCCCGGCCCCCCAGGCGGGTTGACCCCCGCAGCCCGGCGGTCCGGGGACACCCCAGGCCCTATTTTTTCGGGGTACCGGCCGGCGCGAGCTTGTCCTTACCGGGAGAAGCCAAAACTGCTTGTCGCGCCCCCACATATGCCTCTTGGGTTATCTCCCCCTCATCCCGCAGTATCTTGAGCCGCTTCAACTTCTCCTCCTGGTTTTTGGCCTCATCCCGGTCTTCCTGGGTGACCAGCGGCCGCAAGCGAACCTCAACTTTTTCAGGCTCCAATCGACGCTGCGCCCCGGTAATCGCGTCAATGCCATACCCAATCGCACCTCCGGCGAGAATATCACCGGCCACGGCCCAGCTGAGGTTTCCCTTGACCTCAAGGACTTCTGTTTTATACCCCTCCTGGGAAATTTCCACCGTGTGGTCATCTTTACGCTTCATAGCGATTAATGCCGGAGATTTATAATGCTGCTCGCCATCTACCAGCAGGTTAGCGCCGGCGGGCTCTGTGGTTACCCCGATGTCTTGCATGGTCCCGTGCATAATCGTGCCGCACCCGTTCAAAACCACGAGCAGAGAAAGGATCAATAGCGCCCGGGAAAGTCTCATAGCCGATACCTCGATAGTCGATTCATGGGTGAAGCGCCTCCCTTTTTACCGCCACTAGCCGCGATAGTCACCATTTGTAATATAATTCCGCCTTAACCGTTTGCCAACCCCGGCCGGCGTCTTCGCCGTGAAAATTGGGGTTTGGTGCTACCCGCTCGGCATCGAGGTTTCCGCATAAGACCTTGCCCGGCCGCCTTTTCTGTGATAGAGGATTGTCAAAACCTACGCGCCACCGGCAGGAGGAACCATGGCTGGGCTCAACAAGGTTATTCTGGTGGGGAATCTGGGGGGTGATCCGGAGATGCGTTACACTGCCGACGGAACCGCGGTGTGTAAATTCTCCCTGGCCACCAGCCGCAGATACACCGGCAAGGATGGACAGAAGCAGGAAAAGACCGAGTGGCACCGCATCGTGGTCTGGCGCAAACTGGCGGAGATCTGCGGCCAATATCTCGCCAAAGGCAAACAGGTGATGATCGAGGGCCGGATTGAGTATGGCTCCTACGAAAAGGACGGTGTCAAGCACTACACCACCGATATCGTCGCCGATAACATGGTAATGCTGGGCAGCTCAGGCGGCCGGGGCCAGGACCGGGATCAGGAGCCGCCGTTTGGGCCGCCGGAGGGCGGCGCCCCGGACGATGATATCCCCTTTTAAGCCTTAGGGCCGGGGGAGCCCACCGCCACTCATTATCCCCTGCGCCCTCGCGGCCCCAGGAGAGAAAACGCCGTTTTGCGATCCAGTCGAGCCCAATTGCGGGAGCAGATTGTCCCCTTGCTTCAGGCGGGGGATTTCTCCGCCCTGACGGAACTGGCCGGCCGGGAATCAGGGGTGGCCGCCATCCTGATGCAATTCTTCTACGACCCGGGCGCCCTCCTGTATTGGCGGGCCCTGGAGGGCCTGGGGCTGGTGGCCGGCTCCCATCCGGAGCAGGTGCACAAAATCATTAACCGCCTCCTCTACCTGCTTAACGAGGATTCGGGGAGCAACGGCTGGGGCGCGGCTGCGGCCCTGGGGGAAATCGGGCGACACCGGATCGCCCTGGTCCAAGAAATTATCCCCATGTTCGTCGGCTTCCTGGAGGAACCCTTCTCCCAGGAACCCATGCTCTGGGGAGTGGGCCGATTGGCGGAGGTGCATCCGGAACTTCTTCATGAAGTTTTGCCCAATATTGTGCCTTTCCTCACAAGCGCCCGGCCCCAGCTCCGGGCCCTGGCCGCCTGGGGGCTGGGCCTTGCCCGGTACCGCCCGGCCGCCGGCGCCATTATGGCCTTAACCGGGGATACCCACCCGGTGCAGCTTTACGACCAGGGGCGCCTGCTTGAGACCACCGTGGGCCAGGCAGCCCGGGAGGCCCTCACGGGCCTGACCTGAGCCGGAGAAAACGCAACGCTCAAAATTTTCTGTGCATGCGCACCAGATTAAACTCGCATAAGAAAGGAAGATCACTATGTTCCTACTCATTGTTGGTTTTGCCGTCGGCGTATTCGTGACCTATAAATACCCCCAGCAGGTGGATCAGGCTATCCAGTCCGGCAAAACCGCCTGCAACGATTTGAAAGATAAGATTTTCAAGAAGTCCTCGTAAAGGTATTTCCTGATCTACCTTCAGGAGGCCAAGGCCTGCCGGACCCGGCTGCCTTTCTCCCCGCCGAAGAGGTTTCCCCGAACCTGACCCTTGGGGCAGGCACCGGGAGAGCCAAAGAGAGAGGGGGCGGCATGGGCCGCGGCGGCGCCGGCGGGCAGCCGGCCCCCGCCTTTCAGGCTCTCAGCGCCATAACTGCCCCCTGGCGGCCGGTCACCCGATCCCGGCGATAAGAGTAGAAATCGTCGGCGCCGCAGCGGGTGCAGAGGCCGGCCAGGTCGAGGCGCGAAGGCCTGAGACCCGCCGCGGCCAGTTGGTCCAGGCTGAGCCGCCAGAGGTCGAAATAAGTGGGCCTTGCTTGATAGCCCCACAACGCCTGGGGTATCTCCCGGCGGAAGTTCTTAAACTCGGCGCAGCAGGGGCCCAGGCTGGGACCCACCGCGGCATAGAGGTCGGACGGCCGCGTCCCGAACCTGGACTGCAACAGTCCCACCGTCTCCCCTAAAATGTTGTCGACTTGCCCCCGCCAGCCGCAGTGGACGTTGGCCACCACCCGCTTGACCGGGTCATAGAACATTACCGCCTGGCAGTCCGCCTGCTTGATGAGCAGGCCCAGGCCCGGGACCGTGGTGACCAGGATGTCCACCTCCGGGATGTCCGAGACCAGGGCCTGGCCCGGGGAGGTAATCACCGCCGCCCGGCTGCCGTGCACCTGGGCGGCGCTGGCCAGTTCCGCCAGCCCCAAGGCCTGCCGCATCCGGCCTAGGTTTTCGGCCACCGCCTCCCGCCGGTCCCCCACCGCCAGACTGACATTGAGACTGTCATACGCCCCGGTGCTCACGCCCCCCTGCCGGGTGAAAAAACCGTGCACCACCTCCGGTAAGCCGCCCATCAAGGGGCTGCGATAATACCTGGTTCCCTCCGTTGCCAGCCAACCCGCCATCCGCCTGATTCTCCTGCCCGGCTCCGGTCTCCGGCCCTGCCGGACCGCACGTCACGCTCCACCTTACGCCAGGTTCACCGGGAAAACCGAGCAATCATCCCGGCTCGCCCCTGTGTATCCGCCCGCATAAAGGGCCGACACCTGGGTCGGCCCCCGCCATCTCTTTCATTTCAAGGCAAAAACGGCCTGAGCCGTCAAGATTCAGCCGGGATATAGAACGGCCATTTATGGAAAAACCATTCGTTCCAGAGCAAAGGGATGATCCACCAAAAATTCCAGATGAGGGATTCGCCGCCCACCACTCGCTCCGCGATACCCCCGGCCATGTGGTGGTTGCCCAGGCCCCAGTGGCCGAAATTAGCATAATAGAAAAAGAGATAGTTCAGGACGCACAGGATAAGCACCCCCAGGCTCCGGAACCAAAAAGCGCCCCAGGCGTCTTTGTCCGACTGCGGCGCCATATCGTCAAAAAAATGGTGCCAAATGAGAAACGGAATGAGGGTGAAGCCGGCGATTTCCGCGGCGTGATACCACAGAAACCGCGTGGGGATGCCCTTGTCTGCCGCCGGCAAATGGTGGATGACGTCTTCCATGGGTAACCAGGCGGGCGCCAGCTTTACGCAGATCAGCGCCAGGATATACCCGAGGCCCAGGGTGCCGACCAATGAAATCAGTCCCTTCCAAGGCTGCAGCAGCCTGATCACCGACCAGGGTTTCATCCGCCAGACGTTGGGGGTCATGAACAGCACGATAATCCCCCATTCCCACCAGCCAAACACCCAGTGCACGTGACCGGTGCCGGCTATGCCGCCCCACCAGGGGAAATTTAAGCCATAGGAGGTCCCAAAGACCTTGCCGTAGACTACGCCCCAGAACGGCACAATCAGAATGGTAAAGAAAAACATGGTCAACATGCTGCACCAGCCGAGCTCCGCCAGCCCGGCCTGCGGCTGGGTCAAATCACTGGGTCGGATGGGCCACTTCCCGAACAGGATGGTGACAAAGGGATAAGAAAAAAAACCGATCAGTACGAAGGTCACCACCGCCCGTTCGCCGAATCGGGCCGCGGGATTGGTCAAGGCCTGCAAGGTGAGCGTCTTGCCGCACACCTCCGGCACCGCCGTCCCACCCGCCGCGGCCAGGGCCTCCAGATTGACCTGGCTGAAAAAGTTGAAGCCTACCCCGATAATTCTATAAAAAACTACGTGAATGACCAACCACACCAGGGCCAGGTTGACCACCGTTTCAATGATCCCCCGGGCCGGCTGCGGTATGTCCTGAAATGGCCAGTCTCCCAGAAACATGTGCTGCCAAAGCCCCACCAAAATCATCATCGCCAGGTACATGACGAAGGGGTAGGGAAAAGATGCCACCGGACCCCGCGGATCGCTAAAAATAAACCAGATAAGCCAGGCGATGAGAAAGAAAACCATCAATGATACAATCCCCGTAGCGGGTTGGCCCCAACGGGCTCGAAGCGTATGGCCGGCCATTAATTCACTCCTTTGGTCGTCTACCCTAAGGGTTGGCTGTTAATCCAAGATCAACTCCTACCCTAAACTCAGATGTGGTCCATGTGCTCTTGTTGGTATTTTTTGACGCTTTCTTCATCAACTAATTTTCTCAGGAGTTTGAGACACGCCTCGTCCCCGACTATTTTTGGCCAGATTTCCGGAAGCAATTCCAACACGAGCCTCCGGTGCTCACCTTCATCAAGATTCATGATTGCCGCTTTAATCTCTTCGAATTTCATAGACCTCCCTCCTTCCCCCTGAGGGTTCTCAAAAAGTTTCAGTGAACATTTAATCGGGTTTGTCGTCTCAAAGTCTCGAGGTGATAAGGCCGATACCACGAAAATTATTGAAAATCAACCATTTTTACGCCAGGGGTCCAGCCGTTTTCCGAGATGGTTATCCCTTGGCTCGTCTCCCGGAAAACCTGCCCTTAGCGATCCAGGTTCTCCCGCAGTGCTCATCGCCGCACCAGCAAAAAGCCAAAAATTCCCCTGGTTTGGCCGACTCTCTCTGGCCGTTCCCACCAAAGTGTGAGCGCTTATCGAACCCCAACGCCAGGTTGTTACCCCATCTTTTTAATTATTGACTATAATATGGGCTGGTCGGCGAACTTCGCCCCGGAATCATTCTGACGGGAGGTAGTCACGCGTGGCGGCAAAGAGCCTGTTGATCGTGCAGCACATGGATTGGGAGGGCCCCGGCCAGCACCTGCTGGCGGCGCTTCTGGAGGGCGGCATAACCTTTGAGGTGGTGGAAGCCTGGCAGGAGCCCTTGCCCGCCATGGACCGGTTTGCCGGAATGATTGTCTTGGGAGGGTCTCCCAATGTGGATGAAGAGCAGCAGTTCCCCTACCTCATACCCCTGAAGGCCCGTATTCGGGAAGGCCTCGCGGCGGGAAAAGCCTATCTGGGATTTTGCCTGGGACACCAGTTGCTGGGTAACGTGCTGGGGTGCCGGGTCGGCCCTCTCCCCCAAAAGTCCGTGGGCTTCATCACCGGAGAACTGACCGCCGCCGGTATGGCCCACCCGGTTTTTCAGGGCTTGCCGCCAAAGCTCAACCTGTTCAAGTGGCACGGCCAGGGAGTGTTGCCGCCGCTGCCCCCCGGGATTAGCCTCCTGGCCAGGTCGGCCGCGGTCCCGGTGGAGGCCCTGGGTTTGCCGCACAACCCCCGGGTGCTGGGGCTGCAGTTCGATAACCATGCCGCGGCCCTGGATGTGGCCACCTGGCTCAAACACGACGGCGACTGGGCCCTGACGGGGTCAGGGGCCGACCCCGAAACCATGGTGGCCACCGCCCTCGCCCGGGAGGCGGACATGGGCCGGGAATTCCGCCGTTTCATGCACAATTTCTTTCGGCTGGTCTGGGGCTCTTAGTATTCCGGGGTAAAATCGTGTCTCGTTGATTCCCTGGGAGGGGCCGGGGCAGGCTGCGCTTCTTGAGAAAACTCCCTTGCTTGAACGCCTGGCATGAAACTTGAATTATCTCCTAATAAAAATCGGAGAGAATGCCATGAAGCGAAATAAGCGCACCGAAACCATGGGCCACGAAGACTTGACTCCTCTGACGGAGTATATCTTGGCCCAAATGGGTAAAGAGGGAGCTGAGATTCGTAAGCGCTTAAAGAAATTTTATCGCCGCCGGGCCCTGACCAACCTCCCCTTTTATAAGGAACATGTGGATAAATCCGCCTGAACCCTGGCGTTTGGCCTTCTAACCGAAGCCTCCGCCTCGGAAAATTATCGGGTTCTTCCGCACCCCCAGGCGTGCTCGCCAGTATGGGTGCCGGGGCCTGAAGTCTATACTTCGGCGTCAGTCCGGTGGCCCTGGGATTTTTTTGACTTGGCGCCGCTATCGAGGTAATCCCTACTTGTCCTCCGAAAATTCCCTCCGCGCGGCACTGTGGGGTGCGTTTTACCCACCCTGACCGGGTGCCGGTAATGCGCCCTGCTCCTTTTCAGGCCGAAGTCTTGCCCCGCCACTCATTTTCAAGGCTGGGCCCTCGGTTGGTTGCTTTTCCCGAAAAATCCCTATGGCCCCATAACTATATGAGGAGGTTACCGGCCCTGCCCAATTCTTAAGCGGATACTGAGTGGTAATCCGCACTATTTCCCCCAAGAAAACTTCGGGTCTTGCCGGGATAACTTTGCTTGACGGGCGCGGCGGGGGTGATTATAGTGGGGTTAGCTGGAAGTTGGGCGGGGGAGAACTTATGGCGTGGGCATACCTGATACTGGCATTGGGGATATTGACGTCGGGCTGCGGCGAGCAGATTTTATATCAGCGCTTCGATAAAAGCATGTGGTCCAACTATTCCCATGTGAATGAATTGAAGACGGGCATGAGCAAGGCGGAAGTGCTGGGTATCATGGGACCGCCCGGGAGCACGGAATCAGGCGACTACCGCGGCGGCTACTACACCGTCTTCTTCTACCTGACCCACAGCATGGACTTCAGCGAAAGCAACACCGTCCGCAACGGTTACACCCCCCTGGTATTCAAGGGTGACCGGCTGATCGGCATCGGCAAGCGGGATTACCGTCAGGCGGTGGACCGCCCGGAAGCAGTGGAGCCTCCCTCCGGCAGCCTGCCCTGGGGTCGAACCAATTGACCGAGCCGGGGCTCCAGGCCGTCAGGACCGCCTCTCGGCCCCTTAAAATCCTGGCCTGACCCGCTCCAGGCTCCGTCATGGCCGCCATCCGCCCTCCCTAAGGCTTATGGGGTAAACGCGGGGGGCGCCGTTCAGTTGGGTGCCTGCCCTGACCTTTCTCCTGCCAACTGGCCGCACGCGGCGTTGATCTCCTGCCCCCGGCTCTCCCTGATCATTACCGTATAATTGGCTTCCCGCAGAATTTCCTGGAATTCCAGCGTACGCGCCTCGGGCGGCGGCTCAAAGGGCAGGTTTGGGTGGCGATTGAAAGGAATCAGGTTTATTTTGGCGCGGAATCCCCGGAGCAACCGGGCCAGCTGCCGGGCCTGGTCCAAAGCGTCATTGATGCCGTGCAGCAGCACGTAGGCAAAGGTAATGCGCCGGTGCCGGGGCAGTGGAAAGGCCCGGCAGGCGTTTATCAGCGATTGCAGCGGATAACGCCGGTTTATGGGCATGATCCGGCTCCGGGTCTCGTCATCCGCGGCATTGAGGGAGACGGTGAGGTTGGCCCGGGCCGCCAGGCCCAACTGCGGGATGAACGGGGCCAACCCCGCGGTGGAGACCGTCAGCCTCCGGTAGGAGAAGTTCAGCCCCCAGGGGGCGGTGATCACGGTGAGGGCCCGCACCAGGGCATCGAAATTGGCCAGCGGTTCCCCCATGCCCATAAAGACCAGGTTCGTCAGGGGAAGTTCCTCCGGCAGTTCCCGGCGCACCGCCAGGACTTGGTTGACGATCTCCCCGGCTTGCAAATTCCGGATCAGCCCCCGCCGGGCCGTCAGGCAGAAACGGCACCCTTGGGCGCACCCCACCTGGGTGGACAGGCACAGGGTATAGTGGCCCTCTTCTGGGATGAGCACCGATTCGATCAGGTTGCCGTCTTCCAGGGCGAACAGGAATTTCCGGCAGCCATCCGCGGCCGCCGCCACCTGCTCCACCCGCAGTTCGCTGATCCGGGCCCGCCGGGCCAGCTCGGCCCGAAACGGCCGGGCAATGTCGGTCATGGCCTCAAAGCTATCTACGCCTTTGTAGAGCCACTTGGCCAGTTGCCGGGCCCTGAAGCTCGGCTGGCCCCAGGCGGCCATGACCTGCTCCAGTTCGGGGAGGCTGAATTCCTTCAGATCGATAAGGTGGGTCATGTGAGGAAGGAGGGTCTTAGCTGTCAGTTACCAGTCACTCGGGTTTCTTCCGGTCTTCGCTATTAACCGGTCTCTCGCTTAATCTATCTATATACCCCGTGCTAGCCCATCAAGAGCTTAGACAATCTCTGATTATGCCTTCAATCGCATCCGCAAATTCTTCAAGCACCACATTTCCTTGTGAGACCCTCTGACATTAGTGGTTAATTTGGTGACTTCCTGACCCCTGGCCCCTGACCCCTGCTTCTTATTGGCCCCGGGCCCGCTCCAGGGCTTCTTCCCTGGATTTGCAGGCAATGCACATGGTGGTCACCGGGCGGGCTTTGAGGCGCTTTTCGGCGATCTCGCCGCCGCAGAGATCGCAGTAACCGTAGGTACCGGCATCGATCCGGTCCAAGGCTTCCCTGATCTTGCTGATTAATTTCCGTTCCCGGTCGCGAATCCGCAGGGTGAAGTTACGATCCGTCTCCAGAGTGGCCCGGTCCGTGGGATCCGGGAAAGGAGCGGTGACGCCGGTCATATCAACCCGCGTCTTGTCGGATTCTCCCAAAATCTCTTCCAGGCGTTCTTGCAAAAGGGTACGGAAATATTCCAGTCGTTCAGGTTCCATTACTCAACTCCGGCCTCCGCAAAATAATTTATGGGGTTGCCGCCACCCGCTGGTATTCACCACTGGCTCCCCCGCTCTTGTTAAGGAGCACCAGCTCGGTAATCACTAACCCCCGGTCCACCGCCTTGCACATGTCGTATATGGTCAGGGCCGCCGCCGCCGCCGCCGTCAGGGCCTCCATTTCCACCCCGGTGCGGGCCCAGGTGCTCACCTGCGCCCGGATGCCCACCGCCCACTCCTCCGGTTCCGGGATAAAATCCAGGTCGATCCCGGTCAGGGGCAGCGGATGGCACAGGGGAATGAGCTGCGAGGTGTTCTTGGCGGCCATGATGCCCGCCAGCCTCGCCGCGGCCCAGACGTCCCCTTTGGGAAGGCGCCCCGCCAGGAGCAGGGGGTAAACCTTGGGACCCACCACGATCCGGCAGGCAGCCGTGGCCCGCCGCAAGGTCTCGGGCTTGGCCCCCACGTCCACCATGTGCATCTGCCCTTTTTCATCCAGGTGGGTAAAACTATTCATGCCCGGCCCGGTCTAACTGGTCCAACTCCCTCAGAAGCGACCACTGTTGGGTACCGAGGTTTTGCGGGGTGGTGACGATGACCTCGTTCACCTGGTCACCCGGCGGCTGCGTGGGAGTCCCGGGCGCCCCCGCCCCGATAAACCGGCAAGACCAGCCGCTTTGGGTCCCCTGGGGCAGATCGACCATCCGATAGCCTTCCAAGGTGGGGATGCGGATGCTGCCGCCCAGGGCTGCCTCCACAAAAGAAACCTCGACCTTGCAGTGAATGTCGTTGCCCACCCGGGTGAAAAAGTCATGCGGGGCCACATGGATCACCACTAACAGGTTCCCCCGGGGCCCATTCCGGAAACCTTCCCCACCCTCCCCTCTGATGCGGAAACAGGCGCCGTCCTGCGTGCCCGGCGGAATCCGCAGCTGATATTCTTTTTGCTGGGAGTGCCAACCTGTACCGCCGCAGGGCTCGCAGGCAACCGCGGCGATTTTGCCCCGCCCCCGGCAGCGCTCGCACACGGGACCAAACCGTAGGAGCCCCGGCCCCCCGAAACGGCGGCCTCGCCCCTGGCAATCCGGACACTCCTGGTAGGTGGTGCCTGCCGCCAACCCGGTGCCTCCGCACGGTCGGCAGGGCGGATGATGATCCACCCCAATGACAGTCCCCATGCCTTTGATGGCCGCGGCCAGGGAAATTTCCAGGTCATACCGGAAATCTGCGCCCACCGACCATGACAGGGGTGGACCATCCTGACTGATGCCGAAAAATTCTTCAAAAGCCTCTTCTTTGTCCGTATGCCGGGGTTGCCGGTAATTGGCGGCGCCCCGAAGGCTGCGGCCCCTGGACTCGGCCTGGGCCCTGGCCGCCTGGATGGCCTCAAATGCGGCCACGATCAGGCGAAAGCGGCCCGCGGCCTCCGGATCACCGGGATTGTGGTCGGGGTGGTGCCTCCGCGCCAACAAGCGGTAACGCCGGCGGACTTCCTCCACCGTGCAGTTGGGCTTCACCCCCAAAATCCGATAGTAATCCAGAGCAGCCATAGTTAATCGTCTGCGGCCGTGGTCTCCCCGGCTATCAGGCCTGCGACCAGGGCGGTTTTATCGACATCTCCGGCCATCTCGAAGGCCCGCCGGGCAAAATGCAGCTTGCCCAGGATCAGAGCCCGCTCGCCCAGCCGCCGCCAGTCTTCCGGCGCCTGAGGCCCGAGACGACCCAGCAGAAAAGCATCTCCCGTCTCCAGGCAGTAAGCCTTGAGCTTTTCCAGTTCCTCTGCCATGCTCCCTTTTTGAAAGAACGCCAGGGCGTCTTCCCGCCAGCCCAACTCTAGGAACTTTTCCCCATACTCCCGGCATAAATCCGGGCTTAACACCTTATCGTTGAGCAGTTGCCTTTTCTTGAGGCAGGGAGGCACTCCTTTAGGCAACGCCGGCGGTTCAGGGCTCAAGGTCTTATCCTCATTTTTTAGTTAATCGATTATTTATAAAATATCTTGCCCGGTATGTAAACCGTAATTTTCCCGGGCCTGCCGCTGCCGGGAGCCTGAGAATATATTGACTTTCTTTCCGTCATTCGGTATGGTAAGCGCATCGGAGAGTTTTTACTTAGTTATTTCGGGAGCTTCAGGCTGACGGTGGCGCCGGCTGACGCACCGTCTTAAGAGACGGCAGGCTCCCGCGGTCTAGGACCAAACACCATCTATCGCCCATAAGCTAGCGAACTCATGCTTAAACGCCTGTTGGAGCGGTTTCGCCAGGATCGGGGTCTCCACAAGGCCACGGTGCGCGTCGACTTCTCCCCCCAGAACCAGGTTACTCCCCAGATCTCGTGGCTGAGCAGTGACTCCCCCGAGGCCGACACCGTCCCTCTGGTCCTCCTGGTTTATGCCCGCATCCTCTATGAATTGGCGGAATTGAATGAAGGCCGGGTGGCCCGGGAACTGATCCGCTTCCTGGATCAGGTCTGCGCGCGGGTCCTGGATGGTGACGGCCCGCCCCGGCGGCCCCGCCTGCCTCTGGGCCAATTGACCATGGGGGCCGACCCCGGCCAGCCCGCCACCAGGTCCTACCAGGCGGAGTTCTACGAGTTCGAGGTCGGCGGCTACCGCCTGGACTTTCAGGGCAGCCTGGGCAAAGAGGGCTATTACCTGCCCGGGGCCTTCCTGGCCCTGCTGCAATCCTGCCTCGACCACCTGGGGGACGACGCCCTGCGCCGCCTTACCCGGGGCCTGGTGCGCCTCCACCTCTACTACCGCTATCGCCGGGATTTTTGGGAAGGGGGCGCGCTCACCGGTGGCCCGGTCTTCGCCCTGGGCACCGAGGAAATCCACCCCGAAGCCGTCACCCCGGAGGTCTGAGACGATAACTGGACCAGCTATCGTCACTGCCATGGCGACCCCAACGGGTCGCCTTTTTTGCGGCTTAAGGCGGAGCCTCTGACTGAATTAAGTGAGGGACAACTGACGTTAGGCGGACATCCGTTGCAGCAGGCTGGCCTTGATGCGGTCGAATTCTTCGGGGCTGATGACGCCTTCGTCCCGGAGCCGGATGAACTCCTCCAACTCCTCCCTGAGGCGTTCCGGCGGCAGCCAGGCGTGGGCCTCGGCTGCCTCGACCTCCAGAGCCTCGGGCGCGGCCAGAGCCAGGGGCTGGCCGCTCCCCGCCGGCAGCGCCTGGGCCAGGCGGTGGGCCCCCGTGTAGCGCAGCGTCACAACCCCGTTCATCAAAGAGAGTTCCACGTCCTTGCCGTTTTGGGTGGCCTCCCGCATCAGGTCATGGAAGTCGCCGGTCTGGGCCGCCATCTTGGCCTTGATGTCGTTCCAGCGCCGGAAGCCCCGCCAGACGATATAGGCGCACAGTCCCGCAAACCCCGCGAAGATCCAGGCGCTGAAACCCAGGACGCCGGTGAGCCATACCAGGGCGATGATGAGGATGAAGGGAATGGCGATGAGAAAGACCAGCAGGCTGTAAAAATTGGCCAGGTTCCCCAGAGATGAGACCCCGGGGTCAACCGAATCTTTCTTAAAGCGGGAGAAGAATTTGCCCATGTAGTCGTTCCCCAGGCAGGTTGAAGCCCAAGTAAATTAAGGGTACCATTTTTGCGCCAAGTTGCAAGCCCGGGCCGGGGACTCAGCCGAGAGGGGATAGGGGCGGTGCGCTCACCGCCCCTACGATCAGTCAACCCAGCGTCAGGCTTTAGCCAGCCTTATAAAAGGCCTTAAAGGCCTTGAAAGTCATGTAGAGGTCCGCCTTGGAGGCCACCTCAAAAGGCGAGTGCATCGAGAGCAAGGGCGTGCCGCAGTCGATGATCTCCATGCCGTATATCGCCAGGTACTTGGCGATGGTGCCGCCGCCGCCTTCGTCCACCTTGCCCAACTGCCCCGCCTGCCAGACCACCCCGTGTTCCCGGAAAATCTTCCGGATCCAGGCCACGTACTCGGCGTTGGCGTCGCTGGTGTGATACTTGCCGCCGCTGCCGCCGTACTTGTGGAAGCAGACGCCGTAGCCCATGCGGGCGGCGTTCCTCTTCTCGTGCACCTCCGGGAAATCCGGGTCCAGGGCCCCGGTGACATCGGCCGACAGGGCCTTGCTATTCATCAGCACCCGGCGCCGGGCCTGGGGGCTTTCTCCCTGGCGTTCCAGGAGGGTCTCCACGATCTCGTTCAGGAGGAAGCTCCGGGCCCCGGTATTGCCTTCGCTGCCGATTTCCTCTTTATCATAGAACAGGGCCACGCAGGTGTGCTCCGGCTCCTGCACGTCCAGGATGGCCGCCAGGGAAGCGTAGGCGCACGACCGGTCATCCTGGCCATAGCCCCCCACCAGGCTGCGGTCCCAGCCCAGGTCCCGGGCCGGCCCCGCCGGCAACACCTCCAGTTCGGCGCTGATCAGGTCCTCCTCGCCGATGCCGTAGTGGTCTTCCAGGTATTTCAGCAGGTGGAGCTTGACCCGCTCCTTGGTCTCCACGTCGCCCAGGGGCAGAGACCCCACCAAAACATTGAGCTTTTCACCCTCAAAGGCCTCAGACACCTTCTTGTCCATGGTCTTCTTGGCCAGGTGCGGCAAGAGGTCCAGCACGCTGAAGACCGGGTCGGCCGCGTCTTCGCCGATGCTCAGGGTCACCTGTGAGCCGTCGGCCTTGAGCACCACCCCGTGGATGGCCAGAGGCCGGGCCAGCCACTGGTATTTCTTGATGCCGCCGTAGTAGTGGGTCTTCAGAAAAGCCAGGTCCGTATCTTCATAGAGCGGGTACTGCTTCAAGTCCAGGCGCGGCGAGTCGATGTGGGAGGCCACGACCCGCAGCCCCTCGGCGAGGGGCCGGCGGCCCTGGACCACCAGGACGATGGTCTTGCCCCGGTAATTATAATAACCCCGGGGGCCGGCCTCTTTCCGGGCCAGGTCCACAAACCCCAGGGCCTTGGCCTGGCGTTCGATCTCGTCCACCGCCTCCCGTTCGGTCTTGGCCCGGTCCAAAAAAGTTTTGTAATGGTCGCCATAGGCGAAGATGGCCGCCCGTTCGCCCTGATCCACCCGGTCCCACACCAGGGTGGGATTGACGGCCAGGCGGTCCCGCAGTTCTTTCAGTTCGTCCTTGTCCTGCACTTCCATAATCAGTCCATCCTCCCAAGCTGATATCCCAGAAACCCTATTGTGTATGGTGCGCCGGGCGCCCCCGGTATGTGGCATGTCTGGTTCCTGGCGGCGCCGGCGCCCGAATCTCCCCGGGCTTGTCGGGGCGCCATGAAAACCCGCCCCCAGGCGCGGCTTGTATCGCCTTGCCCCTCAGGCTCGGCTGCCGCAGTAAGCAGGAATCGTTATTAAATATCATGATTCTTGGCCGGAAACAACGTCAGCGGACGATTACCCCAGGTAGATGGTTGACTTAAGCAGCGAAAGTAAATAAATTTATCAGATGAATTCCCAAAGTTGCGAGAGTGGCGGAATTAGGCAGACGCACTGGATTTAGGTTCCAGCGGGATAACCGTGGGGGTTCGAGTCCCCCCTCTCGCACACCGGTGCAGGGGAGACGTATACTGGGGGCATTCCCTCTCAGCGTTTTTAAATTAACGGAAGATGGTGAGCTAAGAAGATGACCGAAAGCGCCTTGAAGGTGGAGATCGAAAATCTCAGCCAAGTCAAACGGAAATTAAAGATCGAGGTCCCCTCCACCGAGGTGACCCAGGAAGTGGACCGGGCTTACCGGGAATTGGGCAAGCGGGCCAAAGTCAAAGGCTTCCGGCCGGGCAAGGTGCCGCGCTCCGTCCTTGAGATGTATTACCGCAAAGACATCGACCATGATGTCTCCGAAACCCTGGTGCGCCGCTCCTTGGGAGAGGCCCTGAAGGTCAAGGATCTGGAAGCCATCAACCTGAGCTGGCCCGAGCCCGCGCCCCCGGTGGTGGCCGGGGAGGATTACTGCTTCACCGTTGAATTGGAGGTCCCCCCCGAGTTTACCGCCGAGGACTACCTGGGCCTTAAGCTTGAGGCCCCGGAAGTGGAGGTGACCGACGCCGAGGTGGAGGCCCGTCTGGAGGAGATCCGCCAGGGCAACGCCCTCTTGAAACCTCCGGCGGAAGACCGCGGCGTCAAGGAGGGGGACTTTGTGGTCCTGGACTACCAGGGCCACTTCGCCGGGGAGCCGGTGGCAGCCGCCAAGGCCGAAGGGACCTACCTGGAGGTAGGCAGCGGCAAGTTCAACCCCGGGTTCGAAACCAATCTCCTGGGCCTCAAGGCCGGGACTGAAGCCCGATTCGACGTCGCCCTGCCCGATGATTTCGCCAATCCCCTCATCGCCGGCAAGGTCATCGACTTTGCGGTGAAGGTCCAAGAAGTGAAAGAGAAAGTGGTGGCCGAACTGGACGATTCCTTCGCCAAGAACCTCGGGGGCAACTTTCAAACCGTGGCCGACTTGCGCACCGCCGTGCGAGAGGATATTATTAAGAGTAAGGAACGGGAGCGGCAGGCCTACCTAGAAAACCAGGTGGCGGATCAATTCCTGGCCCGCCATCAATTTGAGGTGCCGCCCTCCCTGGTCACTCAGGAACAAGAGAACATGTTGCGGGACCAAATGGACCGCTTCAGCCAGCAAGGCTTTAACCCGTCCGGCATGGACACCGCCAAGATGCTGGAGGTCATGAAACCCATGGCCGAGCGCCGGGTGCGGGTCAGGCTGGTCTTGTCCCGCATCGCCGACCAGGAGGGCCTGGCGGTGGATGAGGCCGAAATGGATGCCGCCCTGGCCCGGATTGCCGTCAACAACCGCCGGGACGTGGCCGAAATTAAGAAGTTTTATGAGGAGCACGAGTTGCTGGGGACCCTCCGGCGCACCCTCCTCGACGACAAGACCATGAAACTGGTCATGGATAAAGCCGAGATTACTGCCGCAGCCGCCGCCGCCCCTGAAGCCGGGGCCCCGGCCGAGGACAAGGAGTAGCATGCAGTTAATTCCCATCGTGGTGGAGCAGAGCAGCCGGGGAGAGCGGGCTTACGACATTTATTCCCGGCTTTTAAGAGACCGGATCATATTTTTGGGCACCGCCATCAATGACGATGTCGCCAACCTGGTGATCGCCCAACTGCTGTTCTTGGAGGCCGAGGATCCCGACAAGGAAATCAACTTTTATATCAACTCCCCCGGCGGTATGGTGACCTCGGGGATGGCCATATACGACACCATGCAGTACATCAAGAGTCCGGTGGCTACCCTATGCATGGGCCAGGGCGCCTCCATGGCGGCACTGCTCTTGGCCGCAGGCGCCAAGGGCAAGCGCTTTGCCCTGCCCCACGCCCGCATCTTGATCCACCAACCCCTGGGCGGTTTCCAGGGCCAGGCTACCGACGTGGGCATTCAGGCCCAGGAAATTTTGCGGATGCGGGAAGAGTTGAACCAGATCATGGCCGACCATACGGGCCAGGCCATTGACCGCATCCACCAGGATACCGAGCGGGATTTTTATATGTCCGGCCAGCAAGCCAAGGAATATGGCCTGGTTGACGCCGTCATTACCCACCGGGAACCGGGGATTCTCTTCCCCGCCCGGCATCAGGAGTAAGCGCCTGATCAGAGTTGAAGTAAGAGCCGCGCGGAGCCGATGTAATAAGGTAGACGCGCCCCGCGGCGGCGAAGCAGACCAGCCAAACCCTCGAACTGCTTCTTTTTCGGGGTTTGGGGAGGAAATTGTTTATGACTAAGCGCGGTACCGACAAGAGTGCCGACCTGTTGTGTTCTTTTTGCGGCAAAAGCCAGGGCGAGGTGAAGAAGCTCATCGCCGGCCCCGGCGTCTACATCTGTGATGAGTGCATCGAACTGTGCAATGACATCATCGCCGAGGAATACGAGAAGGATGAAGCCAAGCACGCCCGGCTGTCCATTCCCGAGCCCGCGGTCATCAAGAAACAGATCGACGAGTACGTCATCGGCCAGGAACGCGCCAAAAAGATCCTGTCCGTGGCCGTCTATAATCACTATAAGCGCATCAATGCAGGAGTGGACCTGGACGGGGTCGAGCTCCAGAAGAGCAATATCCTCCTGGTGGGCCCCACCGGCTCCGGCAAAACCCTGCTGGCCCAGACCCTGGCCCGCATCTTGAACGTGCCCTTCACTATCGCCGATGCCACCACCCTCACGGAGGCCGGCTACGTGGGCGAGGATGTGGAAAACATCATCCTCAATCTTTTGCAATCCGCGGACTACGATGTGGAAAAGGCTTCCCGGGGCATTGTCTATATCGACGAGGTGGACAAGATTGCCCGCAAGACGGACAGCCCCTCCATCACCCGGGACGTCTCCGGGGAAGGGGTGCAGCAAGCCTTGCTCAAGATCATCGAGGGCACCATGGCCTCGGTGCCTCCCAAGGGCGGCCGGAAACACCCCCAGCAGGAGTTCATCAAGGTTGACACCACCAACATCCTGTTCATCTGCGGCGGCGCTTTCAACGGCCTCGAGGACATTATCGGGGCCCGCATCGGGCGCAAGTCCATGGGATTTGGGGCCGACATCCGGAGCCGGGCCCAGCAGCCGTTAGGGGAAATCCTGGTCCAGGTGCAGCCCCAGGATCTGCTGAAGTTCGGTCTCATTCCCGAGTTCGTGGGGCGCCTGCCGGTGCTCGCAACCCTGGATGAGCTTAATGAAGATGCCCTGATGCGCATCCTCAAGGAGCCCAGGAACGCCCTGGTGAAACAGTATCAGAAACTCCTGGAACTGGACCGGGTGGCGTTGAAATTCACCGACGGCGCCCTGGAAGCGGTGGCCAAAGAGGCCCTGAAGCGCAAGTCCGGAGCCCGGGGGCTGAGAGCCATCCTGGAACGGGCCATGTTGGACCTGATGTATGAACTGCCGTCCCTCAAAGATGTGCAGGAATGCTTGATTAATGAGGAATTTATTATCAAACATGCCGCGCCGATCTTCACTTACCGCCCGGCGGAGGACATGTCCTGGGATAAGCCCGGGGTGGCGGTGCAACAATGATCTTCCGGTTACCCAAAAACCGCGGCACCGGGGAGGGTGACAAGCGCAATCTGCTCACGGTCCCCATGTTGCCCCTGAGGGATATCGTCATTTTCCCCCACATGGTGGTACCGCTGTTTATCGGCCGGGAACGCTCCATACATGCCCTGGAATTTGCCATGGGGCAGGAAAAATATATCCTCCTGTGCACCCAGAAGGACCCCCGCAAGGACGAACCCCGGGAAGGCGAGATTCACCGCCTGGGTACCCTGGCCGCGATCCTGCAGCTCTTGCGCCTGCCCGAC
>JBKQVS010000073.1:0-14543 GCA_052139855.1 Desulfobaccales bacterium
GACTGTGCGATGAACTTCACCAATTCCTTCATAGTAGCCACCTCTGTCAGGGGATCGGGCGATCAACCTCCCTGCTGCGCCTATCGCGCTCAGGCCTCCGGTGCGGTTGCTCCTCTGGGCCGCTTCAGCAAGCTGGCCACCGTATCGGTGCAGGTGGCGCCCTTGCTCACCCACTCCTGGAGCAGGTCTTCCTTCACCGATACCGCCGCCGGTTCCTGGCGCGGGTCATAGGTGCCGATAATTTCCAGAAATCTGCCATCCCGGGGAGACTCACTGTTGCTCACCACGATGCGATAAAATGGGCGCTTTTTGGCGCCGTAACGGGCCAATCGGATTCGTAATGCCATGCCGCTGCTTTCTCCTCCTTAGGTTTGATCACGTCTTAAATATACTTTATGCAGAGGCGATCCGCGAACCGCCCCACGACAACCATCACATTTCTTTAGAAAATATTCATGGGAAAGCGGCCCTTTCCCTTCTTGCCGCCTTTGGCCACCTGTCTGATCATCTTCTGGGTCATGGCGAAATTCTTCAGCAGCCGATTGACGTCCTGGACCGTGGTGCCGCTGCCCAGGGCGATGCGCCGGCGGCGGCTGCCGCTGATCATGGTGTGGTCGTTGCGCTCCCCCGGGGTCATGGAACTGATAATGGCCTCCACCCGTTTTAACTCCCCCTCGTCCGGCTGCGCGCCTTTGAGGTCTTTGAGCTTACCGCCCAATCCCGGAATCATGCCCAGGAGCTGTTCCATGCTGCCCATCTTCTTGATCTGCTTGAGCTGCTCCCGGAAATCATCCAGGGTAAAGGCCTCATGGCGCAGCTTCTTTTCCAGATCCTTGACCTGGTCGGCGTCAAAGGCCTCCTGGGCTTTTTCTATCAGGGTGAGCACATCGCCCATCCCCAAAATCCGTGAGGCCAGGCGGTCCGGGTGAAACACCTCCAGGGCGTCCAGCTTTTCCCCCACCCCCAGAAACTTGATGGGCTGGCCCACCACCTCCCGCATGCTCAGGGCCGCCCCGCCCCGGGCATCGCCTTCCACCTTGGTCAGGATCACCCCGGTGAGCTTGAGGAGGTCATGGAAGCTCTGGCCCACCGCCACCGCGTCCTGGCCGGTCATGGCGTCCGCCACCAGGAGGATCTCTTTGGGTTCCACCTTGGCCCGGATGGCCTTCAGCTCTTCCATCAGCGGGGCGTCGATGTGGAGGCGCCCGGCGGTGTCTAGGACTACCGTGTCAAAGCCCGCGGCGTAGGCCGCTTCCATGGCCGCCCCGGCAATAGCCACCGGGTTTTGGGTCGCCTCGCTGGGGTGCACTTCCACCCCGATGTCGGCCCCCAGGCGCTTGAGCTGCTCGATGGCCGCGGGCCGCTGCACGTCCGCGGGCACCAGATAAGGCTGCTTCCCCTGACTCTTAAGGCGCCGGGCCAGTTTGGCCGCGGTAGTGGTCTTGCCGGAGCCCTGCAGGCCCACCAGCATGATCGCCACCGGCGGTTTGCCGCTTAAATCCAGCCGGGGCGACTCCCCGCCCAACAAGGTCGTTAACTCCTCGTGGACGATCTTGATGACCTGCTGCGCCGGGGTTAGAGACCGCATGACCTCTTCCCCCACCGCCCGCTCCCGGATGCGCTCGATGAAGACCTTGGTGACTTTATAATTGACGTCGGCTTCGAGAAGCGCCAAGCGCACCTCGCGCAGGGCCTCCCCTACCTGGGCCTCGGAGAGCTTGCCCCGGCCTTTGAGCTTCTTGAAGACGGCGTTCAGCTTGTCGGATAAGCGATCAAACATAATGAGCCTTCAGCGGTCAGCTTTATCTTTCGTCTCGTAGGGGCACGGCGTGCCGTGCCCTCCACCTTTTGTACCCTTGTTATACCAGAAAACCGAAAACAGGAAACCGAAAACTAACCGTGCTTTACTCCCAGAGGCCATAGGGCCTGCCATGCACGCCTCTGTTCCAAGAGGCGGCCATGGGCCACCCTATAACTATCCTTTAATGACTCCCAAGGGCTTCAGCCGGGCCACCTTCTTGGCGATCCCGGCGCCGTGGACCACGTCCACCACGCTTTCCACGTCCTTGTAGGCCTCGGAAATCTCTTCGTCGATGGTACCCCGCCCGGCGCCCCGGACGATAATGCCTTTGGCCGCCAACTCCTGAATGATCGACCGGCCCCGGGCCGCCTTCTTGGCCTGGTGGCGGCTCATCATCCGCCCTGCCCCGTGGCAGGTGCTGCCAAAAGTTTCCGTAAGGGCTCGTTCGGTCCCCACCAGTACGAAAGAATACCGCCCCATGTCCCCGGGGATGAGCACCGGCTGCCCGGTCTCCCGGTAAGCCTCCGGCACCTCCGGGTGGTGCGGCGGAAAAGCCCGGGTCGCCCCCTTGCGATGGACACACAGCTTCCGGGGCTTGCCCTCCACGGTATGGGTCTCGATCTTGGCGATGTTGTGGCATACATCGTATACCAGTTCCAGCCCGAGGTCCCTGGGCCCCATACCCAAAACCTGCTCGAAACTCTCCCGCACCCAGTGGGTGATCAACTGCCGGTTGGCAAAGGCAAAGTTCGCGGCCCCGGCCATGGCGGCCAGGTAGCGCTGGCCTTCCGGCGAAGTCAGGGGGGCGCAGCAGAGCTGCCGGTCCGGTAGCTCGATGCCGTACTTGGCGCTGGCCTTGAGCATCACCTTGATGTAGTCCTCGCACACCTGATGCCCCAGCCCCCGGGAGCCGGTGTGGACGATGGCCGTCACCTGATCCTTAAAAAGCCCCAGCCTCGCCGCCAGTTTCGCATCGTAAATCTCATCGACATACCCCACTTCAACGAAGTGGTTGCCCGAACCGAGAGTGCCCAATTGGTCCTTACCCCGGTTCAGGGCGAAATCCGACACCGCCTCGGGATCGGCGCCCTCGATGACGCCCCCGGCCTCGATGTGGGCCAGGTCCCCGGCCTCGCCAAAGCCTTCTTTCACCGCCCAGCGACAGCCGTCCTTGAGCACTTTTTTAAAGGCGGCGCCGGTGAGCTTAAAATCCTGACGCCGGGAACCCACTCCCGAAGGGATGTTGGTGAACAAAGCGTTCACCAGGGTTTCCATCTGGGACGCCACCTGCTCACGCCGGAGCCCGGTCCGGAGCAGGCGCACCCCGCAGTTGATATCATAGCCCACGCCGCCGGGGGAGACGACGCCTTCGGCCAGATCAAAGGCCGCGACGCCCCCGATGGCGAACCCGTAGCCCCAGTGGATGTCGGGCATGGCCAGGGAGGGACCCACGATGCCCGGCAGGGTGGCGACATTGGCCACCTGCTGGAGGCTCTGGTCTTCCTGGATGACGGGGAGCATCTCTCTGGAGCTAAAAATCAGCCCCCGGGTGCGCATCTTGCCCTCCCGGGGGATCTCCCAGCGGTATTCATCCACCTGCCGCAGTTTAATCATAAATCAGTTTCCAGTTGCCAGTGGTCAGTTGTCAGTCCTCCCACTCCGGCCGCCTGACGACTTGGAAAAGCGCTTATAGGTCCAGCACCACCGTGGCCTGCCAGCCATCCCCGGCCGGCACGATGCTCAGCTGATGGAAGGTCGCGGCCTTGACCCCGGTGCGCCCCGGGTGGCGGGCGGGATCAAAGCTCTCCCCGATCACCCGGGCCTTCAGACTCTTGGAGGTCAGCGACTCCACTTGAAAGTCCCGGCCCAAAAATCCATCTATATCAAAAAGATAAAGCAGGTGATTGAGCCAGTCAACCAGGAGGGCCTCCCGGTCGAAGGCTTTCAGGCGCACCTTCCGGGTGGCCCGGCGCCGCAGATACCGCCGGTCGGTCAGGGTGGCGCTCAGGGCGCGGCCGGCGTTTTCAAAGAGCTCGGGGAGATCTTTCCCCCACAGGCGCCAAGCCAGGTCCGCGGTGTGGCGCAGTTGGTGGTAGGGGCGCCGTCGCCGGAGCGACGTTTCCAGTTTTTTCCCTTCATCAACCAAGCTACCGCCGCTGCCAGTTGCCGGGGTCCCGGGCCGCCTCCGCCCCCAACTCAAAGGCCTGGAGATTCGAGGCCAAGAATTTTTCCTTGGTGCGGGTGCGGATTACCCTGAGGATATCCTCCGCCCCAATCGGCAGATAGTCAGTGGCGGCCAGGGCCCCCAGGAGGACCATATTCACCGCCAGGGGACTACCGGCCTGCCGGGCCAGGGCTCCGGCGTCGAAAGCCAGCAGCGCCCCCACCTGCTCGGCCAGCCGGTGGAACATCTGCGCTACCGATGGATACCGGGCCTGCCCGATGGACACCGGGTACGGCACCAGGGTGGCGGTGTTGGCGATCACCAGGGTCTTGGCATGGCAGCGGTCCAGGGCCCGGAAGGCCTCCAGGGCCTCAAACCCCAGCACGATGTCGGCTTCGCCCGGGGAAATCAGGGGGCTTTTCAGATCCCCCAGCACCACGGTGGAAACCACAATGCCGCCCCGCTGGGCCATGCCGTGGGTCTCGCTCACCATGGGGTTATAGCCGACCGCCAGGGCCGCCTCCCCCAACAGGCGGCTGGCCAGGAGCGTCCCCTGGCCCCCCACCCCGGTGAGGAAAATGCGGAGGTTTTTGTTAGGGTTCTGGGTTCCGGATTCTGGGTTTTCGGCAAAGGCCATAACTTAACCTTGTCCAATCATAGGGCGGTACGTGGCCGCCACGCATCGACGTGCATAACACGCCCTATAAAAGCTTCGATTTATGGAGTGCGGGCACTGCCCACCCTCTCATCTTCTCCGCACCGGCGGGACGCCGGTGCCACCCTTCTACGGGTTGGAAGGAGGTTTGGGGGAGGGCAGGGACGAAGTTCCTGGCCCTCCCCCAAAATTATTCTTTTCCCTTCCCCGCCCCCACCGGCCGGATGTGGTCGCACCACTGGACGCAGAAGGCGCAGCCGGAGCACAAGTCCGGGTCGATCTGCAACTGGCCCTTTTCTCCCGGCTCCAGGTACATGGCCGGGCAGCCGAAATTATCCAGGCAGTCCCGGCACTCGCCGCACCCCCGGGTCACCTGAAAACGGGCCGTCCGTTTCTTGCCGGTAATCCGGGCTTCGTAAAGGATGCAGGGCGCCTGGGAGAGCAGCACCCGGACGCCGGAGGCCGTAAGGGCCTCCTTGGTAGCCGCCAGGCTTTCTTTATATTTGAAAGGATTGACCACCCAGAGTTGCTCCACTCCCAGGGCCTTCACCACTCGCTGGATAGGCACGTGCTCACCGGGATAACCGGGGGGTACCAGGCTGACCCCGGGATGGGGCTGGTGCCCGGTCATGGCAGTGGTCCCGTTATCCAGGATCACCAGCAGGAAGTTATGCTTTTGGTGCACGGCATTGACCAGGGCCGGCAGCCCGGAGTGGAAAAAGGTGGAATCCCCGATGAAGGCCACCACCTTCTGGCCGGTGGCCCGGGAAATGCCCGCGGCGGTGCTGATAGATGATCCCATACAGATGAGATAATCCGCCATGGACAGAGGCGGCAAAAGCCCCAGGGTGTAACAGCCGATGTCCGTGGGGAAGACCCCTTCCACCCCCAGGTCCTTGAGGGCTATCTTCACTGCATAATACATGGCCCGGTGGGGACACCCGGCGCAGAGATTGGGGGGCCGGTCCGGCAGAGGCTGCCCCAGAATTTTTTCAGGGACCAACGGCCCCAGCGCTTCCGAAGATACGTCGAAAAACCGGGCGACCACCTCTCGCACCAGGCCCGGGTGGTATTCGTAGAGGCGGGAAAAGAGGTCCGGGCCTTTGCCCCGGATGGTCACCGTGAGGCCTCGGGTCTGGGCCACGGCCTTGAGGCCTTCCTCCAGGTACGGCTCCAGTTCTTCCACTACCAGCACCTTCTTGAGCGGCGCCAGAAACTCTCCCAGCAGGGCCTCGGGCAGGGGGTGGGTAAATCCCAGCTTGAGCAGCCGCACTTTTCCGGCCAGGCCCAGTTCCGTGAGAGCGTCCGCCACATAGGTGCCGGCCACCCCGCTGGTGACGATACCCCAGACGCCGCGGCCACTGATCTCATTGAAGACGGAAGTCTCGGCCAGGGTCTGGGCCTGGTCTTCCGCCGCCAGAAGCCGCACATGGGCCTGGCGGGCCACCGCCGGCACCATCACCTGCCGGAAGGGGTCCTTATAAAACCTGCCTGGCCCCGGCCGGGCCGCCAGCTCCCCCAGGGTCACGGACCCCCGGGTATGGTTCACCCGGGTGGTAGTGCGCAGCAGCACTGGGACCTTGAGGTCCTCGGAGAGGGCGAAGGCCACCCGGGTCATTTCCTTGGCTTCCTGGGGGGTGGCCGGCTCCAGCATGGGGATTCCCGCCATCTTGGCGTAATAGCGATTGTCCTGCTCGTTCTGACTGGAGAACAGTGATGGGTCGTCGGCGCTGACAATCACCATGCCCCCCTTGACCCCCACGTAGGATAGGGTCATGAGGGCGTCGGCAGCCACATTCAGTCCCACGTGTTTCATGGCGCACAGCACCCGCCAGCCGCAGGCCGAGGCCCCCGCCGCCACCTCCAGAGCCACCTTTTCGTTGGTGGAAAATTCGAACTGGAGGTCGGTCTGCCGGAAAATCTCATAACACCGGTCGCCGATCTCCGAGGCGGGAGTCCCGGGGTAGGTGGTCACCAGGGCCACTCCGGCTTCCAGGGCGCCCCGGACGATGGCCTCATTCCCCAGGAAGAGCCGCCGCTCCCCCGCGCCTCCGGTTAAAAGCTCTGACATAAGGTCTCTGCCTGAACCGTTTTCTCGGCCCGGCGTCTGGCCGGGCTGATCTCTCTCAAGGTGGACCCTGCCGGCCCTCGCCGCAGGTCCAATAACTTTGTGTGAATTATAATAATTAACATATCGGGGGCAAATTACGAGGAAAAAATCAGTCACCGGCAGTTGGGGGAAGAGGCCAGGCTAACGACAGATAGTCGCGGGGGACCGCGGCGAACGGATCGGGAGGGATAGAGACGACCCTGATGGCCAACCCGGACCGAGACAGCCCCGCCGCCCGGCTCCGGCCGCAGGTCCCTTGAACCGGTGGGCACTCAATCGGTGCGAACAGAAGGGTGGAACGTGGTCTCGCGAGGAATCGGACTCGTGCGGAATGCGGCCGGGACCGGGCTACCAGGGCCTCAGCCCATTAGCCATTGCCGCCGGGCAAGGCCGGGTGGCGTTCGCGGGCCACCTCACCGGCCGTGGCGCGCCCCCCCAACTGGCCCTCGGCCCCGGAGTCCCGACGGGAGGTCGGGTCCATGCAACTCCCTACCCGCCCGGTTTTCCCGGGTGGAAAAAAAATTGGTCCAGCCACGGGCAGGGCTCAGTTATCTCTTCCTGCCCCGCATCCAAAAAGGGAGGTCACCAGGTCCGGCACTGGCCTGGAGCTTGGCCAGCTCATCTTTGAGCTGCGTCACTTCGGCCTGGAGCGCCTTTACCATTGCGGCCGCGGCTTTGAGTTGCTCGACCTCACGGCGCAGTCCGGCCATATCCGCGGGTAATCCGGCGACGGTGCCTTTCAAGGAGGCCGCTTCTGCCGTGGCGGCTTTGACCCCCGCCACTTCGCTCCGCAGCGCCTTGAGACCGGCTTCCAGTTCCTGCAAGCGCTCCTGCACCTCCGGCGTCGGTTGCCCCCGGCCGGTCCTGGCCACCATCGCCAGATCGGGTACGACGGTGTCCAGCGGGTTTTCCTGATTAACTGCATCCAAAGGGTTTGTGCCAATGGTGCTGCGTTTGGTCATGTCGTTCAACTCCCTTCTTGGCTGATGATCTCGTCGGCCAAACCCCGATAGTCTGCGGCGCCGGCGCTCTTGCCGTCATACTGGGTGATGGCCTGGCCGAAAGAGGGGCATTCGGCCAACCGGATGTTCTCCCGGATGACGGTGCGGTAAACCAGGCTGCCGGAACGCTGGCGCAATTGCTCCACTACCTCTCGGGCGTGGCGGGTGCGAAAATCCACCCGGCAGGCCAGGATGCCCGAAACTCTCAGGTCCGGGTTGAGGCGCTCCCTGACCACTTCCACGGTTTGGAGCAGTTGAGCCAGACCGCTCAGGGCCATGACGTGGGCCTCAACCGGCACCAGGAGTTCGGCCACCGCCACCAGGGCATTGACAGTGAGGACCCCCAGGGTGGGCGGGCAGTCAATCAGCACGTAGTCCCAGCGGTCCCGCGGCAGGCGGTCCAGGTTGCGCCGCAAAATGGTTTCGGCCCCCACTTCCCCGGCCAGCATCTTCTCAGCCCCCACCAGCCAGGACGAGGACGGCACCAGGTCCACTCCGGCCACCCCCGCCGGCTGAACCAGCTCCAGCATATTGCCATTTTCGGCAAAGATCCCCAGCACTCCCTTTCCGGCGTTCTTAACCCCGAACCATGCCGTGGTGGAATGTTGCGGGTCCAGATCGATGACCAGCACCCGCCGGCCCTTCTCCCCCAGGGCCGCCGCCAGATTGACGCTGGTGGTGGTCTTGCCGCTCCCCCCCTTCTGGTTTGCAATGGCAAAAGTCCTCATGGCGTGCCTTTCTCCCTCATACCTCAGTACCCGGCGGCAATCGCCGCCAGGGCCACAGTTTCCCCCCACCCGGGGGCGCGGCTTCCCGTCAGAGCTCCATTACCGGCCTCACCGGGCGGCCTCCCGGTTTATGTATTCCCAAATCCACCATGCCACAAGGAAACCTGCCTGTCAACTTGAGGTCTCCGCCCCGAGCGGCTTGAGTCGCTTCCCCGGCAACGGGACTTGAAAACGGCAGGCGTTTTAAGGAATCGGGGGCGCTGCCCGGGAAAGGCACCTGACGGCGTGGCCGGAATTGTCGCCAGAGACGATTTTTTGGCGGGAAAAGTGGCCGGACCACCTCTAGGGGGTGCAAAACGCGGCGCAATTTGAGAGAATGTCAAGCAATCGCCGCGGCCACCGGACAGGGTGCCTCCCGCGGCCGTGGGCGCCTGAAATCGGGTGCGGGGTGCCGGACCCGGTACGTAAACCTTTGACGCCGCAACTCCGGGATTGAACTATGACCGCATGGCTGAAACTTCTGACGATATCCGTCCTCCTCATGATCAGCGCCTGTGTCTCGGCCGGCACCAAGGCCATCACCGATGCCGGCGTCGTCTCCCAAATCGAGGTGGGTAAATCTACCCAGGCCGACGTCACGGCCCTCCTGGGTTACCCCATTACGGCTTCCTATGGCCTCCAGGGGGAGGAGACTTGGCATTATACCTACGTTACCGCCGTCCCCACCGCCGCCGCTTTTGTGCCCGTAGTCAAAGCCGTTGCTCCCTCTTTGGGGGAAACCAACCGCGAGTTGTCCGTGACCTTTGAGCGGGACGGCACCGTTAAGAGTCTGGAGTTGAACCAGCCGCCCAAGAGCCCCGCGCCCTCCGGTTGATCGGGTCCTGTTGACGTTCGGGCTTTCTCGGACCTCTAATCTATCCGCTCTACCCACTCGACCCCGCTTATTGCACTGCACCGATAATATCTTTAACTATTTTTAATCATGTATAAATTCAGGTTTTAGGGTGGAAGTCAAACCGTATGGGCGGGTTTAAACCCGCCCATACAGAGGCTTTCATTTTTGGGGGGAGCCAATTTCTGCGGCCATGACTGTTGAGCCAGTGGACGGTAACCGGGACAGGTACCACTCGGGACCCCGGCCCAGCTCTGAGTTCACCATTGCTTGGCCTGAAATTCGCAGGAACTAAAGAAAAAGGCGACCAACGGGGTCGCCCGGTATGGAGACCATTGCTTTTCCCCGGTGCAATTATCGCCTATCCTTGCCGGCCTCAGACGCCGGCCCCTCCTTTTCCCAGCCTCCGCCTAACGCCTTGTAGAGGGCAATCAGGTTGGTATCCACGGTGCTGGTGCTTTGCACTAGGGCGTTTTCAGAAGTATAAAGGTTAAGCTGCGCCGTGATGACGTTCAAGAAATCCGTCTTCCCGGCGGTATAGAGCTTCATGGATAGGTCCACGGCCTTGCGGTTGTTAACGACGGCCTCGGATAGGGCCTTGCGGTGTTCCTGTTCCTTGGCATAAGCCACCAGCGCGGTTTCCACATCTTGCAAGGCAGTGAGCACGGTCTTCTGATACGTCAGCAGCGCTTGCTCGGTAAGGGCATCCTGAACTTTGATGTTCCATACGATGCGCCCGCCCGCAAAAATCGGCCAGGTGACGGTGGGGCCCCAGGACCAGAACTTACTGTTTGCCAAACTTCCCACCATGGTCAGGTCAGTGCCGGAAAAGCCAAAAGTTCCGGCCAGGTTAAACTTGGGGAAGAGGTCCGCGGTGGCCACCCCGATGCGGGCCGTGGCGGCATGGATTTGGGCTTCGGCCCGGCGGATGTCCGGGCGGCGCCGGACGAGCTCCGAGGGGAGCCCCACGGGAATCTTCGGCGGGGTGGGAGGAATGGGTGCTTCTTGGGTCAACTCTTTGGTCAGCGCCGCCGGTTCCCGGCCTAGCAGCACCCCCAGGCTGTAAATAGCCGCCCGGGCCGAGGACTCCAAGACGGGTATCTGGGCTGCGGTGGTGGCAACCTGGGCGTCGGCGTTAGCCACGTCCAGGGCGGTGGTGGTGCCGACTTCATGCCGCCGCCGGGTGATGTCGGCAGTGTGCCGCTGGACCTCCAGATTTTTATGCACAATGGCGAGCTGTTGTTGAAATCCCCGCAGGTTGAGATAGTCGGTCCCCACCTCCGCCACCAGGGTTACCAGAACGTCGCGGCGGTCCTCCACCGCGGCCTGGAGATCGGCCCCAGCCGCCTCGATGTTGCGCCGGGTGCCCCCGAAAATATCCACTTCCCAGCTGGCATCCAGACCCGCCTGCCACAAATTCCCGAGCCTCCCAATGGTAGCGATGCTGCCGCTACCGCCGGCGGCTTCGCTGGAGCCCTGGCTCCTTTGGTAAAGCGCTGAAGCATCCACTTCGGGCCAGAAGGCCGCGCCCGCCACTCCCAGGGACGCCCGGGCCTGGCGAATGCGGGCCTCGGCCAGTCGCAAATCGAAGTTGGAGCGCACTGCCATTTCCACCAGAGAAGACAGGGTCGGATCCTTAAAGGCGTTCCACCAGTCCACCAGCTCCACGGGATTGGGCGCGGTCTTGCTGGGCTGGTCCGGGGTAACGACATCCTGGCCGTCCCAGGTGGAGGAAACCTTGGTCTCCGGCCGCTTATAATCCGGGCCCACGGCGCAGCCGACCAGCGTCGCCACGATAAGCGCCCCCAAGCCTGAGAAACTGATATGCTTGATCAGCCTCAAGATCGGCCCCAGCTTTTTTAAAGACTGGCCAATTGACATTTCCTTAACCATCATCCGTCTCTTGATACTATTCATACCGCAGGGCAATGATCGGGTCCAGGTGCGCCGCCTTCCAGGCCGGGTAGTAGCCGAAAACGATGCCCACGGTCACCGAGACCGCAAAGGCCGCGATGATTGCCTCCAGGGACAACTCCGTCGGCCATTTCAGCAAAATCCTGACCAAAACGGAAATCCCCCAGCCCACGATAATGCCCGCTACTCCGCCGCAGAAACAGAGAATCACGGATTCCGCCAGAAACTGCTGGAGGATATCCCGGGCCCAGGCCCCCACCGCCATGCGCAGGCCGATCTCCCGGGTCCGCTCCGTTACCGACACCAGCATGATGTTCATGATCCCGACGCCCCCCACCAGCAGGGAGATCAGGGCCACCGCCAGCAAAAGCTTGGTCATCATGTTGCTGGTGGAAGACAGGGCTGAGGCCATTTCAGTCATATCCCGGATGTTGAAGTCATCCGGCTCGCCCGGGCGAATCCGGTGCCGCTCCCGCAACAATTGGGTGATTTGGTTGATGGCGGCTTGAATTTCCTTGGTGGAGCGGCCTGCGGTCAGGATCTGGTCCACATTGATAAACCGCACCGGCTGGGGAGTATCCGCGGCCTGTGTATCCGATGGGATGGGATAAAGCTGGCTTTGAATATTGGGGTAGATCTGGTTGAGACTATTCACCGTCGTGGAGGTGCTTGACGAGGTAGTGGCGGTGGTGGCGGCGGCGCTCTGGTTGGCAGTGGTCGCGGAGGAGCCGGTCACCCTGAATTTAATCGTCGTCCAGGGCGCCAGCAGGACATCATCCTGATCCATGCCCATCATGTTGGCGCCTTTGCTGCTGAGGATCCCGATCACCCGGAAGGAGACGTTCTGCACCCGCACTTCTTTGCCGAGAGGGGACTCACCCTGGAAAAGCTCCCGGACCAGCCTCTGGCCCAGCAGGCAGACCTTGCTGGCATTGCGAACATCCCTCTCCGTGAAGACCTCGCCCTCGGCCAATGGCCACTCCCGCACATCAAGGAATTCGGGGGTGGTGCCATAAATAAAGGAGGGCACCCAGTTGCGGTTGCCATAAATGACCTGGGTCCGGGCTCGGACCATGGGCGCCACGCCTCTAACCGCCGGGCACTCGTTCAGGATAGCCTCGGCGTCCTGGGGGGTGAGAGTCATGACGCTGCCCGCCCCGAAACTCACGCCGCCGCTGGAGGCCGTGCCCGGTAAGACTAACAGATTATTGGCCCCCATACTGGCGATGGTCTGCTGGATGGCTTTGGAGGAGCCGGTCCCGATCTCCATCATGGCGATGACCGCAGCCACGCCGATGATAATGCCCAAGGTAGTCAGGGCGGCCCGCATGATGTTGCGGCGCAGGCCGTGCAGCGCCGTCCGCACCATCCACTGGAGCCGCAACCATGCCAATCCTGAGCGTAGCTTTGCCCCTGAGCCCGCCGGAAGCGATGAACCAACCTGCCCTCCCGGAGCCTTTTGAGTTTGGGGTTCTTCGGCTTCCACCACCCCGTCGGAAACCCTGATAGTCCGTTCGGCATACTTAGCCACGGCGGCGTCGTGAGTGACCAGGATGATGGTCACCCCTTCCTCTTCGTTGAGTTTCCGGAAGAGTTCCAGAACTTCTTCACTGGTCTTGGAGTCGAGGTTGCCGGTGGGCTCATCCGCGAACAGGATGGAAGGCTGGTTGACGAGGGCCCGGGCGATGGCCACCCGTTGCTGCTGGCCGCCGGAGAGTTGAGAGGATTCGTGGTCCAGGCGCTCCCCCAAGCCTACCCGATGAAGCAGGTCTCCGGCCCGCTGGCGCGCTTCCCGGTCGGAGAGGTGCGCCGCGGTGTACGACAGGGGCATCATCACATTTTCCAGGGCGCTGGTCCGGGGCATCAGGTTGAAAGTTTGAAAGACGAAGCCGATTTTCTGGTTCCGCAGTTGGGCCCACTCGTCGGCTGACAGGGCCACCACGTCCTGCCCCTCCATCCAGTATTCCCCGGAACTGGGGCGGTCGAGACACCCCAGGATGTTCATGAGGGTGGTCTTGCCCGAACCCGAGGTGCCCATGAGGGCGACAAACTCCCCCTGCGAAACCGTCAGCGAGATGCCATTCAGCACCGGCACGTCGATCTCGCCCAGGTGATAAGTCTTATAAATATCGCGCAGTTCGATCAGTTCCATAGGGGTTTAGCTATCTCACTTCTCAGGCAAACAGATGCGCCCGTTAACGGCCCTCCCCCTTGGGCTGGGCCGCACCACGGAAAATATGGGGCGCAAAGGGGCTGCTACCGGACGCAGGCTTGCCATTACCGGCCTGCTGGCTTTCCATTTCTCCTACCACTACCGGGGTGTCTTCCTTAAGCTCGGCGCTCTCCACCTCCGTCATGGTGCCATCGCTCAAGCCATGGCGGACCTTGACCGGGCGCACCTGATTTCCTTGTGGAACCCAAACGACCCCCCGGGCTTGCTCCTTCTTGCCGGCCTCGGGAGACGGTTTGCCCTGGGGTGGCGCCTCGGTCCCCTTACCCTTCTTGCTTTTCCGGAACTCGGACACGACCTGTTCCGGCTCGGGACCCCAACGCAGGGCGACGTTGGGAACGAGGAGGACATTTTTGCGTTCGGCCACGACAAACTTGACGTTGGCCGTCAGGTACGGCAGTAGCTTGCCGTTGGAATTATCGGTGTTAACCTCCACCGTGTAGGTGACCACATTTTGGGTCATGGTGGCGTTGAACCGCACCTTCCTCACTTCACCTTTGAATAACTCGCCGGGAAAGGCATCGATGGTAAAGGAGGCTGGCTGGCCCGCATGGATCAGGCCAATATCCGCTTCATTGACCGAGACCCAAACCTGTATGCGTGTCAGGTCCTTGGCTATTAAAAAGAGGCTGGGGGCATTGAGGCTGGACACCACGGTCTGGCCGATGTTGACCCGCCGATCGACAATTACCCCCTTGACCGGCGAGACGATGGTGCAATAATCCAGGTTTTGCTGGGCCCGCCGCAAGGCGGCCTGGGACAGATCGACGGCCTTTTTGGCCTGGATGATGGCGGCCTGACCCACTTCCACGTTGGCCTTGGCAGCCTCGTAAGCCGACTGGAAGCCGTCATAATCGGCTTGGGACAGGGCATCCGAGGGGCCGAGCTTCTGGGCCCTGGCCCAGTCTCTTTGAGCCTGGAAGAGTTTGGCCTTGAGCTGATCCAGGTTGGCTTCGGCGTATTTCACCCCGGCCTTGTTCTGGGCCAGTTGGGCCTTGGCAGAGGCTACATCCGCGGCGTACAAGGCGTCGTCAATCCGGGCCAGCAC
>JBKQVS010000074.1:0-14891 GCA_052139855.1 Desulfobaccales bacterium
GCCGGTGAGATGGTCGGTGATCACCCCGTTATCGGTTTTGGTAAATCTGGGTTGGCTCTTGGCGTCCACCACCTGGGCCTCCAGGGAACGGTTCAGGCCGAAACCCCAGAGTGCCAGCATAATCAAAACCACCATGCTCAAACGAGACCAGCGTGCCATGCTCAAGCCTCCTGGGATTAGTTTGGCCTCATTCCAAAAACTTATGTTGGGGTGGGGGGGTGCGGGGGGTGGGGAATTCTCAATTCCCCAGCCCCCCGCATGTCCTTCCTCCGCCCTACCCTTTCGCCAGCTTCATGGCGGCGTTGATTTCCAGGGCCAGGTCCAGGGCGGCCCGGCCGGCTTCTCCGGGTATGGGCGCTTCGCCGCCGTCCTGGATAGTCTGGACAAAGGCGGTGATTTCTTTGAGCAGGACGTCTTCCTGGGAAAATCGGCGGGTCTCCAGGGCCACCCCCGGCAGCGGCCCCATGGCCCCGTCCTTCCGGGAAGCGGCGGTGAGTTCCCGGTTTTCAAAATCCACCGCCAGATAGGCCTCGGGCTGGAAGAGACGGAACTTGCGCATGGACTTGAAGGACATGCGGGAGGCAGTGAGGTTGGCGATACAGCCGCTTTCGAACTCCAGCCGGACGTTGGCCAGGTCCACCCGGTCGGTGAGCACCGAGATGCCCGCAGCGCGAATTTCGGAAACGGGCGCGGGGACCAGATTCAGCACATGGTCCAGGTCGTGGATCATCAGATCCAGGACCACGTCCACGTCGGTGCCCCGCTCCTTGAAGAACGACAGGCGGTGGCTTTCGATGAACCGGGGCTCGGTCACCCGGTTTTTGAGCTCCTCCATGGCGGAGTTGAACCGCTCCAGGTGGCCCACCATGAGGATGAGGCCGCGCTCCCGGGACAGGTGCACCAGTTCGTCGGCCTCGGCCACGGTGGTGGTGATGGGTTTTTCCACCAGCACCTGGCACCCCGCGGCCAGGCAGTCCCGCACCACGGCAAAATGCCGGGAAGTGGGGACCGCCACGCTCACCGCCGAAACCAGGGGCAGGAGTTCTCGGTAGTCGGCAAAATCCCGGGTGTGCAGGGCGTGAGCCACCTTGTGCGCCTGGTCCCGGTTGAGGTCTGCCACTCCCACCAGCTCGGTTTCAGCCAGAGCGGCATACTTTTCGGCGTGGAAACGGCCCAAATATCCCACGCCAATGACGCCCACTTTTACCGGTTCGGTCATTTTGTTCTCATTATTCATTTTATTCATCAGGGCACCCGCCCCCAAGATACGGCCGGCCGCAGTCGCCGCACCGTTTTGCCCATGATACCGGAAAAGGGGCTGACAAGGCAATGAAAACCGGGGGAAATAGCGTTTGACAAGTGGGGTGCGAAACGATAAATATTTTCAGCACGTTTTCCGGAGGGACGATTCATGGTGGAGAAGGCCAAATTCATCTGGTTCGACGGTAAATTCATTCCCTGGGAGCAAGCCCAGGTCCATGTCCTCACCCACACCCTGCACTACGGGTTGGGAGTTTTTGAAGGCATTCGGGCTTATCAGTGTCAGGATGGCCGCACCGCCATTTTCCGCCTGAAGGAGCATATCCAGCGCCTGTATGATTCCGGTCACGTCATGATGATCGAGATTCCCTTCAAACAAAACGACATCGAGGCGGCCTGCTGCGAAATCCTGCGGGTCAACGGGCAGAAGGAAGCGTATATCCGCCCCCTGGTGTTTTTGGGGGAAGGGGTCATGGGGCTTAACCCCAAGGGCAGCCCCATACAGGTGGCCGTTATCAGTTGGGTCTGGGGGGCCTACCTGGGCGATGAGGGTCTGAAGCGGGGCATCCGGGTCAAAACCTCGTCCTTCACCCGCCATCACGTCAACATCATGATGACCAAGACCAAGACCGTGGGCAACTACGTCAACTCCATCATGGCCAAACTCGAGGCGGTGCAGGCGGGCTACGACGAGGCGTTGCTGCTGGATACGGCCGGGTATATCTGCGAGGCCACCGGGGAAAACATTTTTATCGTCAAAGACGGCATCGTCAAGACGCCGCCGTTGACCTCGATTTTGCCGGGCATCACCCGGGACTGCGTCATCACGCTGGCCCAGGACCGGGGCCTGACGGTGAAGGAGGAGCGCTTTTCCCGGGACGAACTCTACCTGGCGGACGAGGCCTTCCTCACCGGGACCGCGGCGGAAATCACCCCTATCCGGGAGGTGGACAGCCGGCTCATCGGTCCGGGGCACCCGGGTCCCATCACCCAGCAGATTCAAGAGGTTTATTTCGCGGTGGTCAAGGGCCAAGAGGCCCGCTACCAGAAATGGCTGACCTATATTTAAGCGGCAGGGAACGCCGCCATAATCCCAAAGAAAAAGCGGGCCTCAAGGCCCGCTTTTTTTATGCCAGCACCCCGCGATGGGGCGAAAGGCGAGCTAACGCTTGCCGCATTCCTTGATATACTGCATCAGGACGTCGGTTTCAGTGATCAGACCCACCAGCAGAGTACCATCCACCACCGGCAGACAGCCGATCTTTTCCTCAATCATCATTTTGGTGGCTTCGCACACCTCAGTATCCGGAGGAATGGTAATCACGCCGGTGACCATGACATCCTTGATGTGCAAGGTTTTCATCAAATCCCGGGTGTCCTTGGAGGCGTAACCCAGGGCCTGGGCCAGGGAGCTGCGGAACAGGTCCCGCTCCGAGACAATCCCCACCAGGCGGGTGCCGTCCACCACCGGGAGGTGGCGAATGCGCCCCAACCGCATGATATCGTTGGCCAGGCTGAGTTCGTCGTTGACGTCCAGGGTGGCCACCTCTTTCACCATGATTTCGCTGACCTTCATTCACGTCTCCCCTGAGTGCAAGTTTTCCGGGTTATTGGCGTTTGAAAACGAAAGCTGCCGACAGCCAGCCTATGACAAATCCATAACAGATTAGGGCAACGTTCTTGAAGTGCTCGCCGCCCTTATAGAACCAGGCAATGCCCAGCACCACCGCGATAGGGATGCCCAATGCCACCACGTATCCTCGGAAGGTTTTCATCCTGGGACGTCCCTAAAAAACCTCCTTACAGGGCCGCCAGCCACTCCTGGCCCCGGATGCCCAACTCCTTGAGGGTGGTCAACACCCGGCGGGCGTCGTCCCGGCTCATGTAACCCGTCCCACAGGCCGGAGTGAGGAGGGACTGGGCCAAAATTTCCTTGAGCCCCCGGTGCACGTCCTCAGCGAGCTGGGTTACCTGGGCCTGGAAACGCCGCCACAAGGTATCCGGGGTTTCATGCTGAAAGGCCTCGTTGGTGGGGACCAGACCCCAGGCCAGCCAGCCGCCCCGGGTCAGGAAGTGCGACAACGCCTGGCCAAAGAGGCGGAGACTCTCAAAGAAGCCGTGGGAGTCAAAGCTGAGGATGTCTATGGGAGCATTGAGCAGCACCGACCAGTCGGTATTGCCGCAGCAGTGAATCCCCAGGCTGATGGGGCCGGTGGCGGCCTCCCGGGCCTCTTCCAGGGTTTGGGTCAAAATCTCGGTCACCTCATCTTTAGAGATGGGCAGATAGGCGGAACCGAACCCTGTGAGAAAGGGCTCATCCAGGAAGACGATGGGCGCTTTGCCCAACTCTCTGAACTTCTCTGCCTGCCAAGCCACCTTGCGGGCCAGGCCGGCGCACACGGCCTGGGTCAGCTCCCGGTCATAGAGGATCGGCTTGCCTTCGGCGTCCTTGACGACGCCGGCAAAGGTCACCGGCCCGGATAACTGACCTTTGAGGGCGGGCCCGGGGCATCCCTGGGAGGCCACCGCGGCCAGGAGGGCGAAAAACCCCCGGGCGTCCTGGGCTTCGAAGGCAAAGGGGGCTAAATCGCCGGACAGGACGACTTCATAAAACCCGGCCAGGGCCTCATCCCGGGGCAGGTTCGGGTCCATGGCGACCGTGCGGTTCGCCTCGTCCACTTTCAAACCGGGAAGTCCCCGGGCCGCCTGGGCCGCCATCTCCTCGAGATAGCCCAACTGGACCATCTGGGGCCAGTAAGGTATCTGGGGCAAGGTCTCCAGCACCAAGTCCACAGTCTCCTGAGGGTCGGTGAAGGGCACCGAACCGATGCCGGTGGTGGCCAGGGGGCTAAGGCCGGACATAGTCGTCTCCCGAATATTTTGCCTAAACCGTAGTATGTTTCCCGGACCTTGTCAATAGTGCGCCCGGGACGAAGGGCAATCTCGCCGCCGGAGGGAAACTCTCCGATCCGGGAGTTGCCTCACCCCCCTTGCCAAGGCAAAAATCCGGCAGGGGATGAATTCATAAAGAGGGCTATCAATCCTCCCTGGGGGAATTTTCGACCCCCGGCCGGATTTTTTTGCCTCAGCGCACCATTTTTTTGATTTTTAGGGCCTCAGCATGAGCAATTTTGTTGCATCTGTCGAGATTGTCAGGCAATATTACGTTTAGAAGTCTTGTGGGGGGAGACATGACTTCATCGAGTTCGTCGGTTGAGACCCAGAGGGTGGGGGGAGGCTACAAGCTCCTGGCGGGGATTGTCCTGACCATGGGATTATCCATGGCCCTGGTGATCCTGTTCAGCCACCGGGGCTTTTATCATGTCTATCGCTTCGGGCAGGAAGGACTGCGGCTGGAGCAAGAAAACACCCGGCTGGCCGCGGAAAATGCTCATCTGGCCCGCACTATCGACCGCCTGCAGCACGATCCGGAATATATCCAGGACCGGATCCGGCAGGAACTCAATTTCGTCAAGAAGAACGAGATTATCTTCCAGTTCCCGCCGGAAAAACCGGGGCCCGCGCCGAATCTGAATACCGCCGTCAACGACGAGACGACGCCCCCGGCCGGGGTCCAGGCCATTTCCGCCAGGAAAGCCGGGAGCGCCAAATGGGTCTCCGGACCGCCGGAAGGGTCTTCTCAAAAGAGGGCCAGCCGCCACCGTGAATGAGTCCTCTGTCGTAACCATCATCTAAATCAGTTTGGGGAGATTTCGTAAGGCCCCGGGCCGGAACCAGTCTTCCGGCTTTGGGGGCAGGGCCACAGGGTCCCTGGACTCTCCTTAACGCATCGAAGCCAGAAGGATAGTTGAACTTATGTATTCTACCGCGGAATTCAAGAAAGGTTTGAAGATCGAACTGGACGGCGTGCCTTATACGATCGTGGAGTTTCAACACGTCAAACCGGGCAAAGGCGGGGCCTTTGTGCGCACCAAGATGAAGAGCCTGCTCACCGGGCGGGTGCTGGATCAAACCTTCCGTTCAGGCGAAAAAGTGAAGCGGCCGGACCTTATGGAGCGGGATATGCAGTATCTCTACGGGGAGGGCGGCGACTACCACATGATGGACAACGAGACCTATGAGCAGATCATGCTCACCGAGGACCAGGTGGGGGAGGCGCGCCTTTACTTGTCGGAGAATATGGCGGTCAAGGTCCTCTTTTTCAACAAGCAGCCGGTGGCTGTGGAGGTGCCCCTGTTTGTGGAGTTGGAGGTGACTCAGACTGAACCCGGGGTGAAGGGCGACACCGCCGCGGGCGGCACCAAACCCGCCACCCTGGAAAGCGGCGTGACCATCCAGGTGCCCCTGTTTCTCAATGAGGGCGACCGGGTAAAAGTAGATACCCGCACCGGCGGCTATATCGAGCGGGTCAAGTAAGGCGGCGGCTCAGACCATTTTTACCAGCACTACGTAACGCTTCACCCCGAAGTCCATGGCCTTGCATTGGTTGTCCAGGTAGATGTCCACCTTTTTGTTCCATCGAGGCGCCATGCGGTCTTGAAACTCAAAGACCCCCATGCCGTGCAGTAATACCCGGTCGCCAAAATCCATATTCAGGTTTCGTTCCAAGTCCCGGCTGAGAGCAATCATCCCCACCTTGACCCGGCGCCCCGAGGCAGTAATGCCTTTGCTGCCGGGACAGTGGTGATATGCGGTTACCGTAACGATGGACATGGTAACGCACAGCGTAGGTCGGGGACAGGCCAGCACCCCCACCCCTAAGAGACAAGTTATCACTATCGCCATTTTTTTCATGGTTTTCCCTCGCTGTTGAACGCCTAAGGAATCTTAACGAATGGTTGGGAATAGTGAGACAGGAACCGTAAGAAAACAAGCAGGGCCGTGGCCCCGGGATCGCTTCGATGGTTAATTGCTCGCCTTCGGACTCGGGCCGCGGCGCCCGGAGGAAACATGCCTCCGTGGCATCAACGGCGGCGCGGTCTCAGGTTCCCATCCCCATCACGTACAGGGTGAAGTGCACTATCTTCGGCACACTTAAGGGGGCTTATCTGATTTCCGCCTAGCTATATCTCAAGGAAATTTGGCTGTCAAGAACTTTTTTTTGAAAAGATCTTAACTTATTGAATTACCAATTTAATTAACATTAATTACATTGTATCATTTTTCTCAAAGGCGGAAGTTGGAAGTTTTACGGCATAATTTTTACTCAAGTGGGTGAAACGATCAATTTTCCTGGGTTTTTTTAGGTCTGGTGGGATATTTTTACCGATAATTTGCCTATTCCGCCAATTATGTAATATTGATATATTTTATCAATTAATTCAGTTTATTATCCCACTTGAATTAATCCGCCCCTAGCATTGCGGCCGAATGATGCCGGCGCCCTCCCCTTTCACTCTGGTTTTCTATCGACAATCCCCCCCAGAAAGTTAAATCGTATCAGATAACCAGTTGTTTTTTATGGAATTATCAGATAAAAGCGCGGTGGGGCCGGTGAGGGCCAGCCTGGCCGGGGCGCCGGCGCCCCGGGCGCGGCCCCTAAAAAAAAGCGTCACTTGCGAGAAATGGCAGTTTGCCCCCGGGTGGGGTGGGGTGCAAGAAGATGAGCCCGCCTGGCAGGGTCACGTGGCGGGACGCGTGAGGCCATCGTCCGGCCTGAGGTCAGCCGGGGTGAGGCGAGGAAAAAAATGGGGGAACGCCGGGCAGACGACCTCCGGTCGCGCCCCTGGCCTTTCCCCCCGAGGTAGATCCTTGGGACCCGCAGCCTGGCGGGTAGTTTACACCCTTCAGGCGCCCCCAAAGCCGATGCTGATCTTGTCGCCCTCCACCAGGACCGGCACCTGGCGGCTGCCGTGGGTAAGCCTGAGCATCTCGGCCATGGCCTGGGCGTCGTCTTTGACATCCCGATAAATGACCGTCAACCCCTCATTGGTCTTGGCCTCCCGGGCCCGCAGGGTAAAAGGTCACGTCTGTTTGCCGAAGATGGTGATCTCCCTGGTCATTGGCCACCTCCTGCAGGGGTTTCCAGGTAATAGACCTTCACGTAGAGAAAATCCACCAGGTTGAGGATGGTCAGAGGATTTTCGGACACGGTGAATTGCACCCCCTCAAACCGGGGGCTCACCTTGGCCCGCACGTGATTCATCACCTGATCGGCGACCTGGGGATTGCTGGGGCAGGCGAGCTTCAGGAAGTTCTGGAATACCGCCGCGTCTCGCAGGGCCAGGCTTTTGGTTTGCTCGCGCAGCTTCACCCTCAAGGGCTTCAGAGCGTCGTCGAAGAAATCCCCGATGTCCTCGTATTTCTGCTTGATCTTGGCGAAACTCCACTGGCGCAGACCCCGGTATTCAGTGGCAGTCTCGCCGGTGACGTTTTCGGTGGACAACATGATGATGTCGATGTTGGGGGTATTGGGGACATTGGCGGGCAGAGACACGATCTTCACCACCAACTCCGGGTACTTATGGTTGGTGAGGATAAAATCGCGGCTGAAGCGCCGGCCCGGCCGGTCATATTGGTTGGACTCGGACACGGCCCAGCCATCGGTTTCCAGGCCCTGCAGCAGCCGGGCGGCTATGGGCATCAGGCGGCGGAGTTCGGCGAAACTTCCGGGGGCCACGCTGCTTTTGGGCTCCTGGTAGCCACCCTCGCCCTCCCTGGGTGCAGGCGGCTCCGGCACCGTCTCGTTCTCCCGGAGTTCCGGGCTGGGGGGCGGCGTGGGGGCGGGCGCCGGCTCTGCGGGCACCACGACCCTGGCCTGAACCGGGAGAGCCCGGGGATCGGGCTTCAATCCCAAGATGAACAGGGTCTGCCCGTGGGTGCCGGGCCGGCTCTGCTTCCAGTATGTGAAGGGTTTTTCGGGAAAGAGGTCCAGGATAATGCGCACCCCGCCTCCGGGTGAGGGGGTTTCGGTGAGCACTTGCTGCACCAGTGCCTCATCGCCCTCCAGATGGTTGGGCAGCCGCCTGGCCCGGGCCCCGGGGAACTCCACCACCAGTTGCGGTTTGCCCGAGACGTTCTGGGAACTCACCCGGGGGGTCGCGGCCCGGTCCAGCACCACGGTGAGGAGGGTGTCTTCCGCCACCTTGCTCAACCCCAGGCGGCGCACTTCCACGGCGTCGCCGGCCCCCCAGGAGAGATGCGAGAGGCAGAACAGCAACAAAAGCGGCCAGAGCAGCCGCCCCAGCCTTCTGCCCGGTTTATCGGCCATGGTATGTGGAGAGATAATGCCCTTACCCTCCTTCCTTGACCCGTTTGAAGGTCACACAGGAACCGGGGGGACAACCGGGGTGCCAATCACCGGTCATGTCCGCCGACAAGATCTTGCCCCCGTCGATGGGAGTGACGATGAGGATGGCGCCCGGCTTGGTGTAAATCCAGATCTTGCCATCATTCACCACCCAGGTGAACTCAACGGTCTTTCCCGCCAAGGTCCAGGTTCCCTTGCCATTCCCCTGGAGGTCTAGATCAACGTAATCTTTGCCGGCGAAGGGCTCCATGGATTTATACGACCCGGCAAATTTGGAGTGAGACTCCCCACAGCCGCCCATGACCAGCGCCAGCATGATCAGACCCAGAGCCGCAGCCACCTTGAGAAAGTTCTTTTTCATATCTTTCTATCCCGCAAGATGAATCCTCCCCGATCCAATACCAGAAACCGATCGTAGAGATAGATTTGGAGGCACATGACCAGCATGCCGGTATTCTTGAGAACTTTCAACCAGTTCACCGGTTCGCCCACTTCACCCACACACCCGCAGTTAATGGGCATATGATGCAGAATGGCATTGACCAGTCCCACAATAAAGATAAGGTTCATGGCGGCGATCAGGATGGCCGCGGCCCGGGTGCGGATGCCCAGGAGGAGGAACAACCCCACGACCAGTTCTCCCCACGGCAGGGCCAGGGACCACAGGTTCACCCCCCAGGCAGGCATCAAGCCGTAATCCACCACGTTCAAGGCAAAGACCGCCGGCCGCATGATTTTGCTCAAGGCGAAGGAAATAAAGATGGCGCCCAACAGCAGCCGGCAAAACACCGACAGGTAAGGGCTGCGCCAGACAGGCGGAATCAAGATAAGCAGAAAGATGCCCACCGGGATCCATTCGAGATATCCCGGCAATCCCAGCGGCAGACTGCCCGGTTCTTTAGGCGCTTGCTCTTTCAGGGGAAAGGCCTTGTCCCAACCGCGGTATTCTTTGAGCACCACCACGTGTTCCAGACCCTTGTTCTTCAGCATGCGGGCCAGATCGAGGTCCATACGCCGGCTGAAGGTCCCGCCGTAAACCACCAGGGTTTTGTCCTTATCCCCCTCCGTCTGGGTCAGGGTGAATTGAAACATGGGGAACATCAAGTCGAATAAGATCTCCGGCAGGTTCGTGGCGTCCTTGATGTGTTCCTGGCTATAAAAGGCGCTTTTCCTGGCGTCGATGAAAATGGCCTGGTGCTTATCATACAAGTCCCGAGCCTGGCTCAGGGAAATTGCAGGAATGAGGTTGGTATCGCCCCACCCGTGGATCAGGGGGATCCGGTTGTCGTTGTAGATGTTGACGACCAGGGAGAGGACCAGACTCAAACCCATCATCAGGACAAAATCGAACCAGGAGACCTGCCGCAGTTTGACCTGGTGCACCACCTCGGCTTCCACGCGCCGGTCCCCGGCCACCAGCCAACTGGCCAACTGCTGGATGATATGCCGGGCCAGCTGCGGATTATGATCCAGGAGGCGGTCGAATTCCTCCTTGGAGACCTTGATGAGCTTGGCGTCCTCCAGCGCCTCCACCGAGGCGGAGCGCGGCTGCCCGGTGACCAGGGCCACTTCCCCAAAGTAGGCCCCGGCCCCCAACTCGGTCAAATTAGTCTGAATCCGGTCGGCGGTCTCCCGGAAAACCCGGACCCGGCCGACTTGAATGACGTAGAAAAATTCCGGGGCCTCGCCCTGGCTGACGATGCGCCCCCCAGCGGGCACGCTCACCTCGTGTCCCAACTGGCAGAGTTTTAGCCCTGCCGATGCTTCCGCCCCTTCGGGTTTCTCCGTTTCTGCCATGCCGTCATTCCTATGGGCTGAGAGTTATGGTAGCCGGATCAACTTGCCAATGTGAACGAGCCATGCTTCCCTTCCTGTCTTATTTACCATAAGACGCCGTAAATGTGAACTCCGCCGGTTCTCCCTCGCAGCAAATATTTTTACCGGATTTTCAGGCGAAAGCCCCCGGCGCGGCTGCTTCCCCCAAAGAGAGGGGCCCGGAGCGAACCCTGGATTCAGTAATTTTCTCAATTTGAGAAATATTTATCATGGTTCCGGGGCCGCCTCTCAGGGAGAGAAGTTCTTGGCCTGGTCCGGGCGGGGGGATGGCGGGCCATATTTTTTATATAGTCAAATCAGATAGTTAAAAATGTTAATTTTTAAGATTTTTGGCAAGCCATTTGCATAAGTAGGCACAGAGTTTTTTATTTTGCCCAACATGAGGAACTAACTTATATGCGAACCGTAACCTCTGCCTTTCCCTGGACCCAGGCGAAATGGCGCTCTAAAGAGGAACAGCGAATACAGACCCTGGACCTGGCCCTCAAAATCCTGGTCCCGTTAATTTTGTCGGCTTGTCTGGTAATATCTTTGAAGGTGGGCTCCTTCAACGGCTACCTGCATCTGTTGAGCCGCCAGAGCTTCGGTTCTCCCCTGATGGCCCTGGGGGCCAGCTTCACCCTGGCTTACCTGGGCTTCCAGCTGGTGCGCACCGTGCTGTGGTTGCGGTATAAATCCTATCCGGTGCCGCCGGGCCCCCTGCCCCGGGTCACCGTCATCATCCCGGCTTACAACGAAGGCGCCATGGTGGAAAAGTCCATCTACGCCGCGGTGGCCTCGGACTATCCCGCCGACCTCCTGGAGATCATCTGCATCGACGACGGCTCCAAGGACGACACCTGGGCTTACATTGACCGGGCGCGCCGGCGCTACCCCAAGCTGATCAAGGCCATTCGCTTCCCCAAGAACCGGGGTAAGAAAGAGGGTTTGTACGCCGGCTTCATCCGAGGCAAGGGCGAGTACTTCGTCACCATCGACTCGGACAGCGTCATCTCACCCGATACCGTGAAGCAGGTCATCGCTCCCATGCTCACCGATCCCCAGATCGGCGCGGTGGCCGGCAACGTCAAGGTCTACAACCGCAGCCGCTGTGTCATGGCCCGGATGCTGGCGGTGCGTTTCGTCCTGGCCTTCGACTTTCTCAGGGCTTCACAAAGCATGTACGGCTTCGTCACCTGCACCCCCGGGGCCCTGTCGGCTTACCGGGCCAAAGCCGTGAGACCCATCCTGAAACAGTGGCGCATTCAGACCTTCATGGGCCTGCCCGCCAATATCGGTGAAGACCGGGCCCTGACCAACTTTGTCCTGCGCCAGGGTTTTCATACCACCTACCAGCGCAGCGCCCTGGTCCACACCATGGTGCCGGAAACCTACCGGGGCCTCTGCCGTATGTACCTGCGTTGGGACCGCAGCAATTTCCGGGAAAACTGGGTTCAGCTTAAGTTCATCTTTAGCAGTTACCGGTCGAAACACCGCATTCTGCCTATTGTGGACTACTTTATCACCCAGCTCGAGTTTCCCTTGAACTACCTCTTCCTGAGCCTGCTGTTTGTCTCCTTCTTCCTCTACCCCATCGTTGCGCTGAAATTCTTCACCGGCCTGGGGATTATCACCCTGGTCTATATGTACTATTATCTGCACCATCAGCGGGACATGGATTTCATCTACGGCATCATCTACTCCTACTTTGCCTTCACCGCCCTCATCTGGGTGCAGCCTTGGGCCTTCGTCACCATCCGCAACGACCGCTGGCTAACGCGCTAAGGCGCGATCATATATAGAGAAAAGTTTAGGGAGGGACAGAGCTTCGGCTTTGTCCCTCCCTGGCTTTTATAAGGAGCTTTCAGCTATCAGCTATCAGCGGTCAGCAAAAGCTAAGCAGAACGGTAAATGAGTCTCCGCCCATCGCCTCTATTTTTCTTCTCGTTCCCAAGCTCCTGCTTGGGAATGTATAACTTCCGCCCAGGCTTTGCTTGGGCACCTTAAAAATTATGCAAGAGAATTTTTTTCACCGAACCCTTTTCGCCTTTTTCCCTTTTGCCCTTTTCCCCTTTTTTTAAAACCTGGCGCCCAGGCCCCCGGCGTAGCCGGTGAGCTCGGCGTAGCCTGCGCCTGCCACCGGCACGCCGTTTTGAGTGCCGGCAATCTTCACCTGGCCTTCCCAGTAGGTCACCTGCGCCGGGGCCGCGGCGCGGATTTCCTGGTCGGGCAGCGTCGGGGTAAGCGTCAGGCGGTAGCCGGCCTCGGGGATGGTGATCTCCCAGCCGGCGGGATATTTTATCTGGGTGTGGGGCGAGGTCCAGGAACCCGTGGCCTTGACCTGAAAATCGGCCCGCCTCAGGTGCCGGACGTGGCCCTCGGGGTCGATAAGGCTGCCCCCGGAGGCCGGGTCCACCGAACCGTCTTTTTGCCGCAGAAGATAGAGCATCACTTCCCGGCCGTCGGCCAATTGGAGGCTGAACCAGTCCCAGCCCGCCAGGTCAGGGGCCATGGCGCTGGAGAAAAACTCGTGGTCCATCCAGCTCGTCCCGGTTACCGCCAGTTTGCGGCCGTCCACGGTGATGCTCCCCCGGGTGTTCAGCCGGGGCAGGGAATAATAATAGCTCGCCACCTCAAATTTTGCCGATTTCCGGCTGTAGCCGGCGTCGCCATGCAGGGCCGGCGGTTTCATGGGTTTGAGCCTTAAGTCCAACCCCAGGCCGCGGTCCTGGGCCGACAGGTGAAATTCTTCCCCCTGGAGTTCCGCCCGCCAATCGTCGATCCAGACCTGCATGGCGCCCACCGCGGCGCCGGACAGACCCAAGGCCCCCCGGCCGGCTTTCTCCCGAAAGGCAAAGGTGCGCCGGGCCGGGTCGGTGAGGGCCAGGTGGGCAAAGTAAATGGTGTTAAGCGACCAGGCCGAGCGGGCCTGGGGATCGGGTTTTCTTAAGGCTACCCGGAAGAAGGTGAGCTGGTAGCCGAAAGACTCCCCGGAGGCGGCCTTTAGATGGCCCACGTAATACCACCATTCGGTCTTGAACTCCGGGTGGGCCCCGTGGTCCCGGGGAAAGGCAAAGATCCGGCCCGGCCGGGGCGTCTCAAAGCCCTCCCCGGCCCCGGCCCCGCCGGTCAGGAGCAGCGCCAGAATGAGCCCCAGGGCGAGTTTGCCGACGGCGGCCCCGGGGTGCGCCCTGCGCCCCACCTGGCCAAAATGACGGCGGGCCCGGAGGCCCGCCCTACCAAACTTTTCGGCGTCAATCGCCACCCGGCCGCTCAATAAGTGCTGCGCTGTTGGGTGGCGATTTTGAAGTAATGCTCCCGGGCCTCAGAGATGGCGCGACGGGGGTCGCGCATAAACATGGCCTCGGCCTCGGGGTTGTTGAACAGGTAGAGCTTGCCCTCATAGATGACAAAAAGGTGCGGGTTGATGTCCTCCAGGCGGCCCATGGCCAGGGAGGCGGCGCAATACCCGCCGAATTGCGGCTGATAGCGCGTGGCATCCCGCAAGAACTCATACCGGCTCCCACTGGAGGCGAAATAGTACGTGGCGCCCCCCAGCCGTTCCAAAATCCGTTTGCTGCCCTTCACGGCCTCATTATCGGTGAAATAGGCCACCGGGTCGTAACCGTGCAAGGCCACGGTGTCTTCCAGGTTGAGCAGGGCCATGCCCGAGCCCCCCGAGGTGGTGGGCGGGGCCTGGGCCAGGGCGGTGGCCGCCAGGGCCAAACCCAGCACCAAGGTGAGCCATAACCGGAATGGATGCATTTTCATCGTCTGCCCTCCATCAATGAGAAAAATGGGAAAATCAGCTCGCGGTCATTATCATTCATCAACGTATTTGCCTTCATAGACCTGGGCCATGAGGCAGCGGCCGTTGACCTTGGCGGGGATGGTAATGCGTTCGTATTCCTCCCCCTCGAAGTCGTCCAGGTCCGGGATAACCCCGGGGAGTTCGGCGGATGCTAAGAGCCAGGCCGGGTGCTCCGGCCCCTGGGGGTCGTAGCGGAAGGATTTAAAGCCGCGGTAGGCGCCCAGGTGGCCCCGGATGCGGCAGGGGTGCCACTCCCCCACGAGGCCCGCCAGCAGAAAATGATTAGCCTCCCCCGGGGCCAGGCTGCCGTAAACGATTAATCGGGTTTCGGGGTTGTCCACTGTCTAAAACCCTATTGACTGAAAATTTCCTTAATTCTTGTCATGGTAACGTAGGGGCGGTTCGCGAACCGCCCCTACCTTTTGCCCGTCTTGTCATTCTGAGGGGAGCGAAGAATCTGGCATTTCCCCTCTATTTCATCGCCGGCGGCCCAGGCGGTTGCGCAGAGCCAGGAGAAACAAGGCCGCCCTGTTAACCTTCTCACCGCTCCAAAATCACCACGGCCAGGGCCTGGCGGTCTTCGTCGGTGAGGGACAGGTGCATAGTTTCGATGCCGGTGGTCTCGCAGAGCTGCGCGGCCCGGCCGCTGACAAAAATTTCCGGCTTGCCCAGGGGGTTGGGGATCACCTCAACCTCCCGCCAGTGGATACCGCCCTTACGCAGGCCCACCCCCAGGGCCTTGGAAAAGGCCTCCTTGGCGGCAAAGCGCATGGCGAAGCCCGCCGCGGCCCAGGA
>JBKQVS010000075.1:0-5118 GCA_052139855.1 Desulfobaccales bacterium
GGTCCCCCGAAACCGAGCGCCTCTTTGCCGATTTCCACCGCCGCCGCCGGGAACATGCCGCCCAGCTCCACACCCGGCGTCAGCAGTTGGCCGAGGCCGCCCGCTTCTGCCGCGCCGCCCTGATCCACCGCGTCCCCGACCCCGTGGTTCGCATCTTGCGGCAGCTTGCCCCCGGCGACCCCGCCGCCGCGCCCCTCATGGTCCTCGACGCCCACGCCCTCCACGCCTATGAGTTTGCCGCCGGGGTCTTTATCGACGCGCCCCCGGCTTCGCCCCTCTGGTCCGGGGCCGCCCCTGGTCTCACCCTGGCGTCCACCGCGGCGCTGCCGCCGGAAGACTTTCTGCGCCTCCTGCGCCGGGCCGACCGCTCTTACTCTTACCAAACGCTCCCCGGCCCCGGCCTCGCGGCCGTCAATCGACACGGCTTTCAGGTGCGCTGCCTGCGCCCTCCCACCGCCCGGGCCCCGCACCGCCCCATGGGCCGCGCCGCCCCGGGCCTCACGGTGCCCGCCGACCTGGGTGATCTGGCCGCCCTCCTGGCCGCCCCCAAGTTTTCCCAGGTGGTCATCGGCCGCCGCGGCGACCCGGTGGCCATGGTGGTCCCCGACCCCCGGGCCCTGGCCCTGAACCTGCTCTGGCGGAGCCAACAGGAGGACCGGGACCCCGCCGATAGAGAACAGGACCGCACCCGGGCCGCGGCCCTGGCCGAACTCATCCTGCGCTATCTGCCCCAATACGATTTCTTTTCCGCCGAACTCCGGCTCTTTCCGCCCCAGGTAGCCCGCCTGGCCGAGACCTTGGTGGAAGGCTACGAAACGGCCCCGGACCTTTCGGCCGATTAGCGCCGTGCCCCCAGAGAAAGACGCCGGCATGGTTGGCACGGGCCGCCTTCATGCTTATAATTGCAACTAAGACGACACCCCGAAGGACGACCCATGGACGGTACGGCCCCTAGAGGGCTCTCCCGGCTGCAGTTCGCCCTGATCACCAGGGTGCCGCGTCTGATTGCCCAGACCCTTGAGACCTTGGGGGATAAATGCAGAGCAAGAAACCTTTCGTTTTCGTCCGCTTGTTATCCCTGGGTACCGTAACGTTCCTCGGAGGTTGCAGCACGATACTCTTGCTCGACCCCAAAGGCCCCGTCGGCGAGTCCGAGCGGTTCGTCATCCTTGCGGCCATCGCGCTCATGCTCATTGTCATCATTCCCGTCTTCATCATGGCTTTCTGGTTTCCCCTCAAATACCGGGCTTCCAATACCGCATCGACGTATATGCCCAAATGGAGTTATTCCGCTAAAATCGATTTGGTCATGTGGGCGGTTCCCATTGCCATTGTCACGGTTCTGGCGATTCTGGCCTGGACCAGGACCCATGCGCTGGATCCCTATAAGCCCATCCATTCCGCCGAGAAGCCCATCAACATCGAAGCCGTATCCCTGGATTGGAAATGGCTCTTCATCTACCCGGATCAAAATATCGCCACCGTCAATCAAATCACTTTTCCCGTCAATGTTCCGGTCAGCTTCAAAATTACCTCGGACACCGTCATGACTTCCTTCTTCATCCCGCAGCTAGGCAGCCAGATTTACGCCATGGGCGGCATGCAAACCCGATTGCACCTCCTGGCTAATAAACCAGGCGCTTATGCCGGTCAGAATAACCAAATCAGCGGTCGCGGTTACGCTGACATGCATTTTACGGCCCATGCGGTTTCCCGTGAAGAGTTTCAAGCCTGGGTGCAAAAGGTCAGACAATCGAAGGAATTGCTTGATCTCGACCGGTATGAGCAGCTTGCCCGGCCCAGCCCCGGCTACTACCCCGTGACCTATTTCTCTGCCGTCAAGCCCGATCTGTTCTTGTATATCCTGCGCAAATACGATCCCGCCTGGGGCAAAATGCCCGGCCCTATGAGCCGAGGCTCCGTTTCACCACCCGCCGGAACCGGCGTTTCAGGGGACCATTGAGATGTTTGGCAAGTTAAGCCTTGCAGCGATTCCGTATCACAATCTCATCACCATAAGTGCCGTAGGCGGTGCGGTTCTCCTGGGCTTGGTGATCCTGGGTTTGATCACTTACTACAAACAGTGGGCCTACCTTTACCGGGAATGGTTCACCAGCCTCGACCCCAAAAAGATCGGCATCATGTACATCATCCTCGCCTTGGTCATGCTGCTGCGCGGCTTCTCCGATGCCATTCTGATGCGCTCCCAGCAGGCCGTTGCCGCAGGCGGCTCCCTCGGCTATCTGGCCCCTGAGCACTTCAATCAGATCTTCAGCGCCCACGGCTCCATCATGATCATCTTCATGGCCATGCCGTTTCTAGTCGGGTTGATGAATATCGTGGTGCCCCAGCAAATCGGGGCACGCGATGTCGCCTTTCCCTTTATGAATTCCCTCAGTCTCTGGCTGACCACCGCCGCCGCAACGCTGGTCATGGTATCTTTGGGGGTGGGTGAGTTTTCCCAAGCCGGATGGTCGGGATATACCCCCCTGACCGAAATACAGTACAGCCCCGGCACCGGCGTGGACTATTGGATCTGGTCCTTCCAGATCGCCGGTATCGCTTCGACCATGTCCGGGATCAATTTTCTCGTCACCATCCTGACCATGCGCGCTCCCGGCATGAAGCCCATGCGGATGCCCTTGTTTGTTTGGACCGCTTTTTGCACCAACGTGCTCATAGTTTGGGCCTTTCCGGTTCTGACGGCCGCTCTCGCCATGATAACCCTCGATCGCTACCTGGGGATGCATTTTTTCACCAACGAGCTCGGCGGGAACATGATGATGTATGCCAACCTGTTCTGGACCTGGGGGCATCCCGAGGTCTATATCGTCATCCTGCCGGCTTTCGGGATCTTTTCGGAGGTCGTCGCCACTTTCTCCGGTAAACGGCTGTTCGGCTATGGCTCCATGGTCTATGCCACTGCGGTCATCACGATTCTGTCCTTTTCCGTCTGGGTGCATCATTTTTTCACCATGGGTGCCAGCCCCAACGTCAACCTCTTTTTCGGGATTGCCACCATGCTGATTGCCATCCCCACCGGGGTGAAAACCTTCAACTGGCTTTTCACCATGTATCGTGGCCGCGTCAGGTTGACGACCCCGATGTACTGGACCCTCGGGTTCATCGTCACCTTCGCCGTCGGCGGGGCGGCAGGCGTCCTGATGGCTGTGCCACCCGCTGATTACGTGCTCCACAACAGCCTGTTTCTGGTGGCCCATTTCCACAATGTGCTCATCCCCGGGGCGCTGTTCGGCCTTTTTGCCGGTTATTATTATTGGTTCCCCAAGGCCACCGGCTTTCGTCTGCAGGAAAATTGGGGCAAACGCGCCTTTTGGTGCTGGCTCATCGGCTTTTATCTTGCCTTTGGTCCCCTGTATGTCCTGGGCTTCATGGGCATGCCCCGCCGCATGGCCCATTATGCCAACCCGGCCTGGCAGCCCTATCTCCTCGTCGCCGCCTTGGGCGCCGCCGTGATTGCGCTCGGCATCGTCTTTCAGGGAATTCAATTGCTCGTCAGCCTTAAGGCGCGCCAGGCCCTCAGCGATCCCACCGGCGATCCCTGGGACGGCCGCACCTTGGAATGGATGACCTCTTCTCCTCCCGCGGTCTATAACTTCCCGGAAATCCCCGTCGTCGATGCCATCGATGCCTTTATGGAGATGAAGGAAACAGGCGTCGCCTATCAACGGCCGCATCACTATCACGACATCGAGATGCCGAAAAATGCCACCCACGGCTTGATCATCGGCGCCCTGGCTTTCTGGTTCGGATTCGCCATGATCTGGTACATCTGGTGGCTGGCCATCCTGGCCGCTCTGGGTATGCTGGTCACGGTCATTGCCCGCTCACTCGACGACGACAGCCATTACCGAATCCCCGCCGCCGAAGTCGAGCGCATCGAAAATGAACGCTTTTCCCAGTTGGCCGCCGTGGCCCAGAGACGCCCCGCCGGCGCCCCGGCCGTCCCGGAACCCGTCCCGCAGAGGTAAATGATGACCACCGACGCTTCCGCCATCGCCGCCGCTCATAACGCAGAAGGTGCATACCCCGATGCCGTCGCGCTGCAGACCTTCGGTTTCTGGATCTATCTGATGAGCGACCTCATCATATTTGCGACCCTCTTCGCCACGTTTGCCGTCTTGGGCAAGAACTTTGCCGGCGGACCGACAGGGAAGGAATTGTTCGACCTGCCTTACCTGTTGGGTGAAACCCTGTTCCTGCTGTTCAGCAGCCTAACCTGTGGCCTGGTCATGCTGGCCGTGCACGGTGGCAGGCAGAAGTGGGTTCTCATCGGACTCGCCGTCACCTTGCTCCTGGGGCTCGGATTTGTCTCCATGGAAATCCATGAGTTCCACGGCCTGATTGCCGCGGGCCACGGGCCGGACCAGAGCGCCTTCCTGTCGAGTTTTTTCACCCTGGTAGGGACTCACGGCGCCCATGTGACTTTCGGGCTCATCTGGATGGCGGTCATGCTGGCTCAGGTCGCCGTCAAAGGCTTGACCTCCCCCGTGCAATCGCGGCTGATGCGCCTGAGTATGTTCTGGCATTTTCTGGATATCATCTGGATCGGCATATTCAGTATCGTCTACCTGATGGGAGTGGTGTAAATGAATCCAGCGCCTATCGACAGCACCGGCGTCAGCCGGGGGAGCCTCAAATCCTACCTCACCGCCTTCGTTCTTTCCCTCATGCTCACCGCGATTCCCTTTGCCGTGGTGATGCGCGGTGCCTGGTCCTCCGCCGCGGCCCTGGCCGCCATATTCAGTGCGGGCCTCGTCCAGATTCTGGTGCACTTGCATTACTTCCTGCATCTGGACTCTTCCTCGTCGGCGCGTTGGAACGTCCTGGCCATGATATTCACGCTCTTGATCCTGGCCCTCTTCGTCGGCGGCACCCTCTGGATCATGTCTTCCCTGAATTACCGAATGATGTGAATATGCCTGCCAGGATCAAAAACTATGTGCTCGTTGCCAAGCCGGGGATCGTTGTCGGCAACCTGATCTCCGCGGCAGCCGGCTTTTTTCTTGCCTCCAAAGGGCGGGTCGATGGCCTGGCGCTCCCCGCCACGCTCCTCGGCATATCCCTGGTGGTCGCTTCCGGTTGCGTTTTCAACAA
>JBKQVS010000076.1:0-33237 GCA_052139855.1 Desulfobaccales bacterium
CGGCCTACGCCCGGCAATTCCTGGAACTCATGGACAAGCCGGACGTGGAGTACATCGAAGGGCTGTCCCCGTCCATCGCCATCGAGCATCGCACGGCCTCCAAGAACCCCCGTTCCACCGTGGCCACCTCCACCGAGATCTACGATTATCTCAGGGTCCTGTTCGCCCGGGTGGGCACCCCTCACTGTTACCGGTGCGGGCGGCCCATCTCGGCCATGAGCGTGCCCCAGATGGTGGACCAGGTTATGGGGCTGGCGCCGGGCAGCCGCATCACCATTCTGGCCCCGGTGGTGGTGAATCGCAAAGGGGAGCATCACAAGCTTTTGGAGAGGTTGCGCAGCGAGGGCTACAGCCGCATCCGCCTCAACGGCGAGGTGATGGAGCTGGAAGAGTTGCCCGCCATCGATAAGAACAAGCGGAACACCATCGAGGCGGTGGTGGACCGGCTGGTCATCAAACCGGACCTGGGGGCCCGCCTCCCCGACTCCCTGGAACTGGCCCTGAAGCTGGCGGACGGGGTGATTCGGGTGGCGGTGGTGGACGGCGAGGAGCTGCTCTTTTCGGAGCGCTTCGCCTGCGATCACTGCGGCGTTTCTCTGCCGGAACTCACCCCCCGGTTGTTTTCCTTCAACAGCCCCCAGGGGGCCTGCCCCGCCTGCAGCGGCCTGGGGACCCGGCTGGTCATCGACCCCGACCTGGTGGTCCCGAACCCCGCGTTAAGCCTGAGGGAAGGCGCAGTGCGGCCCTGGGCCCAGCGCCATTCCCTCCGGCACCAGCAGATGCTGGAGGCCCTGGAGCAGCACTACCGCTTCTCCATGCACACCGCGTTTGGGAAACTGGACCGGGAGGTCCGGGAAGCCCTGCTCTTCGGCTCCCAGGGGAAACCGATAAATTTTTTCTATGAGCAGGACGGCCGCCGCTTCTACGGCCCCCGGCCCTTCCCCGGGGTGATTCCCCTCCTCAAGGAACGCTATGACGAGACGGATTCGGCGCTGGTCCGGGAGGATATCGAGCAGTACATGAGCCTGAGGCCGTGTCCCGACTGCGGCGGCGCCCGGTTGCGCCGGGAGGCCCTGGCCGTCAAAATCAGCGGGGCCAACATCAGCGAGGTGACCGCCTTCACCGTGTCCCGGGCCCTGACCTGGTTCGGGGGGCTCGCCCTCAGTCCCCGCCAGGCGGAGATCGCCCGGCGGATCTTGAAGGAAATCACCGAACGCCTGGGCTTTCTTTCGGAAGTGGGGCTGGATTACCTCAGCCTGGACCGGGCCACCGCCACCCTGGCCGGGGGAGAGGCCCAGCGCATCCGCCTGGCCACCCAGATCGGTTCGAAGCTTTCCGGCGTCCTCTACATCCTGGATGAGCCCAGCATCGGGCTGCATCCCCGGGATACCCAGAAACTCCTCCACACCCTAAAAGCCCTCCGGGACCTGGGCAACACCGTGATCGTGGTGGAGCACGACCCGGAGACCATCCGCCAGGCCGATTTTGTGGTGGACATGGGGCCGGGGGCGGGAAGGGAAGGGGGCCGGGTGGTGTTCGACGGCACCCCGGAGGAGCTGGTGCACCACCCCCGGTCGCTTACCGGGCTGTTCCTGTCGGGGCGGCGGGAAATTCACCTGCCCCGGGGCCGCCGCCGGCCCCAGGGGTTTCTGCGGCTGGTGGGGGCTAAGGGCCACAACCTTAAAGACCTGGAGGTGGCCATCCCCCTGGGGGTTCTGAGTTGCGTCACCGGGGTCTCGGGTTCGGGGAAGAGCACCCTGATCATGGACACCCTGTACCTGGCCCTGCGCCAAAAACTCTTCCAGGCCAAGATTGCCGCGGCCCCCTATGACCAGATTCTCGGGCTGGAACACCTGGACAAGGTAATTAACATCGACCAGAGTCCCATCGGCCGCACCCCCCGCTCCAACCCCGCCACCTACTCCGGGCTCTTCACCATCGTCAGGGAGCTCTTTTCCCAGGTGCCCGAGTCCAGGCTCCGGGGCTATAAACCCGGTCGCTTCAGCTTCAACGTCAAAGGGGGGCGCTGCGAGGCCTGCCGGGGCGAGGGAATCAACAAGATCGAGATGCACTTTTTGCCCGATGTCTATGTGCGCTGTGAGGTCTGCCGGGGCCTGCGCTACAACGCCAGCAGCCTCGAAATCCGTTACAAGGGCAAAAATATCGCCGAGGTCCTGGAAATGACCGTGGACCAGGCCCTGGAGTTTTTCGGGCCGGTGCCGGCCCTGCGGGACCGGCTCCAGACCCTGGCCGATGTGGGCCTGGGGTACGTCCAACTGGGACAGTCGGCCACCACCTTATCCGGCGGCGAGGCCCAGCGCTTGAAACTCTCCAAAGAATTGAGCAAACGGGCCACCGGCCGCACCCTCTACATCCTGGATGAGCCCACCACCGGGCTCCATCTGGCGGACATCGAAAAGCTGCTCCTGGTGCTCAACCGCCTGGTGGACGAAGGCAACACGGTCATCGTCATCGAACACAACCTGGAGGTCATCAAGACCGCGGACCATCTCATCGACCTGGGCCCCGAGGGCGGCGACGCCGGCGGCCATCTCGTGGCCGCGGGTCCTCCGGAAGAAGTGGCGGTCCACCCCGAATCTTATACCGGGCAATTCTTGCGCCCCCTCCTGGAGGAGACCCTTCAACCTCTCCCCCGGAAGAAAAAAACCGGCTAAGGACCGCCGGCCCTTTCCTCCTCCTTTAATCCTTAAACTTCCCCTCTCCGGTCCAGGTTAAACTTGGGAACGATTATCAGAGGCGGCCCGCTGCGCCCCTGGCATTACCGCTCCTTGCCGCCAAAGATAAAGGCCGACACGCCGTCGGCCCCCCCAAAACAAAAACACCGGCAAGATGCCGGTGTCACTCCGAAAGACCTTCTCTAAAAACCGGGTAACGGGTTTGGGCCGCGACAGGTAAATGGTCCCTTGCCTGATGGCTGAAAGCTGAAAGCTGACCGCTGAAAGCTTTCCTTACCCTTCGCCCATGGTCAGGTTGTAGGCCAGGTTGTCCAGCTTGACGGTGAAGTCGACGTTTTCCACCGCCATGCCTTCCGGGAGCTGCAGTTGAATGGGGGCAAAATTGAGGATGGCTTTGACGCCGGAGCCGATGAGTCTCAGGGCCGCCATTTGCGCCTTGGCCGCGGGAGTGGCGATAACCCCGATCTCCACGCCCTTCTCCTTGACCACCGTCTCCAGTTCGTCCACGGAGTGGATGATCTGGCCGCTGGGCACCCGGCGTCCCACTTTGGCCGGGTCCACGTCGAAGACCGCCACGAACTCGTAGCCCTGGCGGATAAAATTTTGATGGGCCAAAAGCGCCGAGCCCAGGTTCCCGATCCCCACCAGAGCCATCTTCCAGATCTTGTTGAGGCCCAGGATGCGCCTGATCTCGAAGAGCAGCTCCTTGACGAAGTAGCCCACCCCCCGGATGCCGAACTCGCCGAAATAGGCCAGGTCCTTGCGGATTTGAGCCGGGTTGATGCCGCACTTTTGCGCCAGCTTGTCCGAGGCGATAATCTTGACCCCCTCTTGAGCCAGGGCTTCAAGATAGCGCGAGTAAATGGACAAACGGGTAATGGTGGCCGTGGGAATCTTGGAGAATTTCATCGCTGATCGCATTAATTATCCGCTACTAGGGTCGGTTGCATCCTGCATTGTACCTATTTGCACAAATATCTTCCCTGAAAAGGGGGGCATAACGCCCCCCTCCGACATTCCGTTTATTACATCTTGAAGCCCAGGGCCGTGGCAATAGGTTTGGCCATGGGGTAAGCGTACAGGATGATCAGGGCGACGACCAGAGCGTAAATACACAGAGACTCGATCATGGCCAGACCGATCAGCATGGTCACGGTGATTTTTCCGGAAGCCTCGGGGTTACGGGCGATGCCTTCCACCGAGCTCTTCACGGCCATGCCCTGGCCGATGCCGGTACCGAAAGCCGCGATGCCGATGCCGAAGCCGGCGGCCATCACCGCGTAGCTGAAAAAGGTACCCAGGCCGGCGGTAGAAGCGCCGCCCGCCGCGGCGGGCTCAGCCGCCAAAACCAGGGAAGCCCAAAGCAGGGTTACCAGCATGCTCAGTCCAAGAACCAGGGATTTTCTCATGTGATGAAACCTCCTTAAACGATATTGAGATATGTGGATAGGCCTTCTTCCAATTTTAAGCTATCAACTAAAAGCTGACAGCTGCTTTTAATGCGCGTGCTCCATGGACCCGGCAAAGTACATCATGGATAGCAACGTGAACACAAACGCCTGCACCACGCTGGTGAACACCGCCAGGAACATCATGGGCAGCGGCGCCAGGAATTGCCCGGCCAGGAATAAGAGGATGGCCAGGACCAGATCTTCCCCCATGATATTGCCGAAAAGACGCAAAGTCAGGGAGAGCACCCGGGCGAAGTGGCCGATGATCTCAATGATGAAGAACAGCGGCGCCAGGGCCGGGATTGGCCCCAAAAAGTGCTTGATATATTTCGCCCCGTGATACTTGATCCCCAAGTAGTGCGTATAAACGAAGGTGCACAGGGCCAGTGACAGGGTGATGTTGATATTGGACGTGGGAGACAGAAAACCCGGGATCAAGCCGATCAAATTGCAGAACATGATGAACAGGAAAAAGCTGGCAATAAACGGGAAGAAGGACCGGCCTTCTTCGCCGGTGACGTCCACCATGAACTCTTCCAGGCCGCCCACGATCAGCTCAAAGACATTCTGAGCGCCCTTGGGTACGACGGTTATCTGGCGGCCGGCCAGCCAGCCCAACCCCAGGAGAATGAGAGAGACCAACACAGCATAACTGAGATGCGGCGGAATGTGCAGGCCGAATTTCCCAAAAAGTAAATCAAGAAATAGAATGGGGTGTTCCATGGGACGGGTTTGCCTCCTTATTCTTGAGCTTGATCGTTTCGTGCAGCGCGGCCAGCATCAGGGTCAGGACCACCGTGGACAGGCCCACCAGTAATCCGAAAATATTGACCCAGCCTTGACCGACTAACAGATAAATAATGGCCAACAGCGCAAAAAAACGCAGCATTTGCCGAGCCGCGAACCAGGCCTTGGCCTGGCTGGCGCTCTCCTGGGGGCGATGCGCCAATTGCCCCAGGGTGCCGCGCAGAGCCTGATGCAGCAGGTGGAAGTTGATGACCACCACCAGGCCGCCCACCAGGACTCCCAGGGCGAATTCCCGGCCCCACCAGAGGTATCCGGCCAGAACCAGCACCGCCAGGACCGACCAATTGGCAATTTTCAAGTGGCGCGGGGACAGAATATCCATACGCCCCTCACTGCTTATCCTGGAACTTCTTGCCCAAAATATAGACGTTGCGAAAACCGGCGATGATTCCAAAAATCAGGCCGATGTAGAAAAATATCATGTTGTCAAAGACCCGGGTGGCCAGCACGTAACCCAAACCTCCGCCGATGGCGATGGAAAACACCAGGGCAAAGCCGATGGAACTGGCCCGGTAGCCTCCGGCAAAAAGCTCTTTTAAAAAATTTTTGGTGTCTTGCCTCAACGCCTTCCCGTCGGAGTAAGCCCCCCGGAGAAAATGATTCTTTTCACATGTGCCTACCTATCATACCCCTGCCTCATAGTCAATAATTTTTGCAAAAAGCTGGAAAGAATATCTTTAGCCTGATTGCCTAAACATATGCGGCACTTATATCCATGGCCCCGGCCCCCCACGGCCTCCAAGGCCGCAATTGACCCATATATTTGTGCTTTTTTTCTCTAAGTCCGGGCCTCCCCCCTCGCCTCCGCCGATTCCCGGTAAACCGGCAGTTCGATGACAAAGGTCGTCCCCTCTTTTCCGGTCCGCTCCACGTAAATCCTGCCCAAATGTTTCTGAATGATGCCGTAGCTGATGGACAATCCGAGGCCCACGCCCTTGCCTACGTCCTTGGTGGTGAAAAACGGGTCGAAGAGGCGGCTGAGCAAGTTTTCCGGGATACCCGGGCCGCTGTCCTTAAAACGGATGAGCACCATATCGCCGCCTTTGGCCACCTCAGTGCTCACGGTGAGTTGGCCTTCCCCCGCCATGGACTCCCCGCCGTTCATCAGCAGATTGATAAACACCTGCTCCAATTTGCTCTTGTCGCCCAGGACCGGAGGCAGGTGCGCATCCAGCTCCTGCACCAGTTTGATGCTCTGGAACATGAGGTGATCCTCCACCAGGAAGATCACTTCTTCCAGGACCGCGTTGATATTCAGGGACACCATCTTCGAGGGCATGTGCCGGGAGAATTCCAACAGCCCCTGGACGATCTCCTTGCAGCGGGTGGCCTCCTTGACAATCTTCTCCACCTGATTCCGCTCCGGCGCTCCCGCCTCCAGGTCCTCCAGGAGCAGGTAGCTGTAAACCAGAATGCCCCCCAACGGGTTGTTGATTTCATGGGCCACCCCCGCGGCCAACTGCCCCAGGGCCGCTAACTTTTCCGTGCGGCTCAGGTGCTCCTCCAGGTGCTTCTTGTGGGTGATGTCCCGAATATGCGTCTGGATGGCAGGTTGGCCTTCGTAGGTGGTGGGAAACGAAACCCCCTCCAGGTCGAATTTGCTGCCGTCCTCTTTGACCCCCTTCATTTCAAATATGCGGGGGGTGGAAGCCCCGCGCTGCAATTGCGTCTGCCACCGCTCCACCACCTGGCGGTACTGGGGGTCCACAAACTGCAGCAGCGATCGGTTCAGCATCTGTTGGGGTTCCTGGTAATGGAACATCTTGAGGCAGGCCCGGTTCACGTACAAGAGCTTCATGTCCCGGTGCAAAACGATGCCGTCCAGGGAAGTTTCCACCAGACGGCGGAACTTATCTTCGGAATCCGTCAGTTCCCGGGCCAGCAGTTCCCGCTCGGTCATGTCCAGGATGACCTGCACCGCCCCCTGGATGCGGCCCTCATCATCATAGATGGGCGAGGCGGTATGATAGAGATAACGCTCCCGGCCCCTAAAGTTGGGGAAATACTCGTAGGCCTCGTAGGCCCCCGGCAGGTTGGGGGAGGGTTTGAGATTCTTGTCCCCGAAAAACTTTTCCAGGGCCTTGATATTTTGCTCCACCACCAGGGAGGCCATGGACGGCCGCTCATGGGTGTAGAAGGGCAGCCAGTAGCGGTAGGTCCCCACCATTTCATGCCGGGAAAACCCGGTCAACTCTTCGCAGGCCCGGTTCCAGTAAATGATCCGGTGGGTGCGGTCAATGACGAAGGTGGGCACCGGCAGGCCTTCCAGGATGCCTTCGGTGGTCTTCTTCTCCCGCAGCAGCTCCCATTCCTTGAGCTTGCGTTCGTTAATATTCTTCAGGATGCCTTCGTAACCGGTTATGCGGCCTTCCTTATTCCGGCGCACGATCCCGGTGAGCAGGACATAGACCTGGCCGCCCACCTGAGGTTTCAGGGTCAATTCCAGGTCCCGGATGTAGTCCTCCACTTCCACCTTGAGCTGAAACCGCTCCCAGTCCCGCGGGTCTTGGAAGATTTCCCGCAGATTGGACAGGCTGAGGGCCTCGGCCTTCGAGGAAAATTTTAGGAGTTCCACCCCCGCCGGATTCAGGTCCAGGAGGCGGCCCTCCCGGTCGGTGACGAAAATCGTGTCCTTGGAACCTTCAAAGATGCGCCGGTATCGCCGTTCCGAACGCTGCATCTGGTGATAGAGGCGGGCGTTTTCAATGGCCAGGCCGATCTGGTTCCCCAGGATGCCGAGAAAATCCTTTTGGCGCCGTGAGGACCGGAAGGGCCGGGTAGTCTTCGCCGCCAGATTGAGAAACCCGATAACATCGTCCCGATATCTCAAAGGGATGCTGGCCAGGGTCCGGAACCGGGGGTCCTGCCGGATCATATCGGTAAAGGTGGAAGAGAACAGGCGCGGATCATGGCTGATATCCTTAATGATCAGCGGTTTGACCGGATGGGACAGGTTGGGCTCCATGAAGCTGGATAGCGCCCCCCCGGAAAGCTTGCCCAGGTACTCCGGGGGAAAACCCCGGGACGCGGCGTAGGTCAGGCGTTGGCCCACCCGGTCCCATAACAGCAAAAAGCCGTCTTCAATCCGGAAAAACTTCAGGACGGTTTCCAGGACTTCGTTGATGATTTCCTGGAGGTCCAGGGTGTGCGCGGTAATGGTGGCGATTTGATTGAACAGGTGCAGTTCCCGCCGGTGTTCCTTCTCCCCCGGCTCTTGCGGCTCCAGTTCCTCAACGGCGTCCACGGCTGCCTCTTCCGCCATCCCGGACTCTCCTCGGGTAATCTGTTGCGGTGCTGGGTATCGGTTTCCCGGAAGTTCGCCCCTCATCCAGGTTGACCGATGTCACCATCATATCAGAAAGAGGCCCCCGGAAGGAAGAGGCCGGCCTGCTTCACGGCCTGACGGCCGGACAAGATAAGATGCAGGTGCATGCGCTCCTCGTACCCCTACGGCCCCAAGGTTTGATAATTGTGTCCGGCAACCTCTTATTGAATAGAAAACCAATTTATTTGTTCCGCATAATTCTCATTGCCGGCCCATGGTTGCCTCAAGGGAAAAACCGCGCCGTATTGAGCCTTCAAGGGTTTTAAGTCGGACCTCGGAAATAATGAACCAGTTATTCGGGCTTTTACGGAGTAGGGTATAGGGGCATCAAGAAGTGAAAAATTAGGGATTTCCTGATGTCTTTTTTAAAGGAAATTCATTATTGAACCTTTATCAACTATCATTGCTACATACTGAGCTCGGGAGGCTAATTTCGTGTTTGAAACCCAGCTGGATCTATTTTATTTACTTTGTGGCCTGGCGTTCTTATTGGTGGCGGGCCTGACCCCCATACTCAATCGGCGGACCAACCGGTTACTGCCTTGGACCTGGTTTGGGATCTTTGCCTTTTGCCGGGGGATTTACGAATTAATGAGTTTGCCGATGTTCCACCAATTGATCGCGGGCTCCTCTCAGATGAGCTCAATCCTGTTAATCTTATCCTTAATATTCCTCATAGAATTTGACCGAGCCAGCAGCATCACCTTCGATCGTCCTATCCAATGGTGGTTGATTTATCCTCCCTTGGCAGTGCTGCTTGTTGTGGGCAAAATGAGCGGCATGGGCGGCCTTGATGATGTCTATTTCAGTTTAAGCCTGGTGGCAGGTCTTTGGGCCGCCTGGACCCTCTTTAAAACCACGGCAACGATCCCCCAAGGTAAAGAAGCCTTAACTGCTGCGGGCGTAATCATGGTCCTCTTTGCCCTGGCCTCCTGCTTCCTGGATAATTCCGGGTCTTTTATGGCGGTCGCGGGAGTTCCCATCCAATTCATTCGGAGCCTGCTGGGTATCGGTCTGGCCGCCTCTCTCTGGCGTCTCTGTCATGGAGCCGTGGTGCCGATGACGGACAGTCGTTCTCAAAAGATCTATCGGCTTATAAATTGGGGGGTCAACATCGGTTTGATTTGCATCGTGGCAGTTGGCATAGTGGGCAGCTATGGGATCAACTACCTCGGCAGCAAAGCTTCCCGGGATGTCGTGGATAGGAACCAGAGGACTGCCCAACGTGTCAAAGAGATAATCGACAATGAGATGGAAAAAGCCGATCGTCTCGTCCAGTTGATGGCCGGATCAACCAGAGTCTATAATGCCTTGGTCAATACCGCCGATTTAACCCAGATCGCCCATGCTAATGAGATACTCGACCGTTACAGTCAAACTGAGGAAGGTTACGGGGTTTGCTATATCATGGATCCCAAGGGGATAACTATTGCCTCCTCTAACCGCAGCCAACCAGATAGTTTTGTCGGGAAGAACTATGGCTTCCGGCCTTATTTTAAGCAAGCATTTCTGGGGCTACAAGGGCGTTATTTTGCCCTCGGCGTAACCTCAAGTGCTTTAGGGTATTATACCAGTTGCCCCGTTCGCAATGAGCGCGGGGCTATTGTCGGAGTGGCGGTAATCAAACGGGTAATCCGGACCTCCGGCGAGTTAAAAAATGCTTTCGACTCAGAGTCAATTTCTCTTCTGGTTGACCCCCATGGGATTGTGGTTTTATCCAATCAGGCCACCAATGTCCTCCGTAGCTTATGGCCGTTGGACGAATCAATCATCAAAGAAGTGAAAACTTCCAAACAGTTCGGGGATGGGCCTTTCCCGCCTATACTGGACCAGATGCCGGTGGATGGCAAAGATTATCAGCTTGCCGGGCAGACCATGGTGGCTCGGTCTCAACCAGTATCCATGGAAGGGTGGACCCTGTTCCATTTCGGCTCCCTCCAGGCTATTCGTTTTTATCGGCTGATGGGCGTCGGCGTTATACTCGCTTTTCTTCTCGCTCTGGTCGGCTTCTATGTCTCTTGGGATGCAACCTTGTACAAAGTTGCCAATATCACCGCTTCAGACCCCTCAAACGGCGGTGAATACATTTCTCATCGGCTCGTTAAGGAGGAACTGCGCCGGGGTGAGCTCAAATACCAGACATTAGCGAATAATATCGGCCTGTTGAGCGAAATGAATGATCTCCTGCAAGGCTGCAAAACCTTCCCGGACTCTGCTTCGGTCATTGGAAAATATATGGAACGATTATTTCCTGACTCTTCCGGTGGCATATATCTATCTTCAGCCTCGGGCGACAAATTTGACGTTGCCGGGGTCTGGGGAGAGTCTCCGCCCCAGGAAAAAGTCTTTGACCGGGATGCTTGCTGGGGCCTGCGGCGCGGCCGACCCTATATGGTGGAAAGTGCCGGCGCCAGCCTCATGTGCCAGCATCTGCCCCAGGACTTGCCGGCAGGTTACCAATGCTGGCCAATTGAGGCTCAGGGAGAGATCCTGGGGCTCTTCCACCTGCGCAAAACCCGGCTCAATGGCGCCTCCCCTGAAATCAATTCCGAACGCACCAAGGAAGTTACGCAACAGCTGCTCACCACCGTGGTCGATCAGATTGCCATGATCCTGATTAACTTGAAACTCCGGAAAGCCGCGCAGGCGTAAAGCACCTTGAACTTACCGGGAGGAAAATCCTGCATGCGACCTATATCCAGACTAGTGGCAGCCTTTGGTTTGGCGATTTTCATCCTTCAGCCTCTCTGGGTTCAGGCCCAAAAATCCCCGGAGGACCTGCAGAAAGAGACGGTGGAGGCATGTAAGGCGACCGCCAAGACCAAACCCACCTTCGCAACGATTCAGGCCATGGTGGATAAAGCCTGCACCCTGCTGGAAAAGGAAGGTACGGCAGCGTTTCCCAAATTCAAAGGCAAAGACAGTGAGTTCATTTTTTGCGGCACCTATATCTGGATCAATGACTTGAAGGGAGTAATGCGCATGCATCCCGCCATCCCCCAAATGGAAGGGATGGATGTCCTCAATGTCAAAGACAATCATGGCAAAAAGCTCTTCTTTGAATTTAACAAGATGGCCAAAGAAAAGGGGGCGGGATGGGTGGATTATTGGTGGCCCAAGCCGGGAGAGCCCAGTCCGTCCCGCAAAATCTCCTATGTCAAATTGTGCAAAGCTAAGGGAGAGGATCTCGTGGTGGGCAGCGGGGTTTACGATCTGCCCGACGACCAGGTTGATAAACTGATCATGTCCCAGGAGACGCCCAAGGAACTGGCTAAAGAAACCGAGTCGGCCATTGTCAAGACCAACGTCGTGAAAGCCACCAGCGACATGGTTATCCAGAAAGTCAATCAGGCCTGCGAACTCTTGGAAAAAGAAGGCAAGGCGGCTTTCCCGAAGTTCAAAGGGAAAAAGAGTGAATTCATCTTTGCCGGCACCTATATCTGGATCAATGACCTGAAAGGCGTGATGATTATGCATCCCGTCATGGCCCAGTTGGAAGGCAAGGACCAAATTGGCTGGCAGGACAGCCATGGTAAACTGATATTCGTGGAGTTCAACAAAGTCGCCAAAGAAAAAGGATCGGGCTGGGTGGATTATTGGTGGCCCAAACCCGGAGAGAAAAAACCCTCCCACAAGATTTCCTTTGTTAAATTGTGCAAAATTGACGGAGAGGACATGGTGGTGGGCTGCGGCATTTACGACCTGTGGGATTCAGAGATCGCCAAACTGGTCCAAGCAAAATAAGCTGCGGTTGAGCCGAGCGATGCCGCAACACTCCCTGTCCCGAGGCCTGTCCGGCTCATTTCCTCCGTCCAGTCTCGCAGCCAAGACCCTTCCTAAAGCCTGCAACGCCAGCTCTCTGCTTCTCCGCGGCTTCACTGCCAAGCAGGTATCGATCCGGTATATAACGTAAAATGAGAAGTAAAAGGCTATCAGGGAGTATTGCTGAGAAACCGGGGGGCTAACTGCGGCCAGAGCTGCGAGGTGCGGCACCGGGCCGCGGCAACGATGGCCTGAAGCTGGGACAGGGCCACTGCCCTATCGTCGTTGATCACCAGGTAGTCATACCAGTGGGCTTCTTCCAATTCCGCCCGGCCATTGGCCAGGCGCCGGGCCAGTTCCTCGGGGTCCATACCTCCCCGGCCCGTCAGGCGCCTCTCCAGTTCCGCCAGACTCGGGGGCAGGATGAAGATCAATGTCCCCTGGGGAAATTCCTTTTTGAGGGCCCGGGCGCCCCGGGAATCCAGATCGAATACGAGATCCCCCCCCTTGTTCACCATATCCACCACCCACTCCCGGGAGGTGCCGTACCCATAGCCGAACTGTTCCACAAACTCCGCCAGGGCGCCCTGGTCCCTGAGCCTCCCGAACTCCTCCGGGCTGACAAAAAAATAGTCTTTCCCGTCAACCTCTCCGGCGCGCCGGGGCCGCGTGGTGTAGGAAATGGAAAACCTGAGCCTAAGATCCGCGTCCATCAAGGGTTTCAGCAGGGTGGTCTTCCCCGTCCCCGAAGGCGCGGTTATGACGAAGATTTCCCCAGGCACCTAATCGTCCTTTTCCCCCGCCTCCGGCCGCGAGGCCACGCCATGGCCGTTTAAACGCTGGGACAGGGTTTCGGTGTGCACCGCCGACAGGATGATGTGATTGCTGTCGGTAACGATGATGGAGCGGGTCTTGCGTCCGTGGGTGGCGTCGATGAGGCGGTCGGCCTGAGTGGCCCGCTCCCGCAGCCGTTTCATGGGAGCCGAGCCCGGCACCACTACTGCCACTACCCGATAGGAGATCACGGTATTGCCGAACCCGATGTTGATCAAGCGCCCATCCATAGTTTGATTTCCCCCCTAACCCTACTCGATGTTTTGCACCTGCTCCCGGAGGCGCTCCAGGGAGCCTTTGATTTCCAGCACGGCCTGGGAGATATCCAGATCGCCGCTCTTGGAGCCGATAGTGTTGGCCTCCCGCAGCATTTCCTGGAGCAGGAATTCCTGCTTGCGCCCCACCGGCCCCTCACTTTCCAGGGTTTCCGCAAATTGGCTCATATGGCTCTCCAGGCGGGCCAATTCTTCGGCTACATCCCGGCGTTCGGCCATAAGAGCCACTTCCTGGGCCAAACGGGTTTCATCCACCGGGCTGCCCTCGGGAAAGAGCTCCGCCAGGCGATTGGCCACCTTCTCCCGCCAGAGTTCGGGCAAGCGCGGCGCCTGCACCAGAATGCGGCTGACTTCCCGGCGGATGTCCGCCAGGTTCATCGCCAGATCGGCCGCCAGGGCCGCGCCCTCGGTAAGGCGCATCTCCTCCAAAAGGTCCAGGGCCCGGTTTACCGCCTGGGACGCGGTCTCCCAGGTCGCCTCCAACTCCAGGTCCTGATTTACCTGTTCCTTGGCCACCATCAGGTCCGCGAAATGGAGAAAATGCTCCATCTTCAGAGATTCGGGGGTGCTGCCGGTCAGCCGGAGCTGCTCCAGCACCTCCCGGACCCCGGCCACCATGGCCTTATCCAGCCGCAAGACCACCGACTTCTCTTCCAGGCTCTCCCAGGACAATTGCATATCTATCCGGCCCCGGGCCACCCGGCTCTTGATGAGCTTGCGGAACCGGTCCTCCAGGGCCCAGAAGCGCCGGGGCAGATTGAGGGCAAGTTCCAGAAAGCGGTGGTTGACGCTCTTGAGTTCCACCACCCACTTCTGAACGGGAGTTTCCACTTCCCCCCGCCCGTATGCGGTCATGCTCTTGATCATAGTGCCATCGCCTTGAGTTGCCAGAGGTATTTTTGGCGCACCAATCCCAACAGCGCCGGGAGTTCCCCCTGGACGTAATCCGGGTAGCTCCAGGGCAGGGGCCGCCACTTCCCCCGGCCGAAGATGAGAGTTAAATCTCCGTAGATGCCTTGATCCAGGTAAATGCGGTGAGTGAAATTCTTGCCGGTGGCCAGTACCAGCCGTTCTCTGGCCACGTATCCCGGGTCCAGGTTAGCCAGCCGCCGCTCCCCCAGGCTAAAGGCTTGCTCCAGGGTATTGGTATATACCTTCCAATCCGCCAGGCGGGCCGGATCGGCCAGGTGCAGGAAAGATACCAGGCAGCGGCCCAGGTTTGGGCCCATTTCTGCGGCGTAGTATGCGGTGGCCTCAAACGGCCACCAGGGGCCCACCAGATCCGGCGGCCCCAAATACCCGGCGAGTCTTTCCACCAGGGCCGGAACCAGGTCTTCCCGGGCCAACAGCATACTGACCACCGGCTTCACTGGCCTGGCCGGGCCCGGCTTGCTCATGGTCTATCCTTCTCCCGAACGGAAATCATTCTATGGCAGGCGCACCGCAAACGCAATGGAAAAATCATGTGAAATTTTCCGCAATTAGCGGCCTGGACTCGTATAGAAGAAAGCCGGGAAGGAGAGTTGAAAAAGATCAGGAATGGCCGGAGGTTAGGTTGGCAAATTGGCGCGTGCTCCATCGTCAATCTACGATTTCCGGCCTGAGTGAAGCCGCCGCCTCAGGTGGCCTAACCCTTTATCTCCCCTGGAGAGGGGATGGCTTAGGGCGGGGTTGAAAATATTCCTCATGATTTCAGCAACCTGCTCAAGTCGCCCCCCTCCCCTTCCCCCCAACCCTCCCGCCGTGGGGAGGAGCGGATTCCGGGGCCACAGGCGCTGGTTGCCCCGGTGGCCCCTGGCCCGGGCTTGATTTCAGACCCTTCCCGACGCATAATAAAAACTAAGGTCACCAAAATCTTCCCGAGAACGGTTCCTGATGGCTCTTGTGGTCTGCGAAACCTTCGCCAGTCTTATGGGTGAATCCACCCGGGCCGGTCTGCCGGCGTATTTTATCCGCCTGGCGGGCTGCAACCTCCGTTGCCGCTATTGCGACACGGCCTATGCCTATGAGGCAGGGCGCGAGCTAACCGTGGCGGCGCTGGTGGACATGGCCCTGGCCCAGCCCCACCGGCTGGTGCTGGTTACCGGCGGCGAACCCCTGCTCCAGGCCGAGACCCCGGCCCTCCTCACGGCTTTGCTCGACGCCGGCCTTACCACCTGCCTCGAGACCAACGGCTCCCGGCCCATCGGCGCCCTCGATGCCCGGGTGCACCGCATCCTGGATCTGAAATGTCCGGGCAGCGCCATGGCCGATCACAACGATTGGCGCAACCTGGACCTCCTGACCCCCCGGGATGAGGTCAAATTCGTGGTGAGCCACCGCTCGGACTTCACCTGGGCCCTTGAGGTAATAGGCCGCCATGGCCTGGCCCAGCGGCTGCCGGTGTTGATTTCCCCCGTGTTCGGGCAAGTCTCACTTCAGGAGGCCGCGGCCTGGATTCTGGAAAGTCGCCTGCCCCTGCGGCTCAACCCGCAGTTGCACAAATATATCTGGGCACCGGAGGCCCGGGGAGTGTAAATGGATTTTGGGTTTTGGGAAAGATAATGAATGTTGTGATGGTGTTTATCTCGATAGAGAGCTAAAATCCTTTAACAGACAGGATATTAAAAGATTGGTGACCACTCCTCCCAAAACCCGGAACCCCAAACCCGGAACCCCCTCCAAACCCCTGGCCGTAATCCTCGCCAGCGGCGGCCTGGACAGTTGTGTCGCCGCGGCCGTGGCCCGCCGGCATTTCGACCTGGCCCTGTTCCATGCCAATTACGGCCAGCGCACCGTCGTCCGGGAGTTGGAGGCCTTCCGGGCCCAGGCGGCGTTCTACCAGGTGGTCTCCACCCTGGAGGTGGATCTCAACTACCTGGGCCAAATCGGCGGCTCCAGCCTGACGGATTTCGACCGGGCCGTGCCCACCGACGCGGCCGAACCGCCGGGCATCCCCTCCACCTACGTGCCCTTCCGCAACACCAATCTCTTGGCCGCCGCGGTGGCCTGGGCCGAAGTCCTGGGGGCCGAGGCCGTGTTCATCGGCGCCAATGTGCTGGATAATCCCGGCTACCCCGATTGCCGCCCCGAGTATTTTGCGGCCTTCAATCGCCTCATCGAGTTGGGCACCCGGCCCGAAACCCACCTTGCCATCCACACCCCCCTGATCCACCTGGACAAGGCCGGCATCGTTCGCCTGGGCCTGACTCTGGGCGCGCCCTTTGAACTCACCTGGTCGTGCTACCAGGAGGAAATCCGGGCCTGTGGCCGCTGTTCCTCCTGCCGCCTGCGCCTCAAGGGCTTCGCGGCCGCCGGCGTCCCCGACCCCATCCCTTATCAGCCTTGAGACGCGGCGCCCCCGAGAGCGCCGGGTGCCATAGGCATGACTGGTCTGCCAACCTCTCCTCGAGTCCTTTAGCTCCCCACCGGTTATGAACTCAAGCTTCACACGCCTCAATCGGCCCTCATCGTTGGCCGCCTTGGTAAGGAGCCTGAAAAATCCGCGGCGATTAACCCGCGGCTCCGGTTGGGAAATCCCGTTTCTATGGTAAAATGGGGCCAGAGGCGTAGGCCGATGCCGGATGTGTCAGCTCATCCCCGGGCGGTATGACCCGCCGGGCGCCTGGAGCACGTCGCCACCCTTCAGGAATTGTTATGGATATAACCGCACGTGAGGTAATGGATACCGGCTATTCCACCCTGTCCCCCCGGATGACCATCGGGGAGGCCGTCAGGGTATTTCAAAAAGCCGGGGAGGAGCATCATCAGATCGTCTTCGGCATGGTGGTCACCGATGCGGCGGGGCAATTGCTGGGCATGCTTTCCCTGTATGACATCCTGCTGCTCGTCCGGCCCAAGCATATTCACATCTGGGGTGAGATCAAGGACGTGGACGTCTCGGGCATCCTCGATGCAGCCCTGTGCCGGGCCAGCTCCATGCTGGTGGAGGACATCATGACCACCGACCTCATCACCATCACCCCGGACATGCACCTGCTGCGGATCATCGACATCATGATCAAAAAGCATGTCCGCCGGCTGCCCGTCCTGGAAGAGGGGAAGATGGTGGGCATGGTCTATCTCTCCCGGGTCTTCCAGCATCTCCTGGGCAGATGTCCGGCCTGAGGCCGCCGTCTTGAGGGAATGCCATGCGAATCAGTAACCGCCAAAACGTCATGAAGGATTTGACGGTCAAAGAGGCCATGCGGCGGCTCATCATTAACCTCACCGCCGAGGCCACCCTGGAGCAGGCCATCCGCTATGCCATCAAATTCAAGGTCAACGCCATCCTGATCACCGGCCCACACCAGGAAGCGCTGGGGGTAGTCACCAAAACCGATCTCATGGGGGCTTATTATGCCGGGCTCCCCCTTTCTACCCCCGCGGCCTCAATCATGGTGGGCCCGCCCCTGTTTTGCCACCTGGACGACTCCCTGGACGCGGCCCTGGACTCCATGCGCACCCACAAAATTCACCGGCTCTATGTCCGGGAGGCGGCCGCCCCGGAAGCCGTGGGCGTCCTGGCCTATCCGGACATCGTGGGCTTGCTCTATCGCTATTGCCATCAGTGTGAAAAGAATTTGCGCCGGAATACGGGGGATGCGGAGCCCCTCTTGGCCGACCGGGTGCAGCTTCGGGAAGTGATGACCCTGGGGGTCTTTGCCTTAAAGGCTGACGACAGCCTGCTCCACGTCATGGAAGGCCTGGCGGCCCACAAATTCGGCGCCCTCCTCATCACCGGAGAGGATGGCGCCCCGGCCGGCGTGATCTCCAAGACCGACCTCATCGTCGCCTATAAGCACCAAACTCCCCCCGAGGCCCCGGCCAGAAGTGTGATGACCCCGGGAGTGCAGGCCTGTGATTATAACGACATCCTGGTCAATGCCCTGCGCCGGATGATCTTTTCCGATGTTTCACGCCTCTTTGTCTACCGGGAATCTCCCCGCCACATCGTGGGCGTCTTCTCTCTGTCCGACGCCACCCGCTTCCGCTCCGGCACCTGCCGGGCCTGCGTCAGCAGCCGCATCCGCCCCCACTAGGGCCGGCCCTCCCCTCAAAATACTTTTTCAAAGCTCTCGTTTTGCCTTACTTTTTCTTGGCTTTTTCATACGCCTCGATTGTGTCTCTGGCTCTTTCCTTCAGATACAAGGTGTCGCGTTCCTGTTGCTTATTGAGTAGGGCGATGGAATACAGGCTGAGCTCGCCGGTTCGATCAATCTCGCTATATTTCAAATACATCCTCGTCTTAATCCCGTTATAGTAAAAATCCTGGACATTTAATTGTTCCAAAACTTTTGATCTCTGTCCCGGACCAAACCGGGCAAAAACATAATCTTTCAAGACTTGGAATTGGTCGCTCCCTTTGACTCTAATGATGACCCCGGAAAACTTGCCGTTCCAGAACTCGTAGATGATATCGTCGAGTGGAACCGTGACGAGATGCAGGTCTTCCTTATTTTTCTTATAGTAGATAAACGGCCCGACCACCGAAATAACTTCCATGGTGTGCAGCGGGTCCAGGCTGGCGCTGTCCTTCTGCCACGTTATGCCCCTGAACCCATCCGGCTCGGTCCCGGGTTTGAACGAATAGTCGTAGCTGAACATCTTGTCCTGGGCCGGCAGGGTCACGGCCGGCAACAGCATCACGGCCCAGGCGATCATGAGCATTGAGATGACGGTTTTTCTGATCATGGTGTCCCTACCCTCCTGAAATCCGCGCCTCTGGGGTTTCTGCCCGGGTCATAGTGCCGCCAATCGGCGCTGATCCGCTTAACCCCGGATCAGGTGGAAGGCATTGTACCCCATTGCAGGTGTCAAAACCAGCCCGTTTTTGGGGTGCCCGCACCCGGCTCGGCCTGAGCCGCTTCCGGCTGAGTTCCCTTTTCCCCCGCCTGGGCCTTTTTCCCATTTACCCGCAGGGGGTTTGCCCATATAGTAAAAGTTATCGTCAAGGTTTTGCCGCCCCAAGGAGAGCTGTTCCCATGATTGACCCGACCCCCGTGGATTATTCCCCCCTGGACGTGCCTGAGGTGCTGCTGCGCCTCTTCCACCCCCGCCCCGAACCCAGGCTCGCCGGGGACCGTACCGAAGCCCCGGACCTCCTCATCCCGGTGGCCGATCATGTGGTAGTGGGAGCCCGCTTTCATCCGGCCGCGGCCGCCGCCCCCACCCTCCTCTTCTTCCACGGCAACGGCGAGATCGTGGCCGATTACGACGAGCTGGCCCCCTTTTTCTGCCGCCAGGGCCTCAATTTTCTCCCGGTGGATTACCGCGGCTATGGCCGATCCACCGGCACCCCCACCGTGAGCGCCATGGTGCGGGACTGCCACGAAATCTTGGCCTTCGTCCGCCGGTGGCTGCCTGAGATGGGCTACCCCGGCCTCCTGATGGTCATGGGCCGGTCCCTGGGCAGCGCCTCGGCCCTGGAGTTGGCCGCCGCCCACCCGGAGGAGATCGCCGCGCTCATCCTCGAGAGCGGCTTTGCGTATGCCGGCCCCCTGTTGCAGCTCCTGGGCGTCAACATGGCCGCCATCGGTTTTCAGGAAAAGGCGGGGTTCCGCAATATTGACAAGATCCGGGCCTACGCCGGACCCACCCTGGTCATCCACGCCGAGCACGACCACATCATTCCCCTGAGCGACGGCCAGGCCCTGTTCGACGCCTCCGCCGCCCCGGACAAGACCCTGCTCAAGATCCCCCGGGCCAACCACAACGACATCCTCCTCCAAGGTTTCGCGGCCTACATGGCCGCCATCCAGGCCCTGGCGGACCGGATCAGCCGCGCCTAAAAGGTAACCGGAGTTTCGCCTCCCGTGCCGGATTCCGGGGTCAAAGGCTCTCTTCCGATTAATTTACCCACCCCATGTTGTCGTCACAAAGCCATCCACCTTGCCACCACGCTACTTTGCGAATCCCAAAATCAGGGATTTACTAATGCATTATTAGGAATTTCTCCTATAGTGCACCGCAATCGCCTCCGTTAAACTGTAATTGTTATTAAGGAAAAAGCCCTCAAGACCGGGAATTACTGCTTTTGGCGGGACCCCGGCGACAAATCAAGGAAGAGGTAGCCGGGGGATAGATAAAATGCGTCCAGTCTCTCTTAGGTCCCAAACACCGCAATGCCAGATCGAAAATCGGCGGCAGGCCTGCGTACCTGTTGAATCTCTTCTTGAAGCCAACCTGAATTGCAAGCCGGCCATTGAGGCGCTCTTGGAAAGCGAGCATGATTTCCAGTTGCTCTTAAACAATATTCCCGCGGTGGTATTTAAGGGATATATCGATGGCTCAGTTGATTTTTTTGACCAAAAAATCGAAGCGTTGACCGGATATCCAAGAAAGGATTTCGAATCCAGGCAACGTAAATGGACTGAATTGGTCTTTGAATCAGACTTTGAAGCAGTCAAACAGGCATTTGTGCATGCCCTAAAAACCGACAAATCCTATGTGCGGGAATATAGGATTAGAAATCGGGAAAATAATTTTCTCTGGATTCAAGAAAGAAGCCAGATAGTCTGCGATAAGAGTGGTAAGGTTCAATATGTGAGCGGCATATTCTTCGATATTACCGCGCGGAAACAAACCGAAGAAGCTTTGCTTGAAGGAGAGCGGTTTCTCTCTATCATTTTTTCCAGTATTCTTGACGGCATTAGCGTCATCGACTTAGACTTTAACATTGCCCAGGTCAACTCCACCATGGAGAAGTGGTACAAACATGCACTCCTCTGGTGGGGAAAAAGTGCTATGAGGTCTATCATGGCAACTCTGAGCCCTGTCAGCCATGTCCCGCCTGGCACACCATGCTCACCGGTGAACCGCATTCCGAAACCATACCCCTGGAAGGCCCAGATGGCCAGCGCGTGGGCTGGGCCGATGTGCATGCTTTCCCCTGGTTGAGTAAATCCACGGGAAAAATAAAGGGAGTTATCAAGTATATCCGGGATATCACCTACCGTGTGACAGCCGAGCATGCCGCCGAGGAAAGTCTCAAAAATTTACAGAAGGCCTTGAACGGAACGGTCAAGGCCCTGGCCAATACCCTGGAATCGAAAGACCCGTATACGGCTAGCCACCAAAGACGGGTCGCCCAACTCGCTTGCGCCCTGGCTCAGGAGTTGGGGGAATTACCTCATACGATCGAGGGGATACGCGTCATGGGATTTCTCCATGATATAGGAAAGATCGCGGTGCCGGGGGAGATTCTCAGCAAACCGAGCAAATTAAATGAATATGAATTTAACCTGATAAAAATTCATTCTCAGGCCGGATATGACATCTTAAAAGCAATAGATTTCCCCTGGCCGGTAGCTCTGGCGGTATTACAGCACCATGAGAGGCTCGATGGCTCAGGTTATCCCTACGGGCTTTTAGGCGATGATATTATCTTGGAGGCCAGAATTTTAGCAGTGGCGGACGTGGTGGAGGCCATCGCGTCTCACCGTCCTTATCGCCCAGCCCTGGGTTTGGACTACGCCATGGCGGAATTATCCCAGAATCAGGACGTGCTCTATGATTCCACCGTGGTCCAGGCCTGTTTGAGGCTCTTCTCTGAACAGCGTTTCACCTTCAGTTAAGTGAGGCCGATCACCGTTGGGCTCCCAATCGGAGCCTCAGGCCACCCCTTCTGAAGCATTGCGCCAGAGCCGGCCGAAGTCCCGGCCCCGGCCGGTCCCTTCTCGGGTGCCCCGGCGCCGCAGCCGCACCTCTTACCGGACCCCGATCCTTGCACTTGCCCTCGCATCATGCTTCCTCCTTATCTCTCCCAACCTTTGGGCGCAATTATTGCAAACCATAGTGCATTACTATATCTAACCCCACCCGGGCGCAAGGTATTTCCACCGGGAAATTCCCTCGCCATGGCCCCAAAATTATGCTAAGAAATCCCCTAGCCCTAAAGGAAGCCTACATGTCAGAAGTGCGCACCCGATTTTCCCCCAGCCCCACCGGCGCCCTCCATCTGGGCGGCGCCCACACGGCGCTGTTCAACTGGCTCATTGCCCGGCATTATCAGGGGACTTTCATTCTCCGGATCGAGGACACCGATCAGGAGCGGTCCCAGGAGAAGTTCGTCACCGAGATCCTGGCGGCCATGACCTGGCTGGGCCTGGACTGGGATGAAGGCCCCTATCGCCAGTCCGAACGCCTGCCCATCTATCGCGACTACATCAACCGCCTGCTGGAGAAGGGCGCGGCGTATTACTGCAACTGCCCGCCCCAGGAACTGGAGGCCCGCCGCCAGGCCCTCCTGGCCCGGGGCGAGAAACCCAGATACGACGGCCGCTGCCGGGAGCTTAACCTCCCGGCCGGTCCGGATACCGCGGTCCGATTCAAGACCCGCGGCAGCGGCGTTACCCACTGGGATGATCAGATTAAGGGACCCATCGCCTTTGAGAACCAGGAGTTGGACGACCTGGTGCTCCAGCGGGCCGACGGCATTCCCACCTATAATTTCGCGGTGGTGGTGGATGACATCACCATGGCCATCACTCACGTTATCCGGGGCGAAGACCACATCCCCAATACCCCCCGGCAGCTCCTCATCTATGAGGCCCTGGGAGTCACCCCCCCTTTGTTTGCCCACATGCCCCTGATGTTGGGCAAAGACCGGGCCAAGCTCTCCAAGCGCCACGGCGCCCTGTCCGCCATGGCCTACCGGGATCAAGGCTTCCTGCCCCAATCCCTGGTAAACTACCTGGCCCGGCTGGGCTGGTCCCACGGCGATCAGGAGATCTTCTCCCGGCCGGAGCTCATCGAATTTTTCGCCCTGGATCATGTGACCAAAGCCCCGGGGGTCTACGACGAAGAAAAACTCCTGTGGCTCAACAGCCACTACCTCAAAGAGCTGCCGGCCCCGGAGTTGGCCAGGGAACTGACCCCCTTTCTGGCTGCCCAGGGGATCACCGACCCGGACCAGGATTTTCTTACTCGGGTGGTGCCCACCCTGAGCGCCCGGTGCAAAACCCTGGTGGAGATGGCCGCGGCCGCCCGCTTCTATTTCCTGGACCCCCGGCCCTATGAAGATAAGGCCGCCCAAAAATTTCTCACCCCTGCCGCCGTTCCCACCCTCAAGGAGATTGCGGCCCGCCTGGCCGGTCTGCCCGACCCCTCGGAGGAGGCCCTGAATCAGTTGTTCACCGACCTGGCTCAGGCCACCGGCCTGAAGATGGTCAACCTGGCCCAGCCGGTCCGGGTGGCCTTGACCGGCAAGACCGCCAGTCCCGGCCTCTATGAAATCATCCATATCCTGGGCCGGGAGGAAGCCTTGAAGCGCATCAACCTCGGCATTGAGTTTGCGGAACAAGGGGCTGCATAATTGCGGGAAATTTTGCTGAAAGTTAATGGCGGCTGCGCCCTGCGCACCACTTAATTGAATTGCATCGACCAACCGGCTCAGTGAGCCACTTTATAAGGAGATGAGTCATGGCGGAAGTGAAACAAACTTATCGGAAGAAGCAGGCTTACCTGGTGCTCCTGGTCTTTGCCTGCATCGGGCTCGCCGTTTGGGGGCATAGCGCCCCGGTGGCCGTCGTCGCCATCCTGGCGGCCTGCGGCATCTGCTTCTACGCCTCCACCCTGGAGCCGGAGAAAAAGCCTGACGAACACCATCATTGAGAGCGGTGTTGAACTTGGTTGGAGGAGAGGGCTAAGGGCTTTTTCCTAAGCTACCCTTGTCCCCTCCCCCAAGCCTCCACCCCCAAGCCCTTAATTTTTGCAAAATTATGGTCTGATACAGGCTGGAAAGTTGAGGCCTAAAGGCCTCGCTTTCCAGCCTCAGATACAGGGGGTTGGGAGGGGGGCATGGGGGGATGCGGGGGAATCCCTGACGAAAAATTCCCCCGGCCTTCCCCCATAACCTCAACCGTAAAGGAGGGCCTTATGCGCATCGCCTTAATCGGCCAGGCGGCCTTTGGGGCCGACGTACTGAAAGGATTAATCAAGCAGGGGCAACAGGTCGTAGGCGTCTTTTGCCCCCCGGACCGCGGCGCCAAACTCGACCCCCTCAAGGACGCGGCCCTGGCTGCGAGTATTCCCGTTTATCAGCCGCCCCGCATGAAGGACCCCCAGGCCTATGACCAGATGGCGGCCCTCAACCCCGACCTGGCCGTCCTGGCCTTCGTCACCGACATCGTGCCCGGCAAGGTCCTGGCCGTCCCCAAACTCGGGTCCATTTGCTACCACCCCTCCATCCTCCCCAAATACCGGGGCGCCTCAGCCATCAACTGGGCCGTGATCAACGGCGAGCGGCACTCCGGCCTCACCATCTTCTGGGTGGATGAAGGCATCGACACCGGCGACATCCTTCTCCAAAAACAGGTGGAGATCGGTCCCAACGAGACCACCGGCGAGCTTTACTTCAACAAGCTCTATGCCCTGGGGGTGGAAGCCTGTTTGGAGGCGGTGGCGCTCGTGGCCCAGGGGAAAGCCCCCCGCATTCCCCAGGACCATTCCCTGGCCACCTATGACCCCCCTTGCGACGAGAAGGTGGCTGCCCTCAACTGGAACCAGCCGGGGCGCAAGGTGTTCGATTTCATCCGCGGCTGCGACCCCCAGCCCGGCGCCACCACCATCTTCAAGGGCGAGCCGGTCAAGCTCTATAATGCCTCCTTCCTCATGGACGACCACACCGCTACCCCCGGGGAGATCCTGGCTGTTTCGGACCAGGGGATCAAAGTGGCCGTCTCTGGGGCCGCTCTCCTGATCACCCGTTTTCGCACCAAGGACCTGGGCAAGGTCAAGACCCCGGAATTTGTCCAGGCGAAACAACCCCGCACCGGCGACCGGTTCGGGGCCCCAACGGTCATGCGCTGCTGCTGACGGCCGGCCCCCAAGGCGCACCGTGGACCAGGTCCGCGCTCTGCGCCCGGCCTCGGGCCGGATGAGACGTGAACCAAGGCATTGATTCCCATCCGGAGGAAAACATGGAATACCTCAAAGGCATGTCCCAGGCCATGAAGCAAGCCCAGGCCGACAATACCTCGGAATCATTCGGTTACGTGGCCACCCAGTTGGTCAAAAGCAAGAACGATATCCAGCAGGCCATTGAACAGGCCACCGCCGGCCCCATCGCGGCCATCATCGGCAAGCTGGAAAACAATCAGCCCCTGACCGACGCCGAAAAACAGATCGTGGAATTGTGGGTGGTGGGGGACGCCGAAGGTTACGTCAAAATGGAGAACAACTTCCAGGACTGGATGCAGGAGTACCGGCGGCTTATGGATGCCATCGCCGCCTGGGAGTCCAAGACCGGCTCGGTCCAGGAACTGGTGGAAGTCCACGGCCTCCTGGAAGACGCCATCAAAGTGGCCGATGCCGCGGCCCACTATCTCGAAGACCGGGAGCGGGTGGCCCGGTGCCAGGACGCCTTGAAAAACCTCAGTGCCGAGGACAATAAGTTTATCGCCGGCCTTCTCCAGAGCATGCTGTCTTCACCGGATCGGTAGCCGGCGCGCCGGCCTTGCTGCCAGAAATCAGGGGTGAGCCGGGATCAAGAACTTGATGGTGGCCTCAGTTCATCATGGCGCTCACGGGGATCATGCAATCATTACCTTACCCCCTCGCCACCCGCTGGCGGAGGGAGAGGGTCGGAGTGAGGCGGGCGGCTTAAAACCGCGCCTTGATTTATGAAATCACCAACTCCTACAATCCTGACCGCCCTGAAGGCGCGCTACCTGGCCGTCAACTTCATCGGCCTGGCCATGATCGCCGCGGTCTTTGTCTACGCCGGGGTGGTGGAGCTACTCAAGTGGCGCTGGGCGCCCTTTGCCGGCTTCGCCCGGTTCGACCCCCATACGATCAGCCTCCTTAAGTATGCCTTTCTGGCCCTGGCCGCGGCCCAGTATGGCATCATCAAGGCCCTCCAGAAAATCCTGCCGGCCAAATCCGTGGACCATCTGGCCCAGGCGGCCGTCATCACCTTCGCCCTCTGCGAAGCCGTGGCGCTCTTCGGCCTGGTGCTCTTTTTGCTGGCCGGCAACGCCATGGATTTCTATGTTTTCATGGTGATTTCCCTGGGGTTTTTCACCCTGTTTTTCCCCAAGTACGCCCAGTGGGAACAGCGGCTAAATGCCGCGGGGCCCCTCGAAAAGTAACCGCGAATTATAGGGGCGGTCCCGCGGGTCCGCCCTTGTTGGGTGCGAGCTTGACTATATGAAAAAAATCGGCATCTACTACCACCCCTCTTTCAGCCGCAAGAGCTACATGACCATCGGCAACCGCCTGCGGGATTTTCCCGAGGCCCTGGCGCCGCTCCTGGCCCGGCCTAACGTGCGACTCATCGAAGCCCCCCGGGCCTCCGAGACCCTCGTCCTCAAGGTCCACGCCCCGGAGATGCTTGACCTGGTGGCCGCCGACGGCTTCTGCTCCACCGCCTACGAGTCCGTGGGCTCCGTGGTGGCCGGCATGGCGGACCTGGCCGCGGGCGTGGTCGACCGGGCCTTCTGCTTCATCGGCGCCGGCGGCCACCACGCCGGTTATCGCCAGTTCTGGGGCGCCTGCTGCTTCAACGACGTGGTTATCGCCCTGACGCACACCCGGGAAATTAGCCCCTGGCGCCGCTTTGCCATCGTGGACACCGACGCCCACCACGGCGACGGCACCCGCCAGCTGGTGCGGGACGACCCCGCCGTCTTTCACCTGTGCTTCTGCGCCGTCAACTTTAAAAGCGATGACGGCACCAAGGTGGATGTCAATGCCCACCGCCTCGATCCCCACGCCGACCCCGACGGCCGGTACGTCGAGATGGTGCGGCAAAACCTCCCCCTGCTCCCGGCCTTCAAGCCGGACCTGCTCATCTGGTATTACGGCTTCGACACCCACCGGGATGACTACGGCTCCCTGGGCCTCACCGAGGCCGCCTATTTCGCCATCTGTGACCTGATGCTCGCCACCTCTGCCGACCTGGCGGTCCCCCTCCTGGTGGTCCTGGCCGGCGGCTCCATGTCCCACCTGGCCACCAACACCATCCCGGAAATCATCCGCCGCCTGGCCGAAGCCTGAGAGAGAACCATGGACGATTTCAGCCCGAATTTCTATGAGACTCTGCTGGATAACCTCTATGACGGGGTCTATTTCGTCAACCGGGAGCGGCAGATCACTTTTTGGAATAAGGCCGCGGAGCGCATCACCGGGTTTACCAAAGCGGAAGTCCTGGGCAGGCGCTGCGCCGACAACCTCCTGCGCCACGTCGATGCGCTCGGCCATTCCCTGTGCGAGGGGGCCTGCCCCCTATCCCATACCTTGCTTGATGGCCAGCTTCGATCTGCCTCGGTCTTCCTCCACCACAAAAATGGCTGCCGGTTGCCCGTGGCCATCGGAATTGCCCCCATTACCGACCATCGGCAGCAAATTATTGGGGCGGTGGAGATCTTCCGGGACGATTCCGCCACTATCGCGGCCTTGGAGCACCTCAAGGAACTGAAAGACCTGGTCTATCTGGATGGGCTGACCAAGATCGCCAACCGCACCTATCTGGAAACCTTTATCGTCGCCAGATTCAATGAATTGCAGCGCCTGGGCTGGCCCTTTGGGGTTATTTTCCTTGACGTGGACTATTTCAAAGGGGTGAACGATACCTTTGGCCACCAGGCGGGTGACCTGGTCCTGCAAATGGTGGCGCAGACCCTCGAGAAAAACTGTCGTTCCTTCGACCTGGTAGGCCGGTGGGGTGGAGATGAATTTCTCTGTGTCATGAGTAATCTGAAAGATGCCGACCAGATCGTGTTCATCGCGGAGCGGCTGCGCGCCCTGGTGGAAAGTTCCTGGCTATCTCTGCCGGACTGCTCTCTCCACGTCACCATTTCCCTGGGAGGAACCCTGGCCCGGATCCAAGACACCCCGGAAACTTTGATCCAGCGGGCGGATGACCTGATGTACCGGAGCAAAGCCACGGGGTGCAACCTTTTTACCTTTGAATAACTTCCGGTCCGGCAAGGTTGCAGCCGGGCCGGAGGTGACGTCAGCCCCGCGCTAATCCCCTCGTTTTCCGGCGGGATAACCGCCGCCTGCCCTTGCCGTGAGCCAGGTTTTCATCTATAATATCTTTAAATGTTGAGATAATTTCCCCCAACCCTAAGGCCGCCGGCCGGGGCCGGCCGCCCTGGCGCACTGATATATCCCTATGATTACCGATCGCTTAGAATCCTTGGAAAACCGCTATCAGGAACTGGAAAACGCCCTCACCGAACCCGAGGTCATCAAGAACCAGGACCTGTACCACAAGTATCGCAAGGAACACGCCGACCTAGCCCCGGTGATCCAGGTCTTCCGGCGTTATCAACAGGTGGAGAAAGAACTTGGGGAAAACCAGACCCTGGTGAAGGAAGAGGCGGACGAGGAGTTGAAGGCCTATGCCCGGGAGGAGATCCAGGTCCTCAAGGATCAGGCCGACAAGTTGGAGGAAGAACTCCGCCTTCTCCTGCTCCCCAAAGACCCCCTGGATGACAAGAACGTCATCCTCGAGATTCGGGCCGGCACCGGGGGTGAGGAAGCCGGCCTCTTCGCCGCCGACCTCTTCCGGATGTACACCCGCCTGTGCGAACGCAAGGGCTGGAAGCTGGAAATCCTCAGCCACTCCGCCACCGGCATCGGCGGCCTCAAGGAAATCATCGCCTCCATCTCCGGCGACCAGGTGTACAGCCAGCTTAAATACGAAAGCGGGGTGCACCGGGTCCAGCGGGTCCCGGCGACGGAATCCCAGGGGCGCATTCACACCTCCGCGGTAACCGTAGCCGTCCTGCCCGAAGCCGAAGAGGTGGACGTCCAGATCAACCCCGAGGAACTCCGCATCGACGTCTTCCGCTCCTCCGGCCCCGGCGGCCAGAGCGTCAACACCACGGATTCCGCGGTGCGCATCACCCACCTGCCCACCGGCCTGGTGGTCTCCTGCCAGGATGAAAAATCCCAGCACAAAAACAAGGCCAAGGGCCTCAAGGTGCTCCGGTCCCGCCTCTTCGACCTCAAACAGCAGGAGCAGCAGCAGCAGATCGCCCAGGAGCGCAAAAGCCAGGTGGGTACCGGCGACCGCAGTGAGCGCATCCGCACCTACAATTTCCCCCAGGGGCGGATCACCGACCACCGCATCGGCCTGACCCTCTACAAGTTGGAGGACAGGCTGGACGGGGACGTGGAGGAACTCCTCCAGGGTTTGATCGCCTTTCACCGGACCCGGGCCCTGGCGCAGGGATAAATGTCCGGCCCCCAAGCATCCTGGACCATCCTGGCCATGCTCCGGTGGACCGCCGACTATTTCCGCACCAAAGGGGTTTCGGAACCCCGGGCCGCAGCCGAAATTCTCCTGGCCCACACCCTGGGGATCAGCCGCCTGGATCTCTATCTTCGCTACGATCAACCCCTCGATGCCCCGGAACTGGCCCGCTTCAAGGCCCTCATGCTCCGGCACCGGGAAGGGGAGCCCGTGGCCTATCTCACCGGCCACCGGGAGTTCTGGTCCCTGGATATCCAGGTGACCCCGGCAGTGCTGATCCCCCGCCCCGAAACCGAGACCCTGGTGGCCGCGGCCCTGGAGGTAGCGGAGTCTGTAGGAGCGGGTTTCAAACCCGCCCCTACCAGAGAACACCATCCCAAAACCCGGAACCTAAAACCCAAAACCTCGCCCCTCTGGGGCGCTGAAGTAGGCGTGGGCAGCGGCGCGGTGGTCATCGCCCTGGCCAAGGAGCTGCCTTTGATGTCCTGGGTGGGGGTGGACCTCTCCGGCGCCGCCCTGGCCGTGGCCCGGGACAATGCCCGGCGCCACACGGTGCTCCACCGGGTCCACCTGCTCCGGTCCGACCTCTTGGCCGCGCTCAAGCCCACCGCGGCCTTTACCCTGCTGGTGGCCAATCTGCCTTATGTGCCCCGGGCGGAATGGGAACAGCTCCCCCGGGAGATCAAAGCGTATGAACCCTCCGGGGCCTTGTTGGGAGGCGACGACGGCTTGGACCTGATCCGGCCGCTGATCCGGCAAGCGCCGCGGTATATTATGGCGGGAGGCTGGCTGCTCCTGGAAGTTGGAGATCGGCAGGCGCCGCCGGTCGCGGCATTAATCGCCGAGACCGGCGCTTATGACCGTATAGATACCGTCAAGGATTTCAATGGGATTGAGCGAGTGGTGCGGGCCCGGCGCCGGGAAGCCGCCGGTTAAAAGGTCTTCTCACTTTTCAGCATGATGCTCATATCTTCCAGGCCGCGCTTGCCGGAGGTGGCATAGGGAAGGCGTGGCCGGTCGTCGTAGGCGTCCCAGCTTTCCCCGCCGTCGATCTTGACCCGCTCCACCTGGCCGCTGCCGTCCTTCTTCTCCACCAGGACACCGGAGCAGCCTGCTGCCAGCACCAGCGCGGCCAGCCCCCAAGGCAGCCAGCGGAAAATTCCCCAGCCCTTCACATCCGTGCCCTCGCCGAGCTTAAAGCTTTACTATGCAGTTTTGAGAAAAACCATGCCACATTTATCGGGAAATGTCGATTTTTTTACGTTTCTACGGCCGCCCGTCATTTTTTTTTTGGCCAGGCCCACGTCTTACAAGTCCTGAGGGCCCATGATGCGGCCTGCCACCGCCGAAGCCGCCGCCACCGCCGGACTGGCCAGGTAGACCTTGGATTGCGTATGCCCCATGCGGCCGACGAAATTTCGGTTCGTGGTGGCAATGGCCGTCTCTCCCGGCGCCAGGATGCCCATGTGTCCGCCCAGGCACGGCCCGCAGGTGGGAGGACTGACCACCGCCCCGGCGTCCATAAAGATGGCCGTCAGGCCCTCGTCCATGGCCTGGCGATAGACCAGGGGCGTGGCCGGGATGACGATAAGGCGCACGCCTTTGGCAGCCCGGCGCCCTTTCAGCACCTTGGCGGCCAGACGCAGGTCGTCGATCCGGCCGTTGGTGCAGGAGCCGATTACCGCCTGATCGATGCGTACGTCCCCCACCCGGGAAACCGCCACCACGTTGCCGGGCGACGACGGGCAGGCCACCTGGGGCTCGAGACCGCTGACTTCGTAAGTCTTCTCGAACCGGTACGGCGCCCCCGGGTCGCTGTCGTATTGCGTATAAGGTCTCAGGGTCCGGTCCTTGACATAGTCCAGGGTTGTCTTATCCGGAGCCATAATGCCGTTCTTGGCCCCGGCTTCCACCGCCATGTTGGCCATGGAAAACCGGTCCGCCATGGGCAGCCCCGCGATGGCCTCGCCGGTGAACTCCATGGCCATATACCGAGCTCCGTCCACCCCGATATCGCCGATGGTGTGGAGTATGAGATCCTTGCCGGTAAGCCATTCCGGCAGCTCGCCGTGGTAAACCAGACGGATGCTCTCCGGCACCTTGAACCAGCATTCCCCTGCCACCATGACCGCGGCCAGGTCGGTGGAGCCCACCCCGGTGGCAAACGCTCCCAGGGCCCCATAGGTGCAGGTGTGGCTGTCGGCGCCGATAATCACGTCGCCCGGTCCCACGATCCCCTGTTCCGGCAGCAGGGCATGTTCCACTCCCATCTCCCCGCCGTCGTAAAAATGCGTCAAGTCCTGCTCCCGGGCAAAGTTCCGCAGCTGCTGGCATTGGATGGCTGAGGGGATGTCTTTGTTGGGCGCGAAGTGGTCGCACACCAGCACCACCCGGGACCGGTCAAAGACCTGCTTACCCCCCACCTTATGAAAATCCTGGATGGCCAGGGGCGCGGTGATGTCGTTGCCCAGGGCGATATCCACCCGGGCCATAATCAGCTCGCCGGGCTCCACGTAATCTTGGCCGCAGTGCGCCGCCAGGATTTTTTGCGTAATGGTTTGCGGTTTATGCATTTTGTATCACTCCAAAATATTTATACCTGTTTTAAAATGGAATTTTATCTTCCTCATTAAATTCATATCGTAGGACAAGCTTATCTTGATTATCAAGCAGCCATTTTTCACCCTTAGAGCTCACTACGTAGGCAGCAAAATCATTTCCTTGGCTATCTGTAGCTATGTCTAAACTTATCATGTTTTTATGTCTAAGGCTTTTTAAAGCAAGGCTTACAGCAATATCTGTGAAACCCGTATCGTTCATATCTTCCTTAATCTTATAACCAGAAACTCCTGTCATAGATATAAAGCTATTTTGCATTACAGTTACAAGTGCTACAATTTCATGTTGAGCTAATCCTTCAGTTTCAGCAATTGGAGATATTTTTGAAACTTTATCAATTTCCTTTTGTTTGTTTAAAATAGCTAAGATACGCTGCGAAACATCACTTTGTAATATATCAAAATCTTGGCGTGATTCTGTTTTATATTTGATTATGTTCCTATGTTGAACATCAAATGGAAAATTACTTTTCCTTTCATCTGAACAAATTAACACAACTTCTTTAGGGACTGCGATTGCAAAACCAAGCTCAAACCAAACATTCGGATTATCCGTGGTAATCTCGGCTAAACAAATTTCAGACCTCCTGATCCCTGATTCAATTTCTTCGATAGGGATACTTACACTGGGATCGCGGTCAACCCTATAAGGCTCTAGACCAGCTTTTGTAATAGCCGGTACATAAACATCATCATACCGTTTGTCAAAAACACCCCGGTCGAATGGCTGCATCACGAAGCATCTTCCCATCTTTGCCCCTTGTGGTAAGGATATTCTAAAAAGAAGCAGTGCCTGTCAATGCCTGCCCTACAATTTGCTCGTCCCCAAACTTTTAATTTGAGCACTGAGGGTGAGGTTTCTCTCATCCCCACCCTCATCCGCTAACTGCTAATTGCTAACTGCTGACTGCTAGTTGATAGTTGCTCTTACATCTCTTCCGGCTTTGGGCCCTTGACCACCCCCGCCTCCTTCAGGAAATGGAGACGGTTGAGCCCATTGATAAAGGCCCGGGCGCTGGCCGTGATCACGTCCGGGTCCACTCCCTGGCCGGTGACCACGTGGCCGGCCTCCTCCAGGCGCACCGACACCTCGCCCTGGGCATCGGTGCCGCCGGTGATGGAACTCACCGCAAACTTGAGCAGCGTACACTTGGACCCGGCCAGGTGGGTGATGGCCTTGTAGGTGGCGTCGATGGGGCCGTCCCCGAACACCGAGTAGGGACCGGCCACTTGGCCGCCGATCTCCATTTTGACGTTGGCCGAAGGTCTGGCCATGGTCCCGGTGA
>JBKQVS010000077.1:0-26814 GCA_052139855.1 Desulfobaccales bacterium
GGGGCGCCTCGTGGAAGCCGAAGCCCCGGCTTTCGCCCGGCTTCATGGGGTACTTGTTGCAGATGGCGAGATCGCCCTTGGCGATGTTGTTGATCAGGGCCTGCCACTGGGTGTTTAATTCATCATAGAGCACGGCGCAGCGGACAGCCCGGGCGGCGTGGCGGCCGATGGTGGAGTGGAGAGCTTCGGGCCCCACCTTGGCGCCGGCCAGCTTGCTGACGGTTTCCAGGGCCAGGGTGAAATACTTCTGTGTGGGCTCGTGGCCGGCAGCGAACATGCAGAGGACGTTGGCCAGGGGGCCCACCTGGGCCGGCTTGTCGTAGAAAGTCGGGGCCTTGACCCAGGAGTACTTGCCGTCGTCCTTGAAGCCGGTGTACTTGGGATCAGTGGATTCGTCATAGGGATGCTTGGTCCAATCGCCGTTGTACCAAGAGTGCTTGATGGACTCCTTGACGCCTTCCCGGAAGAAGTCGTCGTTGTAGGAGGTGATGGGTTTGAAGCTCTTGAGGTCGCCGTTGGCGATGTAGCCGCCGGGCATATTGAAAACCGTGCCCTTGGTGTCCATGGGCATGTCGGGCACTGACAGGTAATTGGTGACGCCGGCGCCGTACTTGGTCCAATCGGCGTACATGGCGCCCACGGCGCAGACGTCCGGCAGGTAAACGTTCTTGACGAAGCCACCGACGTCGTCGATGAGGGTTTTGATGTAATAGAGCCGCTCCATGTTGAGGGCGGAGGGGGAGTCCAGATTGATGGCGGTGGAGACGCCGCCGGGCACCAGGTTTTGCACGTGGGGCGTCTTGCTGCCCAGGATGGAGACGATCATGTTGGCCTTGCGCTGGTACTCCAGGGCCTGGAGGTAGTGGGCCACGGCCATCAGGTTGACCTCCGGGGGGAGCTTCATGGCGGGATGGCCCCAATAGCCGTTGGCGAAGATGCCGAGCTGGCCCGAGGCCACGATGGCCTTGAGCTTGTCCTGGACCGCCTTCATCTCCAGGTAGCTGTTATTGGGCCAGGAGGACAGACTATCGCCCACTTGGGCCGCCTTCTTGGGGTCGGCCTTGAGGGCCGAGGTGATGTCCACCCAGTCCAGGGCCGAGAGCTGGTAAAAATGCACCATATGATCATGCACGCCATGGGCGGCGACGATCATGTTGCGGATGTACTGGGCGTTGAGGGGCACCTCCATCTTGAAGGCGTTCTCCACCGCCCGCACCGAGGCCAGGGCGTGGACCGTGGTGCAGACGCCGCAGATGCGCTGGGTGAAGGTGGGAGCATCCCGGGGGTCGCGGCCCTGGAGGATGACCTCGATGCCGCGCCACATCTGGCCGGAGGACCAGGCGTTGGTGACTTTACCATTATCAACTTCACATTCTATGCGTAGATGCCCTTCGATCCTGGTTATGGGGTCGACGACAATTCTTTTAGCCATATTCACATTCTCCTTGAGGCAAGGTTAGGCGTGCTCAGCACCGGGCAGCACCGGGAATTTTTTAACAAAATAAAGGTAGGCCATGAGTTCGATGGCCACGATGCCCAGGGTGATCAAAATTTCCGGGATGGCCGGGAAATAGTGCCACCCGGTCCCGGGATTAAAGCCGATGAGAAAGGCGTTGAAGCGATAGAGGGAGCCTGCCAGGAGCAGCGAGCACGATCCCAGGAAGATGAAGCGGAGGTCGCGCCTGAGGGCGGGGCTGGCCGCGATCAAGACGGGCACCAGGTAAAAGAGGTTCTCCAGGAAGAACATGAAGCTCAGGAAGCCGCTGGTAAAGACCGGGGCTCTCTGGAAAAGGAGATCGGCAAAACGGAGAACCAGGTAGACCGCGACAACCCAGGCCACGACCTCGGCCAGCTTGGAGAGCATGGGGGTCTCAAAGGGCCGCTTAAAGGCGACGGAGGAGAGGATGGATTCGAAGGCCGTCACCGCAAAGCCCATGGCAATCGCGGAAAGCAGGAAGAAGAGGGGCAGAAGGCTGGTCTGCCAGAGGGGCGAAAGCTTATAGCCGGCAATGACCATCAGGGTCCCGAGGGAGGACTGGTGCATGGTGGGCAGCAGGATGCCCACCGCGGCGATGACCGGCAGCCAGCGTTCGAGGCGCTGGCGGGTCTCCACGGCTTTGGGGTTGCCGGGGTAGCCCTCGAGAATGGTGGGCAGGAGTTCAATCCAGAGGACCACGACGTAGGCGGCGATGCAGAGGGCCACTTCCACCAGGACGGAGCTGAAGTTGACCTGCCAGGGCAGGAAGAGATTATAGCCGTTCCAATAGCGCCCGATGTCGAGGAAGATGGCCAGGCCCGCCAGACTGTAACCGAAGACGCTGGTAAGTACGGCGGAGCGCACCACGGGGTGGTACTCCCAGCGGTTGAAGACATAGACCAGGATGGCCGTGGCATAGCCGCCGCACCCGAGAGCGGTGCCCACCAGGACATCGTAGGTGATCCAGATGCCCCAGGGGTAGCCGTCGCTCAGGTTGGTGACCGCGCCCAAGCCGGCCAGGTAGCGGTAGAGGATGAGGATGACCGCTACAACGGCCAGGGCCGCCAGGACCAGGAAGGGCTTGGTTACGACTTTGGTATTCCGCTTAAGGCCTTCGTCAGCCATAGTGCCCTCCGTTCAGGGTAAATCCTGGTTGGTGGTGTTTTTGTAGATCAGGTAAAAGAGGCCGCCGAGCAGGACGTAGGGGCCGATCATGCCTTTATAAAGGGTATGATAGAGGGTCTCGGCGCGGCTGGCGGTGGGCTCGGGGGGCAACTGCGGCAAGCCCAATCGGTTGAAAGGGACGTTGGCCAGCATGAGGACCTGGGTGCCGCCGCCTTCTTTGGCGCCGTAGATGTGATTGAGATACGGCGTCACCATACGCTGGGTTTTGTCGTGAGAATCGACCAGGCGCAAGGGGTAATCGGCCATCCGCCCCGGGGGCAAAGAGAGCCGCCGTTTGGCTTCTTTCAGGAGATCCAGAACGTTGCCGTAGATAGAGGCGCCGGTGGGGCAGAACTCACAGCAGGCCGAATAGCCGCCCTGGGCGATGCGATGGGAGCAAAGCTGGCACTTTTTGATCTGGGGAAAGGCCTTGTCCCACTCGAATTTGGGCACATTGTAGGGGCAGGCTATCTGGCAGTACCGGCAACCGATACAGACGTCTTTGTTATACTTGACCGCGCCGGTGTTCGGATCTTTGTGGAGGGCTCCCACCGGGCAGGCGGAGGTGCAGGAGGCATCGACGCAGTGCATGCAGAAGCGCCGGACGAAGGAGTAGCCGTTGGTCTCCCGGTCTTTAACCTGGCCGGTGCCGTTGGTGTAGAGTTTAACGATGTTGTAGGTCTTGGAAGACAGATCTACGGGATCGTCCCAGACATTTTTGGGGTCGTAGTGGTCAGGAGGCAGATTATTGTATTCTTTGCAGGCCGCCATGCAGGCCTTGCAGCCAATACAGAGGGTGGCGTCGTAGAGAATACCCTTGGCATCGGGGAGGCGGGGTATGGGCTCCCGGGCCGCGACCGGCACGGGACTGAGACTGGACGCCAGCACCAGGCCCCCGGTGGCGGAAACCTTGAGAAAATCTCGTCGGCTGAGTCCCATAGGTTAGTCCTTCTTGGTCTCGGCGCCGGGGTCAGATTTTTCTTTGCCCAGTTTCATGGCGGTAACCGCGCCGGCGCCCACCGCCAAGCCGGCCAAACCAGCCACCAGGCCCACGGCTGCGGTAGTCGCGCCATGCCCCTCGGGGGCCTCGATGGGCGCAAAGGCAGTGGGCGGGGTCAAACGCAGCTCCCCGCCTCCCACCCGGACCTTACCCTCCTCAAAAGGTAAGCCCGCCGGGGTGAAATGCGCCAAGCTGGCCTGTTCAGGTATGGGCTTGGTAAAGCCCACGCCCTTCTCGGAGCAGCCGAAGCAGGGGCAGCCGGTGCCCACCGGCCAGCTCCGGCAGCCCACGTCGCCGAAGAGCTGTTCCGGGCAGTTGTTAAAAGTCTCCGGTCCCTTGCAGCCCATTTTGTAAAGACACCAACCCCGGCGATGGCCATCGTCACCGAACTCGAGGACAAAGCGGCCGGCGTCGAAATGGGCCCGGCGCTCACACCCTTCATGGATGAGGCGGCGATAGGCAAATTTGGTCCGGTTCTTACTGTCCAGGTCGGGCAGTTTTTTGAAGGTCAAGACATAGAGCACGGTGGACAGGAAATTATAAGGGTTGGGCGGGCAGCCCGGGATATTGATCACGGTGGCTTTGCCGCCCAGAGCCTCTTGGATGGACACGGCCCCGGTGGGGTTAGGAGTGGCCGAAGGGATGCCACCCCAGGAGGCGCAGGAGCCGATGGCGATCACCGCCATGGCCTGGGGGGCGGTCTCTCTCAAGATGTCCAGCACCGGCCGGCCGGCGATCTGGCAGTAGACGCCGCCGTCCTTCATGGGGATGGAGCCATCGGCCACCAGGATGAACTTACCCTTGTTGTCCGCAATGGATTTCGCCCTGGCTTCTTCCGCCTGGTAGCCCGAAGGCGTGCTCAGCGTCTCGTGATAATCGAGGGAGATGAGGTCGAGGATCAGCTGCTCCACCGTGGGGTGGGTGGCGCGCAGCAGGGTTTCGGTGCAGCCGGTGCACTCCTGGCCGGAGAGCCAGATGACCGGCGGGCGCCTAAGGCTGGCCACGGCTTCGGCGATTTTGACTCCCATGCCCAGGGGCAGCCCCAGGCTGGCCGCCGCAATGGTGCAGAACTTCACAAAATCGCGGCGGGAGACCATGCCAAAATGATCCGGAAGATGACGGTAATCCTTCTCCTTCATACGCCCTCCAGTTGGAATAATGGGGGTTTGGGGGTTAGGTTGCGATTTCCATCAGGTAGTCTTTGCGATTTTCATGCCATGGTTAGTCGTAATCTTTTCTGATACCTAACTGATACAAGGCCGCAAAGAAGGGGGATTTCTCCCCGAGGCTGGGTAGGAATGAACCAACATCCCTTGAGCCTTGGCGCTTAGCGGAAAATTGCGGGAGGCTTTCCGGAACTGCACATAAGTTAATAACCCCAAGGCAAGCATTTAGCTGACTCAACGGAAAAACAGGGAAGCGAATATATCGTGCCAAACCCGCCACCGCGCCTACCACGGCCTTAGCCATAGCGCGGTACGGTTCGGACCTCTCCGGCCTAGCACCGGGCTCGAAAAGGACTATGGTTACACTTTTCCGGCCGGTTTGCCGATTAACACTACAGATATTCGGGGAATACCTCAGGCCGTAGCGGCATAATTTTAGGGGGCCGGGACACCGACCTGAGGAGGTGGTTAGCGGGCCCCGGGGTGCTCCGGCGAAACCCAAAAAAAGTAAAAAATTATGCTATATTGCGTTCCTAAACCAGAGGCGGGCGCGGCGGCGCGCTTGCCTGGGTAGGCGCCCCGGGAAAGAGGCTGATCGGCCGCGGTTTGGAACGAGCGCACCCGAGAGGGTGGATCATGGCTGGCTTAACAGAACACTGAGGGGAAAACTTATGGAAAAGACAAGCAAAATTACCACTATGGCGTTGCTGCTGGGGTTGGCCCTGGCGGTGTCAGGGCTGGCCCAACCGGCCCAAGGATGCACCGGCATCCAATTGCGCACGGCGGACGGCTCGGTGGTTAACGGCCGCACCCTGGAGTTCGGCTTCTTTCTCAAGACCGATGTCCTGGTGGTGCCGCGGGGCTATAGCTTCACGGGCTCCGCCCCCAATGACGGCAAGGGAAAAGTGTATACGGCGAAATATGCGGTGGTGGGCGCCGATCTGGACGGCAACGGGGTGGTTGCCGATGGCCTGAATGAGGCCGGCCTGGCGGTGGGGGCGTTCTATTTTCCGGACTATGCCCAGTATGGCGAGATCACCGATGCAAACCGCGCCCAGGCGGTGGCCCCCACGGAGTTTCCCAACTACCTGTTGAGCCAATTTGCCACGGTGGATGAAGTCCGGCAGGGACTGGCGAAGGTGGTGATCAGCAATACGGTCTTTCCGGCCTGGGGTTTTGTCCCGCCCTTCCACTACGTGGTTTATGACAAAACCGGCAAAAGCATCACCATCGAGCCCCGGGGCGGCAAGTTGGTGGTGTACGATAATCCATTGGGGGTGATGACCAATTCGCCGTCGTTCGACTGGCACATGACCAATCTGCGCAACTATATCAACCTGTCGCCGCGCAACGTGCCGCCGGTGGAATTCGGGGGCGTGAAACTGAAGGAGTTCGGCCAGGGTAGCGGCATGCACGGGCTCCCCGGGGATTTCACCCCGCCGTCGCGTTTTGTGCGGGCCGCGGTATTCAGCCAGACGGCCGTGCCCTCGCCGAACGCCGAACAGGGCATCCTGCAAACCTTCCACATCCTTAACCAGTTCGACATTCCGGTGGGAGTCGCCCGGGAAACGGATGCCAAAGGGCAGGTGCACACCGATTACACCATTGCCACCGTGGCCCGTGATCCCCCAGAGCCTGCGCTATTACTGGCGCACGTACGACGACCAGACCATCAGGATGGTGGACCTTAAGAAGGTGGATCTTAAGGATAAGAAGTTGAAGCGGATGAGCACCGCAGGGCAACAGCCGGTGGCGGATATGACGGGAGCCCTGAAATAACCGGGGCCCGAGATATGGGCCCTGGAGAGGATGGAGCGGCCGGGGCCCGGTCGCGGTGCGGCACGAGAAACGGCGAGCCCAGCCATCGGTTCCCCTTTAAGGGGCACTTTACCCTGGCTGGGTTTTCCCTGGCCTTGCGGTTGGCAGGATAGGGCGCCGTATCGTGGAGCGGGGTCTCCCCGGCCTAGACGGAACAGCCTTGGGTTATCGGGCGGGGAAACCCCGGGCCCAGGACAAGAGACCAGCGCCCCGCTTTAGGCGGACCTCATGGCATTTAATTCCGGCTAGATTACGGCTTTTCTTGCCCCGATTTTTTGCTGGAGGCGGAGCAATTTTCGCTTATGATCCGGATATTCTTGCAGAATCAGGTCAAAGCGGTCGCACTGCTCCAGGTCGGGACACTCATGACAATGCTCATAACCCCGCTTAATGGCGCAGGTCCGGATGGGGCAGCGATCCTGGGCGCTGCGGCCGCGGCAGCCCGGGCATTGGGGATGGGAGAGAAACCACTCCAGACCCCGGCGGAATTCAGGCAGGGAAAAACCCTCGTCGCCCCAAAAGCAATGGGCCCACCAATAAACCCGGAATTGGTCCACGAAGCTTTTTACCGTGGAAACGGCGGCGAGAAATTCGGGGTGTTCCAACTGACACTGGTCACATAAACCGCAATAACTCTCTTTCATAACAACCTCCCGGCGGAGCATGGGCGCTAGGCGCAGGCGGCCTGAATTTCGGGACCCAACTGTTTTTCCCGGTGATGCATCAACTCGATGGCCCCCATGGGGCACTCGCCGGTGCACAAGCCGCAGCCCTGGCATTTGGCCGGGTCAATAGAGGCGGCGCCGGCGGTTTTGCCCACCGACGCCGCGGCAAACGGGCAGAGGCGCACGCAGGTGAGACACCGGGAGCATTTTTCCCGGATGACCCGGGCCACGGAGCCGCCCACCAGCATCCGTTCCTGGGCCAGGATACCCATGGCCCGGGCCGCGGCGCCCTGGGCCTGGGCGATGGCTTCATCGGCATACTTGGGGCCATGGGCCAGGCCGCAGAGGAAAATCCCGTTGACCGCAAAATCCAGGGGCCGCAGCTTCAGGTGAGCTTCCAGGAAGAAACCGTCCGTATCAAAGGGCAGTTTAAAGACCTGGGCGATCTCCTGGGCCCCCGGGTTGGGCCGGATGGCGGCGGACAGCACCAGGTAGTCGGCGGCCAGGGTGAGCGGGGTCTGGAGGTTCTGGTCAAAGAGGGACACCTGGAGCCGGTCGCCATCAGGGGCGACCTCGGGTTTGCGGTCCACCTCAAAGCGGCAGAATTGCACCCCCAGTTCCCGGGCCTGTTTATAAAAAAGCTCTTTAAAGCCAAAGGTGCGGATGTCCCGGAAGAGCACATAAATTTGGGCCCGGGGGCGGAGTTGCTTGATTTTGATGGCGTTTTTCACCGCGGCGCCGCAGCACAGGCGGCTGCAGTAGAGGTGCTCGGGCTCGCGGCAGCCGACGCACTGGATCATGACCACCCGGGGGGCGTCCGGCAGGGAGGCGGGGTCCTGCTCCAGCCGGCCCTCCAGCTCCAGTTGGGTAAGCACCTGGGGGTGCTGGCCGTAGAGATACTCGGTGGGGCGGTATTCGGCGCCGCCGGTGGCGATGACCACGGCGCCGTAATCGACCTCCCGGCGGCCCCGGGGGCCTTCCACGGTGCTGCGGAATTTGCCGGCATGGCCGCTGAAATCCAGGACCCGGGTGCCGGTCATGACCTGGATGCCGGGGTGGTGGGTCATTTCGTGCCTCAGGTCGGCCAGGTAGGGCTGCATGCGGTGGCCTTCCAAGGTGTAGTGCAGCCGCCGGGCCATGCCCCCCAGCTCTTCGTCTTTCTCCACCAGGCAGACGGGGAAGCCGGCGTCGGCGATGGCCTGGGCCGCGGTCATGCCGGCCAGGCCCCCTCCCACCACCAGGGCTTTGCGGGTCACCTCGAAGGGAACTTCTTCCAGGGGTTCCTGGCCGGCGACCCGGGCCACCCCCATTTTGAGCAGGTCTTTGGCCTTGGCCGTGGCCTTTTCGGGCTCTTGCTGGTGGACCCAGGCGTCCTGGTCCCGAATGTTGACCATGTGAAAGAGGTATTTATTGAGGCCGGCTTGACGGAGGTTTTCCCGAAAGAGGGGTTCATGGGTCCTGGGGCTACAGGCGGCCACCACGATGCGGTTTAGAGATTCGGCTTCGATCACCTGGCGCATGTTGGCCAGGGAGTCGCCGGCGCAGGTGAAGGTGAAATGGTCGGCATAGACCACGGAGGGCAGGGTGCGGGCATAGTCGGCCAGGGCCTCGACGTCGACGATGCTGGCGATGTTGTGGCCGCAATGACAGACAAAAACGCCGATGCGGGGGGCCTCGAGGGAGACGTCGCGCTCTTCAGGATAGGCCGCGGCGATGATCTTGTTTCCCCGGGCGCCTTTGAGCAGATTAAAGGCGGCGGCGGCGGCGGCGGAAGCCTGGATCACGGTTTCGGGGATATCCTTGGGCGATTGGAAGGCGCCGCAGGCGAAGATTCCCGGCTGATCGGTGGCCACCAGCTCAAAGGGCGGGCTTTCGGCGAAGCCCCAGCGGTTGGTGGCAATGCCGCACATGGCGGCCAGGTCCTGGGTGGTGGGGTGGGAGATTAGGCCCACGGAGAGGACCACGAGATGGAACTCTTCGGTCCGGATGCCGTTGGCTTCATCCACATAGGTGATTTCCAGGTTGCCGGTGCCGGGATCCTGGGTCACCCGGGAGACCATGGAACGGAGATAGCGGACGCCGTGAACGTCCCGGGCCCGTTCGTAATAACGGTCAAAACCCTTGCCCTGGGCCCGGAGGTCCAGGAAAAAGATGGTGGCTTCAACCTCGGGGTCGTGTTCCCGGGAGATCATGGCCTGTTTGGTGGCCTGCATGCAGCAGATGGAGGAGCAGTATTCCCGGTGAATGGCGGCATCCCGGGAGCCGACGCATTGAATCCAGGCGATTTTCTTGGGTTCGGCGTTATCACTGGGGCGCTTGACCTTACCGCCGCAGGGCCCGGTGGCGGACAGGAGGCGCTCGAATTCCAGGGAATTCATGACATTGGGGTAGCGCTCATAGCCGTATTCGGGCTTCTCGAGGGCGTTGAAGGGCCGGAACCCCGGGGCCAGAATGACGGCCCCCACCTCGACCTGGCGATCCTCGTCCGTCTGGGAGAGATCAATGGCCTGGGCGGGGCACAATTTCTCACAGGCCCGGCAGGTACATTTATCGAAATAGATACAATGGATCTTGTCGATGGCGTATTTTAGCGGCACGGCCTGGGGATAGCGCACGAACGCGGCTTTGCGCCAGCCCAGCCCCACGTTGAATTCATCTTTGACTTTTCTGGGACATTTCTGGGCGCAGACCCCACAGGCGGTGCATTTTTTCGGGTCAATGAAGCGGGCAAACTCCCTCACCTTGACGGTGAATCGCCCCGGGGAGCCGCTGAGGCCGAGCATGGCGGCGGGGGCCAGGATCTCAATATTGCGATGATTGGCGCAATCCACCAACTTGGGGGAAATGATGCACATGGAGCAGTCGTTGGTGGGAAAGGTCTTGTCGAGCTGGGGCATCACCCCGCCGATGGCCGGATCTTTTTCCACCAGATAGACGAAGAAGCCGGCGTTAGCCAGATCCAGGGAGGCTTGAATGCCAGCGATGCCGCCCCCCACCACCAGAACAGCCCCAACTTTGCCACTCGATGCCGCGGCCGTGCCATTATCCGGGGCGCTATGCAGTTCTTTCATAACCCTCATCTCTGGGTGTCATGGCCTTAAAGCCCGGCGCGGGCGCCCAGGCCCGGGGAAGTTGCCGGAGCGAGCTGCCTTGCCAGGGTGAAGGCAGGTTCCCAACCGTCTGCCGTAGCCGTTTCAGGTTTCATCGAGATAATCCTGTCCCGGGGCGCCGGCCGCGTGGATTTTTACCAGATCGGCGAGGGTGATGGCCTGTAAGGCGCCAAACATGGCGTCGGCCGCGTCCCGCCAGAGGGCGCGGGTGACGCAAGTCTTGGAGCGCCGGCAGACCTCGGGGTGCTCGGCACAGGCCGCGATAGTCATGCCATCTTCCATTACGGCGACAATTTCGGCCACGGTAATGGCCTCGGGGGGCTTGGCCAGGATATGCCCGCCCTTGGGCCCTCGGATGCCTTTGACCAACTGCGCCTTTTTGAGAGGAATAATGATCTGCTCCAGATATTTGACGGAGATACCCTGACGCCGGGCAATGGCGGCGAGATGGAGGGGGCCAAGCTCATAATGCTGGGCCATATCCAGCATGAGCCGGGTGCCATAGCGGCTGCGGGTGGAGAGCTTCATCCGGCCTCCGGGGTCGATTCGCCGAGCCAGGGGTTCAGGAGTGCAGCCCGGGACCGACTAACCGGGATGATTGCCAGGCGGCCCCTATTCAGCCCCGGGATTGCGGCACTCCGGGCCAGGGGCGGCGTCAGGTGACCGACGGGAGCCACGACCTGGGAACAAAATGGCGATACCGGCACCATATCACAAATTAGCCGATGCCAACGGGTAAAATGGCCGGGCACCGAAAGCCCGGCCGGGCCTGCGGGTCGGCCGGACCTGCCGGTTAAGCGCTGGAATCGTCTGGGGCACGGGAAGCTCATGCAGGTCTCGATGACGGCGGGAATTATGGCACGGTTAAGGTGAGCATGCGATCAAGGGCAAGGCGGGCCTCGGTTTTGATGGGCTCAGGCACCACGACCTGATTGGCCTGCCCCAGGTTTTCCAAGGTCCACAGGAGTTTTTCCTGGTTGATCTTGAACATGTTGGGACAGAGGGAATAGTGCAGGTACAGGACCTGTTTGTCCGGGTGATTCAGGGCCAACCGATGCACCAGGTTGATTTCGGTGCCGATGATGATGGTGCTTTGGGGCGGGGCGTCGGCCACATATTTGGCGATGAAGCCGGTGGAGCCGACGGCATCCGCCAGGGCCACCACGTCCTCGGTGCACTCGGGATGCACCACAATCCGGGCCTCGGGATACTCCTGCCGCATCTTGAGGACGTGGTCAGCCTGGAAGTGGGTATGGACGTGGCAATACCCGTCCCAGAGGATCAGCCTGGCCCGGCGAATATCTTCAGGACGGTTGCCGCCCAGGGGTGCACCGGGGCGCCAGATGATCATGTCCTGGGGGGCGAGGCCCAGGCGGTTGCCGGTATTGCGTCCCAAGTGCTGGTCGGGAAAGAAAAAGACCTTATCCCGGACTGAGAGCCCCCAGGTGAGAGCGGCGCCGGCGTTGCTGGAGGTGCAGACCACGCCGCCGTGGCGGCCGCAGAAGGCCTTGAGGTCGGCATCGGAATTCATGTAGACGATGGGCGCGATGGCCCCCGGTCCGGCGACTTCGGTGAGTTCCTCCCAGGCCGCGGCCACGGTATGGATGTCCGCCATATCAGCCATCAGACAGCCGGCCGACGGGTCAGGAATCTGGACGACCTGGTGGGGTTGGGCGAGAATGGCGGCGGCCTCGGCCATGAAATAGACGCCGCAAAAGACGATAAAACGGGCCTCATGGTCGGCCGCGGACTTGCTGGCGAGTGCGAAGGAATCGCCCTGATAATCGCCCAGGGCCACGATCTCATAGCGCTGATAATGATGGGTCAGGATGAGGAGTTGGGGGCCGAGAGCCGCCTTTATGGCGCTGATGCGCTGGATCAGGTCACTTTCCTCGGGGGGCGCCGGCCGGGGGTGGCGGAAATGCTGGGGCATAGGGCTTTTCCTGAACTGACTATATCTTACTGATCTATATAATATTAATATGATTTTTGGGGATGGCTGTCAATGAGAAAATGAGCGGGGCGGAGACAGGAGATTGGGGCGATCTTATGGAGGCTGGGGAGGAAGTTAGGTGTTTCTCCGGAGCCAAAATCAGGCTTTCCCTGATTGTTTGCCAAAAATAACAACGGTAATTATACAGGGGAATCAACAGGTAAGGCGGTTTGGCGCCCCGATCCGGGAGGGGCAAGGCGGGGCTGAGGCGTAATCCCGGGAGAGATCGATCACGGGATAATCGCCATACCAACTATGAATGACCGGCATTTTCCCCCTGGGGCAACCCCGTTGTCTCAGGCGCCTTGGTTTAAGGGGGCGGGAGATTTTGCGGCAAAGGTTAATGAATATTTTGAATAATGGCATTTAACGCAAAAGATTATGGCGATGTACCATTCCTTTTATAAATTTTCAGGATCTCCTTTCGAGAACAATCTGGACCAGCGTTTTCTGTTTCTTGGCAAGGATCACCAAGAGGTGCTGGCGGCCCTGCTCTATTTTATCGAAACAAAAAAGGGACTGGCCATGGTTTGCGGTGATGCCGGCACCGGCAAGACCATGCTCATCAACGCATTTTTAGACCGGCTGCCCGAGACGGTCAAACCGATCATCATTCCCAATCCCCGGGTCAGTCCTCAGGACCTCCTGGCCTATGTGGCTAAAGCGCTGGAGATCAACCCGGCGGGGGCAAATGTCCTGGAATTAACGGATGAGATAAAGGATGCCTTAGGAGAGGGTCGGCGTCAGGGTAAGCAGGTGGTTGTGATTATTGATGACGCGCACCGGCTCGCCGATCCAGCCTGGGAAGAAATCCGGCTCCTGGCCAACCTTGAAGCTCCTGAGCACAAGCTCCTGCACATCCTGCTGGTGGGGCAATATGCACTGAGCCATAACCTGAATCGCCCGGAACTGCAGGACTTGCGCCAGCGCATCAACGTTAACCGGTTCCTGGCGCATCTGGATGCATCCGGGACCAGCCAATACATCGACCATCGCCTGCAACAGGTGGGCTCGAGTTTTGCGGCGGTCTTTGGCGATAAAGGCAAGGGCCAACTTTTTAAGATAACTCAGGGGATTCCCCGGGTGATTAACCAGCTCTGCGATAATGCCCTGCTGATTGCCATGGCTGAAGAGTTGAGCACGGTCAACCGCAAGACTTTACGGAAGGCCGAGGAAGCCTTGGAGACGGATCGCATCCTCACACCGCCAGCGGGGACAAGGACAAAATCCTCCGGGCGGGGGAAATATGGCGCGATCTTGATCCCGGTGGCGACGGGGGTGGCGCTGGTGCTGCTGGGCACCCTGGCAGTGAAAAGCGGCTTCCGGCCCGGCAGGCTGCAGCCGCTGGCCAGCACGGTGGCGTCAGCCGGCCAGCCGGCGCCCGGGATAACGTCGAATTCCCTTCCCGCAGCCATACCGGAAAAACGAGCCCCCGGGCCGGAGAAAGACCTGGTAAGCCCTCAAGAAACCAAGCCCTCACCGAGGACGCCGGCCGCAGTGAAACCGGAACGTGAAGCTTCCGTTACGGCCACTTTACCCGCCAGCCCCTTCGAGGACCAGGTGGTGACGCAGGCAGGGGAAACTTTGAGCGGCATTGCCGCAGCGCACTACCCGGAGGATAAGAAATGGGGGCTGGTGGCCATTATTCTGCAGAACCCCACGGTGACGAATGAAGATTCCATCATCGCGGGAGAGGTTATCTCCCTACCCAAATTAAATCCCAAGAATCGCACGATTCAGTTGAACGATAAGCTCTTTTATGGCCTTTACGGCCGTTATACTTCGCCGGAAAGGGCGGAAAAGATCGCATCGTGGTTAAAGAGCAAGAAAATTAACTTCATGGTGAGGGACATGAAAAGCGGGGGCAACACGGTCCAACGCATTTTTCTGGGCGGCTACCCGACGGAAGAAGAATTGGAGCAGGTCCATAACAGCCTAATCACCCAAAAGACCTTAAAATGAGACACCGACAAAAACGCATTTATTCGGCCTTAATCGATCTGGACAGTCGGACGCCACAAATGCGGCGGATCTTAGGCCCTTCAGGTCCTGAGAGCAATACAGACCAGAGTAATAGCTCACCTGCTTCTCAGGCGCCGGCGGTGGCGGCCTTGAGGGCGACCGCAGCCGGAGGGTCTCACGCCGAGGCGCGTCTGCCGCGGCGGCGTGCAGGTTCCGCGGCAATCAGACTGTCGCGGGCGTCGCATGATTTTGGTGAAGTGAGCGTGGGAGAGGATGAGTATTGGTTGCTGGCCCTGCATAATGAGGCCGAGAGGGATGGAATCATTAGTGATATAAGTGGGTTGCCGTCTGAGGGGTTCAGCTTATTCGAACCGCCGCCGCTGCCATTTACGCTGCCGCCCCAGGGTTCCTGGATCATTATCGTGAGATATGCCCCGGACCAGGGGGGGAACAAAGCGGCCGCCACTTTAGCCATTACCACGAATGATCCGCATTTTCCGGTGCAAATGGTGTTATTGACCGGCGCCGGGGTCACCACCCCCCAGCATGAAGTCAGGTGCGCCTTGGGTAAGGGATCGGAGGCACGGAACCGGCGGCGGGGCCGCTAAACGATGATGAGAACCACGCCTTTTCAGCAGCCGCAGCAGGAGAGCCGGGAGAGCAGAGACCGGCTCTGATCCGCACCGGCGCCTAGCGCCAAACACTTCCCCCCTCGAGGACGGACCAGGGCCTATTGCCGAAAGGCGAGGCCCGGTTCCGACCCCGCCCTAATGGTCAGCCGCCAGTCATATTCCCTAAAGCGTTTGCCAAAAATCCTTGCCATGGATGGTTTTTAAATCCCCCTAAATCCCCCTTTTTCAAAGGGGGACTTTCAAAAGAATCCCGCTAAGTTCCTCTCTTTGGAAAGGGGAGGTTTTAAGTTTTTGGGGCATGTGCTATGGGGGAAGAAAATTTTGGCAATTGCTTTAAGATCAACGGCAGGAACCGCTGGCGGCGTCAGCCTGCCAGGAGAGATTAATTTACCGCCGGGGCCGATTAATTTGGTCTTGGCGTTTTATCTGGAATATAATAAAAAATTGGGAATTTGGATTTCGCGCGGCGCGGCGGGCCGGAAGCCTTGGCCTCACGGCGGCGCGGCCTCAGCCGATCCGGGTTTTGCGCGGCCGGGGCGGCGGCCGTCTCAACCAAAAGCCGCGGCACAATTTATCAGCGGGAAAGCGCTGATCAGGTTTAGAGGGCAGGCTTGAGGGGCATTTTCCCCGGAGCAGGGGCGATGCCGGGAGGGCGTCCCGGAGGCAGTTGATGCGGGTTTTGTTGATCAACCCTGAATTTCCCGGTTCATTCTGGTCGCTGCAGCAGTCGTGCGAACTGCTGGGGCGGAAGACCCTGATGCCGCCGTTGGGTCTGTTGACGCTGGCGGCGCTGCTGCCGGCGGACTGGGAGTTGCGCCTGGTGGATTTAAATGCGCGGCGGCTGAGCCCCGGGGACTGGGACTGGGCCGAGCTGGTGATGCTGGGCGGCATGATCGTGCAGCGGGAGGGACTGCTGGACCTGATCCGGGAAGCCAAAACCCGGCAGAAGACCGTGGTGGTGGGCGGCCCCTATGCAACCTCGGTGCCCCAGGAGGTTTTGGCGGCGGGAGCCGATTTCCTGGTGCGGGGCGAGGGAGAAATCACCATCCCGGTTTGGCTGTCGGCGTGGCAGGCCGGGGAGAGGCACGGGGTGATCGAGCCGGAGGGCCGGCCGGAGATGACGCTCTCGCCGGCGCCCCGATTCGATCTGCTGCATCTGGGGGATTACATCATCGTGGGCATCCAGACCTCCCGGGGGTGTCCGTTCAATTGCGAGTTCTGCGATATCATCAACCTTTACGGCCGCAAGCCCCGTTATAAAAGCCCCGATCAGGTGCTGGCGGAGGTGGAGACCCTCTATAACCTGGGGTGGAGGCGGGAGATCTTCATCTGCGACGACAATTTCATCGGCAACCAGACCCATGCCCGGGCCATCCTGAAGAAGCTGATTCCCTGGATGGAGGGCCACGGGGAGCCGTTTTCTTTCTGGACCCAGGTGTCCGCCAATCTGGGGCACCATGCCGCCATGGTGGACCTGCTGACCGCGGCCAATTTCGGCAATGTCTTCATCGGGGTGGAGTCTCCGGACGAGGCGGTTTTGGTGGGCAACCGCAAATATCAAAACCTGAAGAACCCCCTGGGGCAATCCTTGACCAACATCAGCACCAACGGACTGGGGGTGGTGCCCAGCTTTATCATGGGCTTTGATCAGGAGACCAAAGGCGCCGGGGAGCGGATCTGCGCCTTCGTGGAAGAGCATAACCTGCCCGCAGTCATGCTGAACCTGCTACAGGCGCTGCCCAATACGGCTTTATGGGACCGGCTCAAGGAGGAAAACCGGTTGACCGAGACCGGGGTTTCGGCGGACATGGTCGAGGCGAGCTTTAACTTTCTGCCGACCCGGCCAGCGGCAGAGATCGTGGCGGAGTACATCCGGACGGTGGACCAGCTTTACGAGCCGACCAAATATCTGGCCCGGACCTACCGGTACTTTCTGGCCATGCGGCCGACGCGGGCCGCGGCCGTGAAGGCCAAGACCCCGGGGCCGGGCCCAAAGGAAGGCGGTTCGCCGGCCTATCCCCGGCGAGAAGATCTGGTGGCGCTGGTGAAGCTGCTCTGGCGCCAGGGAATCGCAGCCGGCTACCGGGGGCAATTCTGGCGGCAGTTGTGGGGGATTTACCGGCAAAACCCCAGCCGCATAGCCAAATACCTGGCGCAGTGCGCCATGGGGGAAAATCTGTTTCGGATCCGGGAAGACCTGCTGGCCCGGGCCGGCCGGGCGCGGCCGGTTCCCTGAAGGCGGCCGGGCCCCGGTCACAAGATTGTATTTATCTCTGGTTCATTTATGACAAAAATGTGTTAATTGAGCAGAAAAAGTTTACGGGGACCGCCGGCGGCGGTGGCCCCGAAGTCCCCTAAATCCACGCCGCACCTTCATCTGCGCCCCCTTTCCCGGTTTACACCTTCGCAGGCATATTTCTTGCTTCATTTTTGGTATATGGAAGCTAACCTCAATGAACTGGAACTAAAAGTTCTCTACGAGATTAGTAAGATTATCGGCCAGGCCCTGAACCTGGATCAGGCGCTGCAGGCCGTACTGGCCATATTGTCCGATTCCCTGGCCATGCAGCGGGGCACGATCACGCTCAAAGATTCGGAAACGGGCCATCTGCGCATCTGCGCCTCGCACGGCCTGAGCCCCGAAGAGAAGCAGCGGGGCATTTACCGGCTGGATGAGGGGGTCACGGGGCTGATCTTCCGCACGGCGCAGCCGTTTGTGGTGCCCGATGTGAGCAAAGAGCCGTTGTTCCTGAATAAGACCAAATCCCGTGACATCGACAAGGGGCAGATCTCCTTCATCGGGGTGCCGATTATCCTCAAGGGGGCGCCCATGGGGGTCTTGAGCGTGGACCGCCTCTATGGGGAGGATATCGCGTTTGAGGAAGACATCCGGTTTCTGAGCATCGTGGCCACGCTCATCGTCCAATTTGTCAGCCTTAATCTCCAGGTGCAGGCCCGGGAAGAACATCTGCGCCAGGAAAACCTGTCGCTCCGGGTGGAGCTCTCGGAAAAATCCCAGGACCTGGTCATCGTGGGGAAGAGTGCGGCGGTGACGGAAGCGCGGCAGTTGATCAAAAAAGTGGCCCCGGTGAAGGCCTCCGTGTTGCTGATGGGGGAATCGGGGACGGGGAAGACCCTGCTGGCGCGGGTGATCCACGAATTAAGTCCCCGGGCCAAGTATCCCTTTCTCAAGATCAATTGCGCCTCGCTGCCGGAAAATTTGCTGGAGATAGAGTTGTTCGGCCAGGAGAAAGGCGCCCTGCCGGGGGCGATGCGAGCCAAGCCCGGGCGGCTGGAAGAAGCCGACGGCGGCAGCGTCTTTCTGGATGAAGTGGAGACGCTGTCCCTGCCCCTCCAGGCCAAGCTGCTGCGCTTTCTCCAGGAACGGGAGTTCGAGCGCCTGGGCAGCGCCCGGACCCGAAAAGTGGATATCAGGATCATTGCGGCCACGTCCGGGGACCTGACGGCCCTGGTGGCCGCCGGGACCTTCCGGGAAGATCTCTCTTACCTGCTCAGCGTCTTTCCCATCCGGGTGCCGCCGCTTAGGGAGCGCCGGGAAGACATCCCGCCGCTGCTGGACCACTTCATGGACAAGGTCTCGGAAGAATACGGCCGGCGGTTTTATTTTACCCAAAAAGCCCAGGCGGTATTGCAGGAATACGACTGGTCCGGGAATGTGCGGGAAATGGAAAACCTGGTGGAGCGCCTGTGCATCATGGTGGAGGGCTCGGAAATCGACCTGAGGGACCTGCCGGCCTATCTGTCGCCGGCCGGGGCCAAAGCGGAACCGGAGGACCAGGCGTTCCTGTCGCGTCTCAAAGAGATGGAAAAGCGGGAGATCATGGCGGCGCTGGAGCGCAACCACTGGATCCAATCCCAGGCCGCCATGGACCTGGGCCTGACCCTGCGGCAGATCGGCTACCGGGTGAAGCAGTTCGGCCTGGAGAGGCTGATCAAGGAGCAGCGGGGCCTGGGCGGCAAGCTGAAGAGCATGGCAATGCGGTAACGTCCCGAGCCCCCGGAATTATTCCACCTTAACCCCGCAGTCCAAACGTACACCCACAAACGCCCACAAAAAGGTAAGTTCCCGCCCGGTGCCGATCAATTTATTACTTTTTTGTTAACCAGGGCTTCGAGCCTTGATACCATTGACGCCAAAGAACGGGGCCTACCACAAGCCAGGTATTAAACGATAACGCACCTGGTGCGCATAGTCGGCATACCCCGCCAGTTCCTTCTGCAACATGCGGTCCTCCAGCCGCGTGCGCCGGATCAACCCCGCCACGGCAATGAGCATCGGCAGCATAGACCACCAGGAGCCCAAAGCCAGGCCGCTGCACAGCAAAAACAGGAGGCCGCCGCTATAGCCGGGGTGACGCACAAATTTGTAGGGACCACTGGCGATAACGTATTGACCGCGATCCACCTGGATACGCACCGCGGATGAGAAGAAAGGGTTAACCAGCATGGGCCAAATGGATAACCCCAGTCCAAGAGCATACCCGATCAAGCCGGCGAACTGGACCGCCAGGGGCAGGTGACCGGACCAGTGGAAGCGCCCCACATCCAGGCCGGCGACGCCCCAATGCGCGGCCAGGGTAACATACATCAGGCCTAGGGAAAGCCTGTCCTGCTCGCCAGGGCCAGGGTGGAGGCGTTCCTTAATCAAGTCGGGGCTGTGCCGGTAGACCAACAGATAACCCAGCGAACTCAGGGCCATCGTCACCACGATATAAGCCCAGAACATGGGCAGATCCCAGCGGCCCGCCGAGGCGAACAAAATTCCCGCCATCAGCCCAAAGAAACCCAACAGGATCACAAGAACCAAAGCTCGATTCCTTTAACCGAAAACAGGATTACCCCAGGCTGTTCAATTGCAAAGTGATGGGCTTGGTGTCGGCGGCGGGGCCGTCGAACTGAATGGGGCCGGGGAAGCGGTAATGGTCTTCATGGGCCCACTTCAGGCGTTCCTGGGCCAGGAACTTGCAGGCCGGCGAGGTTAGGTCCACCTTCTGCTTGGCGATGACCAGCTCCAGGCGCCCCTTGCGCTCTTCCAGGTGCATCAGGGGGGCCAGGGGGATGCCGATGGGCTGCCAGTCGGCCACCGGTTTATGCAGGTCTTTGATGGCCGCCATGTAGCCGGTGGCGCCGTTGGCCAGGAGGCTGTAGGCCGCAAACCCCAGGTTGTAGGTGTAGTCGCAGTCGAACTTGGTGGGGAAGGTGCCGCGGCCGTCATAGCCGTAGTAGTGATTCTGGGTGCGCAGATTGCCCTTATAGATGCCCTTGGCCTTCTGCTTGCGCAGATAGGTGGCCACCATTTCCAGGAGGATGCGCTCGGTGTTGATCAGGGAAAACGGGAAATTGCCGTGGCCGTCCCGGGGCAGCAGCAGGCCCTTCTGGAGCAGGCCGGGAAAGCCCAGGAAGACGCGGCTGTCGTAGTCCCGCCAGATGTCGTTGTTGTCGATGAGCTGCACCTGTTCTTCATAAGAGAGCTTGTGGAAGGACTCGTCTTCGGTGGCCTCCCGGTTGTAGGCGGCGATGATATAGCTGATCTTGATGATCAAGACGTTGACTTCGTGGATGAACTCGAGGATGCCCTCGGGGATAAGGATGGTGCCGTAATTCTTGCCCTCCCGGGCCCGGTCGACGATGACGTCGGCGATGAGGCGCACCACGTTATGGATGGTGAGCTCATTTTCTTCGATCTCTTCGCCGATGAGGATGACGTTGGGATGGGTCTGGAAGGCCACCTCCAGGGCGATGTGGCTAGCGCTTCTGCCCATCAGGCGGTTGAAATGCCAGTACTTCAGGTCGGATTTGCAATCGGAATTGAGATTGCCCACTTCGGTGGCGAAGGCCATGCAGGCGGAGTGAAACCCGAAGGGGATCTGGAGCAGCCCCGGCACCTGGAGGTCGCCGTCGATGGTTTTGGGGATGCCGATGACCTGGGTGCCGATGCCGCGGAGATTTTCGGCCAGAAAGGCGGCGTTGGTGTTGGAATCGTCGCCGCCGACCACCACGAGGCCGGAGAGGTTGAGGGCGCTGCAGGTCTCGCGGCACTGCTTCATTTTCTGGGGGGTGTCGATCTTATCCCGGCCGGTGCCTAACATGTGAAAGCCGCCGGAATTGAGAAAGTGGGCCACCATGTCGGCAGTGATTTCGGTGTGCTTATCGGTGATGATGCCCTTGGGGCCGGCCAAAAAGCCGATCACCTGGCTGTCGGGATGGGCCCGCTTGGCGGCGTGGAAGAGGCCGGCAATGACGTTGTGGCCCCCTGGGGCCGGACCGCCGGAGAGGACGATGCCCAGGCGCAGGGGCGTTGCCGGGCGGGGCGAGGAGTCCGGCACGATTTCCACCAGTTGGTTTTTGCTGACGAAGGGCAACTGTTCCCGGGCGACCTTGAGCACTTCCAGGGCGAAGCCCGCCAGGGGGCGGATGGACCCGCTGCCTGCGGCCAAGCGGGGGCACAGGTGCGGTTGGTAGGACCGGCGCGCGGCGCGAAACGCGGTTTCGTTGCCGAGCAAGGCCTCGATCTTGGTCTGCCGGGGTTTCCCTGCCATCTCAACCCTCCTTCCGGGTGCCTTTTCCTGCACGGATAAACAGATATATGGGAGCGGCAGGCCTCGGCGCCGGCCCGGAGGCCCGCGCCCTTCGCCTGCCGGCGACAGATTTTTGCCGGGAACCCGGCTAGCGCATCAGTTCCTTCAAGCGCCGGACGTTTTCCACCAGGGGCTTGTCGTTGAAGATGCCGGAGCCGGAGACGAAGACGTCGGCGCCGGCGGCCACCAGGCCGCCGATGGTGTCCAGTTGCACCCCGCCGTCCACCTGGATGAGGACGTCCAGCCCCTGGGCGTCGATCATCTGGCGGAGGCGGCGAATCTTGGGGAGGACCCCGGGGATGAATTTCTGGCCGGAAAAGCCGGGGTTCACCGTCATCAACAGGACCATGTCCACGTCGGGCAAGATGTATTCCAGGCAGTCGAGGGGCGTAGCGGGGTTCAGGGTCACCGCGGCTTTGACGCCGGTTTCCTTGATCTGCTGGATGAGGCGTTCCAGGTGCACGGTAGCTTCCACGTGAACCCCCAGCCAATCGGCCCCGGCCGCGGCAAAGGCCTCGACATAGCGCTCGGGATTATTGATCATCAGGTGGACATCCAGGGGCAGGCGGGTGGCCCGGCGCAGGGCTTTGGTCACCGCGGGGCCGATGGTGATATTGGGAACGAAATGGCCGTCCATGACGTCCACGTGAATCCAGTCGACGCCGGCCTGCTCCGCTTCCCTGACGTGCTCCGCCAGGCGGCCGAAATCCGCTGATAAGACCGAGGCTGAAATTTTTCGCATGGGGGCTCCTGTTATTTCTGCCGGCTGGGCGCGGGCAGCAGTCTCAGGTCAACTTACCCCTGGCGCCGGGGAAAAATCAAGGCGGGAATGACGCCGGGAAGGATTTTTTGCTAAAAATCAGCCCGCAGCCGAACCCGGCCCGGCATCTTTCCGGCGATGCCGGCCGGCGCGGCGGGTTATAGTTCCGGGGCGTGCGACGGCACCAGGCAGACGATAAGCAATGACTCCCGGCCGGGATTTCTGATTTGATGTTCTTCATTGGCGGGGATAAACACCGCATTCCCCGAGGTCACGGGATGCCATTGGCCATTGGCGTAAATTTCGCCGTGACCGGCATGAACGAACATCTCATGCTCCCAAGCGTGGGCGTGCTTCGGGGTATGGCCTCCGGGGGCAAGATCAAAGACTCTCATACAAAAATTAGGGGCGCCGTCCTGTTTGCCGATAAGCACCCGGGCCGCGACGCCTTTGACTTCGGGCTTGTCGAAATAGGTGGCCGGGACGTCAGTGTACTGTTTGATTCTCATGCTATCCCCTTTGCTGCCGGCACATAACCCCGCGCCGCGGCGGATTACCCTCACCGGGATGAGCCGCGGGTTGGACCGCAGGCGGCGGCAGGGCAATCCGGATGAGGTGGTGTGGATTAAGGTGATCCTGACCTTAAACGTAGGTAATCTTCCGAGCCTTGTCAATGGCGATTAGGGATCAGCGCGGGTGAGAAGGCCGCAGCCTGAATCAATCCCTGGCGTTGGGAAGAGGATGGCTCTTGGCAGTTTGGCCGCAGGGGCCTTTGATGGGCGTGAGGGCCGGTAAAAAAGGAGTATCCCTTTGGGTCAGGGGTGAGGTAAAATACCATTGCACCTGTTGAAGCACCTGGTAAAGGATCGTCCCCGAGTTAACGCAGCATGGCTTTTACCAAGGAGGCGGCATGGAGGATCAGACGGCGGGAATCGAGTGCCAAGTGTGCGGGAAACAGTTTAAGATTGGCGAGGTGATCAAAGGCAAACTCATAGAGAAATCCATCGCCAAGCTCATCCACGGGAAACACCCGAAATGGTCCTCAACGGGCTATATTTGCCTGGCCGACCTCAATCTCTTCAGGACGCAATATGTCACCAAGGTCCTCAAAGACGCCAGCCAGGAGGTATTTGACCTGGAAAAGGGGATGGGGAAGAGCCTGGAAGAGGAAGAACTCGTGGCCCGCAATATCAACAAAGAATTCGAGGGCAGCCTGACTCTCGGACAGCGGCTGGCCGACCGGCTGGCGAATTTTGGGGGAAGCTGGACTTTTATCAGTATTTTCATGGCCATGCTGATTATTTGGATGGGGATCAATACGTGGATTCTCCTGGCAAGGCCTTTCGATCCCTATCCGTACATCCTGCTCAACCTGGTGCTCTCCTGCCTGGCGGCGATTCAGGCACCGGTCATTTTGATGAGCCAGAACCGCCAGGAGGCCAGGGACCGCCTCCATTCCGAACACGATTATGAGATTAATGTGAAGGCAGAAATTGAAATTCGCAAGTTACATGAGAAGCTGGACCACCTGCTGATGCATCAATGGCAACGCCTGATGGAAATTCAGCAGCTGCAGGTGGACCTGATGGACGAAATCAGCCGGACCGGTTTAAAGGGGAAAGAATGCGAGGGCGGATGACTTGAGCCGGGTCAACTGATATCCGCCACGCCGGGGCGGTTTCAATCCACCTAAGAGATATGCGCTCCGGCTCTCCTATCTGCAGTGCGAACCGCACCGCGGCCAAGGGTGGCGCCGTTGGCGGCGGACCCGCGCCTGATCCCGCCGGGATCAGGGCGAGATGGCCTCTCCGTTAGGGAAACAGGGAAAATTCGACGGGCGCGCTTCCGGGGGTCACGAGGATGGCCGGGAGAGGCCAGCGGTGAAGACTGCCTTGGGAAAGGACCGGTTCTAGGGGGCCGGGACCAGGGCCGCGGCCTCCCGGTCCGCCAGCCACAGGAGGCCGCCGGGGTGCGGCCGGATGAGTTGGGCCGGCAGGCGGGCCGGGTCCCGGGGGCCGTGCAGCACGTCCCGGAGGATTTTGGCCTTGGTGGCGCCGGCCACCAGGAAAGCCACGAGCCGCGCCTGGTTGATGAGGGGGGCGGTCAGGGTGACCCGGTAGAGGTCGCCCTGGGCGACGTAAACCGCGGCGGCCCAGCGCTTTTGCTCCTCCAAAACCTGCGTGCCCGGGAAGAGGGAGGCGGTGTGGCCGTTGTCCCCCAGGCCCAGGAGGACCAGGTCCAGACGGGGGGAGGCCCCGGCAAAGAACTCCCGGAGCCCGGCTTCGTAGTCCCGGGCCGCGGCGGCGGGGTCTTGGGCACAGTCGATGGGGTGAATCTGAAGGCCGGGGATGGGGACGCGGTCCAGCCAGGCCTCCCGGGCCATGCGGGCGTTGCTGCGGGGGTCGTCCGGAGACACGCAGCGCTCATCCCCCCAGAAGACGTGGACCCGGTCCCAGGGCACCTGATCCATGAGGGGCGGGCCGGCCAGCAGTTCATAGGTGCGCCGGGGGGTGGCGCCGCCGGCGAGGGCGATGCTGAAGCAGCCCCGGGCGGCCACGGCCAGATTCGCCTGGGCCGCAATCAAGGCGGCGGCGGCCCGGCTCAAGGCCTCGAGGTCGGGATAGACCCGGATCATGGGGGCGCCATGACGACCCGGCAGACCGGCTGGTCTTCCTGGCATTGGAGAAAGGTGGGGGCCACCCAACTGCGGCCCTCCCGGGCCAGGAGGGTATTGGCGCTTTCGGGGCCCCAGGTCCCGGCGGCATAGTCGGGAAAGTCGGTGGGCCGGATGGCGGACCAGGCCTCTAAGACGGGGGTCAGGATGGACCAGGCGGCCTCGGTCTGGTCGGCCCGCATAAACAGGGTGGCGTCTCCCAGCATGACGTCGAGCAACAGGGTTTCATAGGCCTCGGGGGTGGCGATTTTAAAGGCCTCGCGGTAGAAAAACTGCATGAGCACCGGCGACAGGCGCATGATGGGGCCCGGGTATTTGGCCTCAAAGCGAAGAAAGATGCCTTCCTCGGGCTGGATGGCAATGATGAGGCGGTTGGGCTGGAAGTCCAGCACCGAAGTGGCCGGGAAGCTCTGGTGGGGCACCCCCCGAAACTGAATGGAGACTTCGGAAATCTTGGCGGGGAGACGCTTGCCGGTGCGCAGATAGAAGGGCACCCCCTCCCAGCGCCAGTTGTCCACATAGAGCGTGAGGGCGGCAAAAGTATCGATGGCGGAATCGGGGGCCACATTGGTTTCGGCGCGGTAGCCCTTGACTATTTGCCCGTCGATGGCGCCGGCGCCGTACTGGCCCCGCACCGCGTAGTTATGGACCGCGTCCGGCGAGATGGGCCGGACGGCCCGGAGGACGTCCACCTTCTTGTTGCGCACTTCATTGTCGCTGAAGGAGTTGGGCGGCTCCATGGCGATAAGGCACATGATGGTCAGCAAGTGATTCTGGATCATGTCCCTTAAGGCGCCGGCGTGGTCATAGTAGTGGGCCCGGCTGCCCACGCCGTCGGCCTCGGCCACGGTGATCTGGACGTGGTCGATGTAGTGGCGGTTCCAAATGGGCTCAAACAGGGTGTTGGCAAAACGAAAGGCCAGGATATTCTGAACCGTCTCCTTGCCCAGATAGTGGTCGATGCGAAAGATTTGCGATTCCTGGAAGATCTCCCCGAGGGTGCGGTTCAGGGCCCGGGCGGAATCCAGGTCATGGCCAAAGGGCTTTTCCACCACGATGCGGGCCCGCTGGCGGTCATGGTTCAGCCTGGCCTTCCCCAGTTCCCGGGCCACCGGGCCAATCATTTCGGGGGGCAGACCCAGGTAAAAGATGCGGTTGGCCCGAGTATCCCAGGCCTTATCCTGGTCCGTGAGCTTTTTGGCCAGATCGTTGAAGACCCCCGGCTGATCCAGGTCCGCGGCCATGAAGCTCAAGTGGGCCGCAAAACCCTGCCAGTCCTGGTCCGTGGTCTTCCCGCGGCGGGAAAATTTATCCACCCCCTCCCGGAGATGGAGGCGAAAATCCTCATCGCTGGTGTGGAGGTGGCCGGTGCCGATGACGAGAAACTGCTCCGGCAGCCAGTGGTCCAGAGAAAGATTGTAGAGGGCGGGAATGAGCTTGCGCCAGGAGAGGTCGCCGGCGCCCCCGAAAATGACGAAGACCGTGGGCTCCGGCCGGTGATCAGTTCCCATAAGAACTCCTTAAGGAGAGTCAGGCTCGTTTTCTGAGGGAGGGGGCAAGGGGCTTTTTCGTAAGTGGCCCCTCCCCCCTCCCTCAGACTCCCTCCCCCAACCCCTTACAGGGGGATGGGAGGGGAGTTTGAGGGGAGGGCGGGGGAATTGACTTCCCCCGGCCCTCCCCTCAAATCCATCCAAGGAGTGCTTATGGGAACCGATCACCGGCCGGAGCCCACGGTCTTCGTCATTTTCGGGGGCGCCGGCGACCTCTCCTGGCGCAAGCTCATTCCCGCCCTCT
>JBKQVS010000078.1:0-15884 GCA_052139855.1 Desulfobaccales bacterium
ACGAAAAGAAGGTTCCCACCAAGATGATCGCCTTGCTGGTGGCCCCGCCGGAGCCCAAATTCGCCGAGCTGGGGGAAGCCTGTATCGGTGTCGTCGGCTCCAGCCAGTGGGAACCTATGGCCAAGTACACCCCTGAAGCCGCCAAGGCAGAAAATATCGCATGGTTCGGCCCCACCGTCCCGGAATTCCTCAAGCTCTATGCGGCTAAATACGGCAAGGAAGAACCTTCCTACCATAGCGCCGGGGGCTACGCCGCGGGCCTGATCCTGCAGAAGGCCATCGAAACCGCCGGTTCCATTGACACGGAAAAAGTCAAGGCCGCCATCGATAAGGAAGATATGTACACTTTCTATGGCCGCATCAAGTTCAACACGGGCAAACTCCACGGTCTCCAGGAAGGCCATGAAATGATCTACATCCAGTGGCAGAAGGATAAGCAAGGCAAACCGGAAAAGGTAGCCGTCTACCCGCCGGCCGCCGCCACCGGATCGGCCTTCCTCCTTCCCGCCCGTTAACCACGTAACAAACCCATCCGCCCTGCCATTATCAGACCCGGTAATGGCAGGGTTCACCGGGGAGAGGAATTCATCGTGTTTGGACAGATATCTGCTTCCATCGTGGATGGTCTGCTCATCGGCTTTGTTTACGGCATTGCCGCCATGGGCCTGTCGTTAATTTGGGGAGTGATGCGGGTCATAAACCTGGCCCACGGCGCCACCATGGCTCTGGGCATGTTTACCATCTACCTCCTCTTTACCGGCGCGGGGGTCAACCCCTATATCGGCTTGCTGCTCCTGGTAGCCATGGCCCTGGTTTTTGGGGTCATCGTGTATATCGTGTCGCTGGCCCGGGTGATCCAGGCCGGCTACCTCTATACCTTGTTGGGCACCTTTGCCGTCAATATGATCATTATCGGCATCGGCACCACCGTATTCAGCACGTCGCCTCAGAATGTCGATTTCTCTCTGGGTTCCATTGTCCTGGGACCCATAATCCTCCAGGGCACTCGCCTCTTTGCCGCCGCCGCCTCCCTGGTCATGACCGGCGCCCTTTACCTCTTTCTCTATTTTACCCGCCCGGGCAAGGCCATCCGCGCCGTCTCCGATAATCGGGCCGCGGCCGAGTTGATGGGCATCCCTTCCTCCAAGATTCTGGCCCTGACCTTTGGGTTGGGGACCATGCTCGCCGCGGTGGCCGGCGGCTTAACCGCCACTTTCTTCCCCTTTACGATTCTGAGCGGCAGCACCTACCAGTTGAAGTCCTTTGTGATTTGCGTCCTGGGCGGCTTGGGCAACCCCCTGGGAGCCCTCTTCGGCGGGCTGATCCTGGGCGGTCTCGAGGGCATTGTCCCCATCTTTATGCCGGTCAGTTGGGTGCCGGTGGTGGAATTCGGCCTCTTCGTCCTGGTGCTGGTGGTCCGGCCCACCGGGATTATGGGAGCCAAGTAAATGAACTTCTGGCGACAACCGGGTTTCTGGCTAAATATTCTTTTAGTCACCGTGGGCGGGGCCATTGTCCTCATCATCCGGCAGGACACCCTGCGAGAGACCGCCTTTACCGTGTTGATGTTCATCGCCCTGGCCTCCAGCCTCAATATCATCATGGGCTTTACCGGGTATGTCAATTTCGGCCACATCGTCTTTTTCGGCCTGGGCGGGTATTTCGGTTTCTATCTGCTCAGCGAAATGGGCTGGCCGCTCTACCTGGCCATGCTGGGCGGCGGCTGCCTGTCGGTCCTCGTGGCCGTCATCATCGGCGGCGCGGTGCTGAGGCTCAGGGGCGCCTACTTTGCCCTGGCCACCATCGGGGTCAATGAAGCGGCCCGGGCCTTTGTGGCCAATTTCGAGCCTTTCGGCGGCTCCACCGGCATGTACGTCAATTTTTCGGCCTATGACAAGTACGGCGGCGCCGGCCCGGCCCTGTGGTGGATCTTCACCCTTTTGTGGCTCGTCACTATTGCCACCGTGGTGCTCAGCTACCTGGTGAAGCACTCCCGCTTCGGTCTGGGGCTGATCGCCATCCGGGAGGACGAAGACGCCGCTATGGTCATGGGCGTCAAAGCCCCGTGGGCCAAAACGATGGCTTTTGCCCTGTCGGCCTTTTTTCCGGCTTTCGTCGGCACCCTCTATTTCTTTAAGAACGGCAATGTCGAACCCGAAGATGCCTTCCGCTTTCAGATGTCCCTCGAGATCCTGGTGATGGTCATGCTGGGCGGCAAAGGCCTGGTTTTGGGACCCATTCTGGGCGCCTTTGCCTATGAACGGTTGCGGGGTTACCTGCTGGTCAGTCCCATCTTCAAAAACCTGCATCTGGCCCTGTCCGGCGGCATTCTCCTCCTCATCGTGCTCTTTGTGCCCGGGGGCGCGGTCGGCTGGGTGCGGGAGCGCTTCCCCCGCCTCAGGAGGGTACTGGAATGAGCCCCGACTTGATCCTCCAGGTTAAGGACGTCTCCAAACGGTTCGGCGGCCTCCAGGCCCTCACCGACGTCACCTTTGATCTGCCCGAAGGTCAGATTCTGGGGCTCATCGGACCCAATGGCGCCGGCAAAACCACCCTGTTCAACGTCATCAACGGCGTCTATTCGCCCACCCAAGGCCAGGTATTCTTCCGGGGTGAGGATGTCACCCGCCGGCCCTCCTATGAAATGGCCCGGCGCGGCCTGGCCCGGGCCCACCAGGTGGTGCGCCCTCTGGCCGAACTCACGGTCCGGGAAAACGTCATGGTCGGCGCCTGTTTCGGCCGGGAACACCACGGCCTGCGGACCGCAGCCCGCCTGGCCGATGAGGCCTTGACCCAGGTGGGCTTGATCGACCGGGCCGACCTGCCCGCCGGGAGCCTCAACGTGGCCATGAAAAAGCGCCTGGAAATGGCCCGGGCCCTGGCCGCCAAACCTTACCTGCTGCTGCTGGATGAAGTCCTGGCCGGCCTCAACCCCTCGGAAATCGCCTCCATGATGGAAACCGTCCGGGCCATCCGGGATCAAGGGGTCACCATTCTCATGATCGAACACGTCATGCAGGCCATCATGTCCATTTCCGACCGCCTCCTGGTCCTGGATTACGGCATTTTGATCGCCACCGGCCCCCCCGAAGAAGTGGCCAACAATCCCCAGGTGATCGAGGCCTATCTCGGCGATCCCAAAATGACCGCGCAACTGCTGGCGGAGTAGATTCCATGGCTATATTAGAAGTTGACCACATTGCCGCAGGCTACGAAGGCGTCCAGATCCTCTGGGGGGTCAATCTCAAGCTGGAACCGGGCAAACTTACCACCCTGGTGGGCAGTAACGGCGTCGGCAAGACCACCTTGCTCAAAACCGTCATGGGGTTGATTCGGCCCCTCGACGGCTCCGTCTCCTTCCAGGGCAAAGACGTCACCCACCTGTCCGCCCATGCCCGGGCCAAGTCCGGCATGGTCCTGGTGCCCGAAGGCCGCCAGCTCTTCACCGAAATGACCATCTACGAGAACCTGGAAATGGGGGCCTTCTCCCCCCGGGCCCGGGCCACTTTTGATCAAAACCTCGACAAGGTCTACGAACTCTTCCCCCGCCTCAAGGAACGGGCCCGCCAGAAAACCGGCACCTTGAGCGGCGGTGAACAGCAGATGGTGGCCGTGGGCCGCGGCTTGATGGCCGAACCCGAAGTCCTCATGCTGGACGAGCTCTCCCTGGGCCTCTCCCCCCTGCTGGCCCTCACCCTCTTTGAGGCCCTGACCCGCCTGAAGAAAACCGGCCTCACCATGCTCCTGGTGGAGCAGAACGTCACCATGGCCCTGGCGGTGAGCGATTATGCCTACGTCCTGGCCGAAGGCAAGGTTCACCTGGAAGGCCCGGCCCGGGAACTCAGCAAAAACGACGAGGTGCGCCGCACCTACTTAGGAATTTAAGAGCAGTTGTCAGTGATCAGTTGCCAGTCGTCAGGAGTGAATACAGCCTGGTCAGATATCATGCAGAAAACCTTTGGCAAGCGAGATAAATATCTGTCTCTTTTACTGACCACTGATCACTGACAACTGACAACTTTTTTAGGAGGTTGGTCATGCCGGTTCAGGATTGGATGAGCAAAGACCTGGTCACCATTGATGAAGATACTTCCATCATGAAGGCCTCCAAGGTCATGAAGCAAAATGATATTCAACACTTGCCGGTTCTGAAAAAAGGCCGCCTCGTGGGCATCGTTTCTGACCGGGACCTCAAAGAGGCCACCCCTTCCAAGGCCACGGCTCTGGATATTCACGAAATGTACTATCTGCTGGACACCATCGCGGTTAAAAGCCTGATCCCCAAGCACCTCTTTACCATCGCCTCCGGGGTTACCGTGGAAAAAGCCGCCGCCGTCATGCTCCAACACCATATCTCGGCCTTGCCGGTGGTGGACCCCCAGGGCGCCCTGGCCGGGATTCTCACCAAAGGTGACGTCTTCCGGGCCTTTGTCTCCATCTCGGGATTTTATCAGGGGCCCCTGGCCATGGGCTTGGAATTGCCCGATCAGCCTGGCTACATTAAGCAGGTCACCGACGTGATCCGGGTCCACGGCGGGCGCATCGCCAGTATCATGACCCGCTATGAAGGAGCCCCGGAGGGTTTCAAGAGCGTCTATATCCGGGCCCAACACGTCAAAGATGAAAAAGCCCTCCGCCAGGAATTGGAGGGCAAGCATAAGATACTCTACTACTTCACTGAGAAAGCGGATTAACTTTCAGGCTGTCCCAACCGATCCTGGCTGGCTGGCTTTGGGAGGCTGAGATCGCCCGGGCCCCGGTGCCCCGGGCCGTCTGGTCCAGTGGCCGGGGTGCCCCTGCCTCCCCCTAAAACCAGGACCGGTGGCTCCACAACTCCTCTTGCAGGTCCTTCATATCCGTCTGGCACATCAGATACAACGAGGCATTCTGGATGGCCAACCCCCCCAGATAGGCCAGGGCCGTGACCAGCTTGATCTCTTCCGCGGTGAAATGCCTCACCGCCTTGCTGTAAAGCCGCAGCGCCCCGATCGCCCTCTCCTTGGTCTTGATGGGCACCGCCAGAATCGTGACAATCCCCTCTTCTTTGTTCATGGTGCGGTATTGCACCCTGCGGTCGGTGGCGGCGTTCAAAATAATCACCGGTTTGCCGTTCTTCAGGGCCTGGGCGATGCTCTTCTGCGCCAGCACCGGCCCCTTTTGCAGATATTTTTTACTCAACCCGAACGATGCCACCAATTCCAGGGTCTCCTTGGTCTCATCCAGGAGCCGGATGGAGACCCCCGTCACCCCCACCAGGGCCTTGGCCAGGTCGGTGGTCATGGCCCGCAGGATCCCTTTTACTTCCAGGCTGCTGCTCAGGTTGACGGCCAGGTCGAAAAAGAGCTGGGTCCCCCGGTGCAGGTGGTCGATGAGACGGGCATGCTCCATGACCCCGCCCCCCTGTTGCGCCAATAAGGAGAGAAATTTCTTCTCCTCCGGGGTAAAATCTTGAGGGCTGCCCGTGAACAGGCAAAAGACCCCGATGTTCCTGCCTTTGACCATCACCGGCACCGCCAGGATCGAGGCGATGCCCTCGGCCTTCTTGGCGTCGGGATATTCCAGCTTGGGGTCCGTCGCCGCGTCCCGGCAATAAAAAAAGCCTTTCTTCAAAACCAGGGGCACGATCTTCTGCACCAGCATGGATTGTCTGGAACGGAAATACCTCTCCGACAAGCCTTTCTGGGCCACCGGCATCAGCTCCGTTTTGCCCGGCTCCATCAGATAGAGGCACGCGGCCTTGCCCCCCAGGACCTCCATGGCGCTGGTAAAGATCATCTCCAGGAGTTCCCGCCGGTTGCGAGCCGTGCCGAAAGCCTGGCAGATCTCGGATAACTTTTCGAAATAATCGACTTTTACCGGCATCGCCGTACTCTTTCTTGCCGTTGCCACGCGGCGCGTTTTAATTTCACGCCCCCTCAGGGGGACTCAGCCTTCCCTGGCCAGCAGCCAGCCAGCAATCTTGGGGATCGTTTCTCTCTGAAATCGCGCACTGACATAAATGCCCACATGTCCCGTATCCAGACAGACATTCTCGGTATCCCGGCTCCCCACCTTTTTCGTCAGGATTTCGCATGCCTCCGGGGGTACCAGATGGTCGTACTGGCCATAGATATTCAACAGCGGCATGGTGACCCGTTTGAGATCCACCCGGCGCTCCCCCACCCGCATCTTGCCCTGCACCAACCGGTTGCCCTGGTACAGGTCCTTGATTATCTGCCGCAAGGTCTCCCCCGGCACGTCCGGGCTGTCGAAGATCCATTTCTCCATGCGGATAAAGTTTTCCACAAAATCTTTGTTGTCCATATTTTCCAAGAACCCCAAATACTTATCCAAAAGGAGCCGGGGGGGGTTGAGAAGCAGGAAGGCCGCGTTCACCAGGTTGCCCGGCAAGTTGCCAAAGGCATTCACCAAACGATCCACGTCAATCTCCTGCATCCAGATGTGTAACAGGCCCTTGGCCGTATTAAAGTTCGTGGGCGTCGCGGTGGTGATCAAGTTCCTGATCTTTTCCGGGTGGAGGGCTGCGTAGATGACCGCAAAGGTCCCCCCCAGGCACACCCCCATGAGATTTACCTGGGAAACCTCATGCCGGCCGCAAATAAATTCCACCAGGTTATCCATATAGCCGTTGATATGGTCATCCAGGGTGAGGAACTGGTCTCTGCGGCTGGGAGAGCCCCATTCAATCAGATAAACCTCCACGCCTTCCGTGAGGAGATTCTGCACCATACTCCGGCCCGGCTGGAGGTCCAGCAAGGTTTCCCGGTTAAACAGTCCATGTACCAGCAGCAGCGGGGTCTTGAGCCGGGCCGCTTCCGGCCGGTAATATTTGAGCCTGACCCGGTCTTCTTGATAGACCAGTTCATAGGGCGTGGTCCCAATATCCGTGGCCAGGGGGCCGTGGAAAATATCCCTGGCTTTCTCCAGGCGGTGCTTGGCCTCTTCCGCGTCCGCCGCCAGCTTGGCCAGGATCAGGTTCACCGGGATTTTGGGCCGGTCCATCAGCCTGCCCCCCGGGCCGGCTCGCTCCGGCCGGCCTTTTGGGCCAGCCCTTTCACACTCTTCTTCAGCAGGTAAAGCTCCCGGTGCAGCTCATCCATTTCCCGGCGAGTGGGCAGACCCAGGGCGGTCATGGCCTCGGACACCAGTTCCTCCTTGGCCGTGCTGAAATCTACCAGGGCACTGAGGGTGTTGGTCAGGGTCCGGATAAACTGCGCCGACTGGAACAGGGTCATGTAATGCCCTTCCAGGATCTTCAGCCACCCCTTGTAGTAGTCCTTAAAATCTTCCGGGGGATTTTCCTGCCTGCCATGCCCCCCCACTCCCCTCATGGCCCGCAGGGATTTTTTCACCGGCAGGTAGAGAAGATGGATGAATTCGGCCATGGCGGCCTGAAACTGGTTGAACTTTTCCGTGGCCCGGTTGACCCTCTCCTGGGAGAGCCCGGTCAGGCCCAGGTGCGGCAGGTTTAATAACTGGCGGAAGTCATGCTCAAAGATCTCATTACAGGCCCTGAAAATTTCCTGATCCAGGTTTTCATAACCACTTTTCCCGGAAACCGCCCCACCTTCCTGCCAGCCCTCCAGCCATTGTTGGTGGAGAGAGAAATAGCCTCCCCACCCTGCCTGGGCCATCCGCAAAATAATCTTCGAGGGAGCCTGGATGCCTTGAAACACCGCGGCTACCGTTCCCGCCTCCGTCAGCAGCGAAAAAAAAGCCTGCCATAAGTTCAAGGACGCCTGCCAGGCATCCCCCAAGCCGGCTGTCTCCCCAGGGGCCTGGCCGGCGCACCCTTCGACGCCTGCCGGACCGGGACCCATATGGGCCATGGTGTCCCAAAAATCCATGGTCCATTTGATCCAGGCGGCCAGCAGGGGTTCTAACGCCACCTGGCCGGAGTTTTCCTCAGCCATGCTTGCCTCACTGCCTCAAACCGGGCGCCATCACGAATTTTGCCCGATTTTTTTCCCCAGAGTCAAGAGAAATTTTTCACAAAATGAATCATTCTATCACGATCAACCCCCGTTGTGTACCCACGATTTTCCCGGCCTGACTTTTTTTCTTGGCCGCGGCCTGCCGCCCCCCCGGACCCCGGTTCCGCCACCGGTATCTGCTGCTTTTTCAACCATCTCCTGTATGGTATATTGACCGTGAAATAGGTTGCCGTGCCAAATGTCGGGGCGCAGCCTGCCATGCCTGCCATCATAATTGGCAGTATTTCTTGCGTGCTCCGATGTATCCCATCAGGAGCCTGAGGCTTATGGAAAAAATTCGGATAGGAATCAGCGCCTGCTTGCTGGGGGAGTCGGTCCGCTTTGACGGCGGCCATCAGTTAGACCGGTTTATCACCGGCACCCTGGGCCAATATCTGGAATTTTTCCCCGTCTGCCCCGAAGTCGAATGCGGCCTGGGGGTGCCCCGGGAGGCCATGCGCCTGGTGGGGGACCCGGAAGCCCCCCGCCTGATGACCGTCCGCACCAAGGTCGATCTCACCCGCCGTATGCTGACCTGGGCCCAAAAACGCGTTGGGGAACTGGAGCAGGAAAACCTCTGCGGCTTTATTTTCAAGAGCAAATCCCCCAGCAGCGGCATGGAGCGGGTCAAAGTCTACCCTGAGCGCGGTCCGGGCCCGCCGGTGGCCCGGGGCGTGGGGATGTTCGCCCGCATCTTTATGGAGCACTTTCCCCTCCTGCCGGTGGAAGAGGAGGGCCGGCTCCATGATCCCGTCCTCCGGGAAAACTTCATCGCCCGCCTCTTTGTGTTGCTGCGCTGGCGGGAATTCTTGGCCCCCGGCCCCAACCTCCGCGGCCTGGTGGCCTTCCATACCCGCCACAAACTCCTCATCCTGGCCCACAGCCCCAATCTTTACCGGGAGCTGGGCCGCCTGGCGGCCCGGGCCAAAGAGCTTCCTCTCCCGGAGCTCTGCCGCCGCTACCAGTCCCGGCTCATGGAGGCCTTGCGCCTCAAAGCCACCCCCAAGAAAAACACCATTGTCCTTTCTCACCTCATGGGGTATTTCAAAAAAGACCTGTCCCCCGACGAAAAACAGGAATTACGGGAAGTCATCGATTCCTACCACCAGGGCTACGTCCCCCTGGTGGTGCCCACCACCTTGATCAATCACTATGTCCGCAAATATCATCAGCCCTGCCTGCAGGAACAGTTCTACCTCCACCCCCATCCCGTGGAACTCCAGCTCCGCAACCACGTGTGATTCCAAATTGCAGTCGAAGAGTGGTGCAGGCTAAACCATCATGGCCGTTTGCTCGCCACTTGCTGTATGGTCAAACCCCGGACTTTGCGGCAGGAGGGAGGGTTAATGCTTGAGCGGGATGATGAGCTTGAATTTGCCGGTTATGGGGTCATTGGGGATATCTTCGACGATCTCAAGGTTAAGCTGCACCGTTTTATCAAGTTTTTTCCCAGAGAATATTTCCTGCATCCGTTGGCGGATTGCCGCTAACACCGCTTCTCTCTTCCCATCAATTATAACTTTCATGAGCATTTCATTTCTCTGGGTTTGAATAACTTGAAATTTTTTCAGGCCCGCCACAAATAACTCCACTAAAACAATCGGGTGCAGATAGTCCCGTTTTCCTTCCGCCGTATCAAACCATAAAAATTCTTCCTGCCGGCCGGCCAGATTGCGTATCGTCGGCAAAGGCGATCCGCAGCCGCAAGGCTCCTGGTTCATGACGATTTCATCATGCATCTGATACCGAATCAACGGCTGGGTGTAATTATATAAATTGGTCAGGAGCAGATTGGCCGGCGTTCCGGCCGCCACCGGGCGCAAATCGTCGTCCACGGCTTCAAAGATGTGCCAGTCGGTAAATAAATGGAGATTTTCATACCGATTGCACTGCGCCGCCATGCTCAGCGATTCCGAACCGGCATAATAATTGACCGGTTCTCTGCCAAAGGCCTTCTTGATCGTATGCCGCATTTCATGCGTTAACGGGTCGGACGTGCAAATAATCCGGTCCGGTCGGATCGCACTCTTCCTTTTGAGCTGCTCCTGCGCCATCAGATGGACCCCCGAGGCGTAACCGCTCACCACATCCGGGCGAAAAGCATTGCTCTTCTGGTCAATAGCTTCCAGCGGGCTATTAATGGAAAGGGGCAGAAAACGGCCATAAAGAAATGGCACTTCAGAGGCCAGGCTGACACCGGCGTAGTGGCCATCGGTTGCCCCGATGAACGATAATCTTATCCTCCTATAAAAATAGGGCATGGGTTTTATCACTCTGGCCACAACCAGAGCTCTCACTACCGCCCAATCCTCGGGGCCGTACACGAATAGACTGATGGTTCCGGAAGAACCGGAGGTGTGGATTACCGTATATCTGTGGTGATATTTTTTTCTCGGCTCTTGGCAACGGCTCAAAAATTCTTCTATATTTTTTCTTTTTAAAAATCGATCGCAGACAAAATCATCATAATGATCCATCATGAGTTCTTTATTAATCGGCGGCAGGTCTTTTACCGAAACATTTTCTATATTCTCAAGCGTGATGCCATGCTTTTTATAATGCCACTGATAAAATCGTGAATATTGTAAGACGTGCCTGAGAAGCTTCTTAAATCGCCTGGTTTGAAGATCTTGCAGTTGCCCCGCGCTCAAACCCTCTGCCTTTTTAGCGGCAAACATCTTCACCAGCACGTTGATATGTGATTGTTGATAGCATGTCTTCAACATGGCCTGAACAATTTCCTTCTGCAAACCGGCCAGTTCTTTTTTCCTTTATCTTCCCCGGTTCTCACCCGGGACCCCTGCGGCTCGCAGGAAATTCCCCTATTCCGGCAACGCATGATAACACAATAGCGTGCAAAATAACTAGTTTATCCCAAACGCCGGCCGCCCCGGCCTTCGGGGACCGCATATATCGAATGCCCGGGGCGAAACTTAATACAAAATCTCGAAACATTCTGGTATGATTTTCTTAAGGACATTGCCGGGAGGAGGCCAGGAGCACGTCGCCATGTGTATGAAGCTGACCATGCTTGTTCTGATCGGCGCCTTGCTGTGCAGCGCCTGTTCGTTGGCTGAAGTCCCCAGCCAGAACCAGGCGACCCAGGTGGAAAATCGCCAGCTGTACGAAATCTACCAACAATACATGCGGAGCCAGAATCAGGAGCGGGAGATGACGGGCCTCCCTCCCTATCCCATTAAGTCTTATGAAGATTGGCAGAAATCGCCCGGCACGGATTAGCGAAAACCGGGTGCTCCCGGATGGTCAGCCATATCTGGACCATGAGGTGAATTGACCGGATATCTGGCTGCCAGGCGCGGCCGCCGCGGCCTGCCCCTCCCCGAGCCTCCCTATAACCTTGCCGCTTCTATTCAACCCGGATTTTGACCAGGAAACGGTCTTTGGCCTGCCCCACCCCTTCCCACGGTCGAAAGTACGCCATCTTGATCTCGGTTGCCCCCGGTTTCTCGGCCCTGAAACGCCAGACCTGGATCACCGGTCCTCCCGGCCGGCCCTCTTTGACCTGTCGGGTGGCTTGGTCCACAAGCTTGAGGAAGGGTGCGCCGCTGGCTTCCGCCGACCAGCTATAACCGGTGCCGCCTCTCCCGGGAAGCTCGATCTTGAGGATTTCTCCCACCTTGAGCGCCACCTCCCGGCCACTCTGTTCTTTGGTGACCGTGATCGTGGTGGGGTCACTCGCCATCACCGCTGGTGCAGACAGCATGAACAGGGCTATCAGCAGCCGCGTCATTCTCCGGATCCTGATCCTTGCCATGGCCTTCCTCCCTCCCGGCGAGTCCGCCAGCCTCCCTCTGAGGCCGCCCTATTTGGTCGTCATGCGTGAAATTCCGTCCCAGTCTTTTTCCGGTGGACAACTCCGGTACACCTCGCAGGTCTGCCGCAAGCGCTCCACCGCCGCGTCCGGCCCGAACTCGGCCTCAAAGCCCGCCAGTTCCTCCAGGGCTTGGTGGAAATCCCCCGACCGGTACTTATCCCACGCCGCCTCATACCGCCGGGCCGCCGCAAGCTTCGCCGGGGGAACTGTCCCGGCCCCACCCAGCAGTTCAAAAATGTCGGTGGCCTGGGTCTTGCCGGCCACGATGATCCGGTCCAGGTGGCGCATGACGTACCGGTCCCCGCCGGCCTGCTGCGTGCCCATATCCACTAATATGCTGGTACCGTATACCTTGTTCAGCCCTTCCAGGCGGCTAGCCAGATTCACCGTGTCTCCCAGCACCGTGTAGGCCAGTCGGGTGGGTGCCCCCATATTGCCCACCACCACCGGTCCGGTGGCCAGGCCGAAGCGGGTCGGGAGTTCCGGCAGGCCCTGGGCCCGCCAGGTCTGATTTAAGCCCTCCAGGGTGTCCCGGCACTCCAGCACCCCTTTAAGGGCCAGGTCTGTCTGGTCCGGCATCGGCGTCGGCGCCCCCCAAAACGCCACAATCGCGTCACCGACGATCTTGTCCACCGTGGCCCCGTGGTGGTGCAGGGCGTCGATCATGGCCTGGAAGTACCCGGCCAGGTGATTGGTCAAGGTCTCCGGGTCCATGGCTTCCGAGATGTTGGTGAAACCAGCGATGTCGGTGAACAGGATCGTCAGGGTCTCCGTGTGCCCGCCGATCCGGGCCACCTCACCTTTGGCCATCAGTTCTTTGACAATCTCTATGGGCACGTATCGGGAGAAGGACTGCAGCGCCGCCAGCGACTGGGACTGGGCTTCCTCCAGTTGCTTGAATTCACGCAGTTTCGCATCAATTTTCTCATCGGCCTGGAAATCCAGGTCGCGTATCCGCCGGCTCTGGGCGGCCAACGCCTCCAGCGGCTGGCTGTAGGATCGGGCCAGCAGGAACGAATAGGCCAAAGCCGCCAGGAGAGTTATCAGCGTCGCCCCCAGAATATGCAGGCGCAGTTGGGTAATGCCCTCCAGGAGATCGTCGTTGGGAACCAGGATGCCGATCCAGAGATGGCGCTTTTCCCCCAAGGGATACAAATTCACCCCGGCCCACCAGGTCGCACCCTGGGACTCATAACTGAATATGGCCTTGCCCGACTTCTTGATTTCCCCGCTGATTTCTTTATTGCCTTCGGCTATTCTTACCGCCGCCTTTAATTCCGGAATCTGCATTTTATCGATCGGCAGCAGCAAGGCCCGGCGAATCGATTCCTGATCCCGAAACTTCTTGTCCCGAGGCAGTCCCACCACGCGCCAGTCTTGGGTATAAACCGCGGTCTGGGAGTGTTTGCTGAGTTGGGTGGTGTCCCGGTGGGTAAAGTCGGTGATCGACGTCAACAGGATATCCGTGGCAAACACGTATTCCATCCCCCGGTCCTGCCATTTGACCGAGGCCGTGATGCCCAAATCCCGCGTGGTAAAGAAAATATACGGCTCGGTCCAGAAAACTTCTCCATCCGGCAAATCTTTTAACCCCGTATACCAGGTCCGGCTTCTCGGTTCATAGTCCACCTCTCGCCATTCCGGGGATTGCGGCCGGCCCTCCCGGTCAACCTCAAACCAGAGCGTCCGGGTCCCCCACTTCTCCCGGGAAACCACCCGGTTGCGGATGCGGCCGGCCTCCAGGCGGATGATCATCAAACCGTCGCCCCGGGCGTTGGCCACCTGTAGGGAGGACATTTCCGGGAAAAGCTGCATGACCGGCAACAGTAACGTGTTGATGCGGGTGACGGCCGCCACCTGGCTGGATGAGAGCTTGCCCGCCGGACCTGCCACCACCTCAGCCAGATTGAGCTTGCCCGCCATCCCCCAGCGCGCCGCAATCAGGGAATTCGATTTCACCGGGTGAAAAAAGCGATCCAGTTCCTCCCTGGCTTGAAGCGTCCCGCGGTTGATGAGCTGCTCGGACAGATCCCTCTCCGTCTGTTCCGCCCGGATGGTCATGAGCATGAGCACCGTCAGGGAACTCAACAGGATGAGGACCACGAAGCTGCGCAGCAGACTCCATCGGATCGAAATGGTTTTACTGAATAGCCCCATGTTGTCGCGTTATCTCCCGGGCCCCAGCCGCAGTCATCCTTCTATGCCCTGCCGTAGCCGACAACTGATCCCGCCGGCCGCCGGCCGGGCCCACCGCCCGCCCTGCCCCAATCCCGGCGAAATTATGACCCACTATATAAGAGGTGCCCCTGAAAGGCAAAAAGTTAAGACGGGCCCCGAATTGCCGTTAGATGCCGCCCCTCTCAAACTGCGCATTTTCTGTGGCTTAGGACAACCTTTTCCATTAAAGTTGAAGCGGCTGCCGCCATCGCCATCCTGACCCCCTGATTTTTGCCCGGAGGTCATGCCCATGCCTGAAAAACCGGTGCTGGTTACCGGCACCACCGGCTACGTCGGGGGGCGCCTGGTGCCCCGCCTCCTGGCCGCGGGGTACCGGGTCCGCGCCCTGGGCCGCTCCCTCAGCAAAATGCGCCACCGCCCCTGGGGCAATCACCCCCGCCTCGAATTGGCCCAGGGCGACGTCATGGACGCCCCCTCCCTGCGCCAGGCGGCCCAGGGCTGCTGGGCCGCCTTCTACCTGGTGCACTCCATGACCGCGGCCGCCAAAGACTTCGCCGCCGCCGACCGCCAGGCCGCCCGCAACCTGGCCCAAGCCGCGGCTGCCGCCGGCCTGGACCGCATCATCTACCTCGGGGGCTTGGGAGACGCCGACGACCCCAACCTGAGCCAGCACCTGCGCTCCCGCTTCGAGGTGGCCCGGATTCTCCAAGCCGGCGCCGTCCCTACCACCTGCCTGCGCGCCGCTATGATCCTCGGTTCCGGGGGCGCGGCCTTCGAAATCCTGCGCTACCTGGTGGACCGCCTGCCGGTAATGCTCACCCCCCGCTGGGTCCATACCCCCGTACAGCCCATCGCCATCACCAACGTCCTCACCTACCTCATGGGCTGCCTGGACCACGACCATACCCGGGGCCAAACCTTCGACATCGGCGGCCCCGAAGTGGTGACCTACCGGCAACTCATGGATATCTATGCCGAAGAGGCCCATCTCGCCCCACGCCTGATCATCCCCCTGCCGGTGCTCACCCCCCGGCTCAGTTCCTACTGGATTCACCTGGTGACCCCGGTCCCCGCCTCCCTGGCCCAACCCCTGGCCGCAGGCCTGGCCAATCCCGTCGTCTGCCTGGATAACCGTATCCGGGAGATCATTCCCCAGGAACTGCTCGATTGCCGCACCACCATCCGCCTCGCCTTGCAGCGAGTGGAACAGCAGCGGGTGGAAACCTGCTGGAGCGACGCCGGCCGGCTCACCCCCCCGGAATGGGCCGCCTGCGGCGACGCCGATTTCACCGGCGGCACCGTCTTGAGCCTCAGCTACCGCATTCGCCTCCAGGCCGCCCCGGCTGAGGTCTGGCAGCCCCTCACCCGCATCGGCGGGGCCACCGGTTGGTATTACGGCAACTCCCTCTGGGCCGTCCGTGGCTGGATCGACCGACTCCTGGGGGGCGCCGGCCTCCGGCGCGGCCGCCGCCACCCCACCGAACTTAACCCCGGCGACGCCCTGGATTTCTTCCGGGTCCTCGAATTCGAGCCGAATCAACGCCTCCTGCTCCTGGCCGAAATGAAAATGCCCGGAGAGGCCACCCTGGAATTTCGCCTCACCCCCCTCCCCGATGGCGGCACCCAACTCACTCAGACGGCCCGCTTCCTCCCCCACGGCCTCCTGGGCATCGCCTACTGGTATAGCCTGGACCCCTTACACAAAAAGATCTACCCGGGCATGCTCCGCTCCATCGCCGCCGCCACCGGCAAACCCATCACCGCCGGCCCGGAACGGGTGGGGACAAAATAGATTTGGGGGAAGGGGCTAGGGACCACTTACGAAAAAGCCCCTCCCCCTTCCCCCAAACTCCCCAACCCCATCCCCTTGCAGGGGGGTGGGTGGGGAGTTTGAGGGG
>JBKQVS010000079.1:0-16945 GCA_052139855.1 Desulfobaccales bacterium
GCCTGGGGGCAGAAATGGATTGAGCCGTACACCGACAAGGACGGCACCCAGGTGGAAGGGCACTGGCAGACCCCGGAGGACGTGAAGAACGACCGGTTTTCGACCCCGGGGAAGATCAATCCTTATACCGGCCAATTCAACCCTTATACCGGCAGCGGGAAAGGGCCGCCGCCCCCAACCAGCCCCACCCCGGTAAACCCAACCCCGGCAAAGCCAATCCCGCCGAGCCAGAACCCTTATTATCCGCAACCGGACTATCGATATCAGGGCAAGTAAGGGGGACCGCGCCCTGGACCTGACGTTGCCGGGGGCCAGGACGCCGGGGCCACCCCGATCAACCCCGACCCCGTCATTTAAGCGCTTTTCGTGGCGCAGGTTTCCAACCTGGGAACGCACAGGTTAAAAACCTGTGCCACCATATAAAGAAAATGGTGGGCAGGGCCCACCCTACATGGCTCACAGGCTGGAAAGCGGGGGCGGCGGGAGCTACGGTCCCCGGCCCCCGCCCGGCGATCCAGGGTTTAACCTTTCACCAGCTCCCGGGCCAGGGCCGCGGCCGCATTGAGGGCGGCGGTCTGGGCGGCGACTTCGCCGGGGTCCCGGACGCCGACGGCTCGGAGGAGATGGCTGGAAGCAAAGCCGAACCAGGTAAACCAGCGCTGGTAGCGGGTAAAGATGTCGGCGAACTCGGCGGCATCGGGGTTGGCCTGGGTCAGGACCATGACGACGCGCTTGCCCGGGGCCAGGCGGCAGGAGAAATCGGGGTTGAAGTAGGAATAGGTGCGGTCAAAGAAGCATTTGAGCTGGCCGCTGAGGTCCCCGAAGTAGACCGGCGAGGCCAGGACCAGGAGGTCGGCGTCCCGGACGGCTTCTAGCACCGGGACCAGGCCGTCCTCGAGGATGCAGGTGTCGCGGGTGGTTTTGCAGGCGCCGCAGCCCTGGCAGCCCTGGAAATCCATGGGGTTCAGGAGAAATTCGGTGATTTCGGCGCCCCGGGCCCCGGCGGCCTGGAGGAAGGCGCGGGCCAGGGTGCTGCTGTTGCCCTGGGGCCGGGGGCTTCCCAGCACGGCGACAATCTTCATAACGGAGTCTCCTCGCAGATGGGTCAGGGTGAGCCGGGCCGGCCCGGCCGCAGGCACTGGTAAGACTGAGGGTCAGGCATACTATAACACAGGGCGGGGAGTTTGAGGAATTTTGGGGCGGCAGGGGCGAGACTCCGGGCGGCGTGCCTGGGGCCGGACCGGGCCCGGAGGTTTTCCGCAAAGATTGCTTGGGGCCGCAGCCTGAAATGGGGTATGCTATAGGGGGGCGCCGGCCAGCGATGGTCCGGGGCCCCTTGAGAAAAGCAGGAGGCAAGCGCCCTGAGGGGACCGCAGGAAAGGGAGAGATGAGCATCGACCGGATCAGGACCAGGGGGGTAACGGCCGGGCTGCTCTGCGCGGTCATGGCCGTCTTGGCCGGGCTGGCCGGGCCGGCGGGGGGGCAGGAAGTCTCGGAACAGGGCAACCCCTGGGTGCGGGTGAGCCTGGGGCAGGTCACGGTGCTGGCTGAAGCCGTGCGGAGCCCGGAGCGGCTCTACCTGGGCCTGGGTCACCGGAAGGAGTTAGCGGAGGGCCGGGGGATGCTCTTCTTCATGCCGGAGACCGAGGTGCAGACCTTCTGCATGCGGGGGATGCTCATCCCCCTGGACTTCATCTGGATCGGGGACGGGCGGGTGGCGGGGCTGACCCGGAACGTGCCCGCGACCTTCCCGGGCGATGTGATCTCGCCGGCGCCGGTGAGCCAGGTCCTGGAAGTGCCCGCCGGGTTTGCGGACCGGCACGGCATCAAGGCGGGAGACCCGGTGAGGTGGCAGTAAAGGGGCTGGTTGCAGGAATCGGCGCCAGTATATCTTGAGGTGAGGAGTTTTAAGGCGATGCGGGCTTTGCTGGTCTGTCCCGAATTTCCCCTGTCCTTTTGGAGTTTCCAGAAATCCTGCCAACTTGGGGGCAAAAAGGCGGTTAATCCGCCGTTGGGGCTGCTGACGGTGGCGGCCCTGTTGCCGGCGGAATGGGAACTGCGTCTGGCCGATCTCAACACCCGGAGGCTGACGGAGGACGACTGGCAGTGGGCCGATCTGGTGATGATATCGGCGATGTATATTCAGAGGGCGGGGCTGATGGCCCTCATCCGGGAAGCCAAACAGAGGGGGAAGACGGTCATCGTGGGAGGACCCCACCCCACGTCGCTGCCTGAGGCCGCTTTGGAAGCGGGGGTGGATTTCGTGGTGCGGGGGGAAGGCGAGAATACGATTCCCTTGCTTTTGGCGGCGATGCGCGACGGGACGACCGGGGTGATCGAAAATAGCCAAAGGCCGGACCTGACTACCTCGCCGATCCCGCGGTTTGATTTGCTGGGACTGGACGATTACAACAGCCTGACGATTCAGACTTCCCGGGGGTGTCCGTTCGACTGCGAATTTTGTGATGTGGTGAACCTCTTCGGACGCAAGCCGCGTTACAAGGCCCCGAAGCAGGTCGTGGCAGAATTGGAGACCCTCTACCGGCTCGGGGTTCGAGGCAGCGTGTTCATTTGTGATGACAATTTCATCGGGAATAAGAAACAGGCCCGGGCCCTCCTGGCGGAAATCACGCCCTGGTTGAGGCGCCGGGGTGAACCCTTCACCTTTTTGACGCAGGCATCGGTGAATCTGGGGCAGGACCTGGAAATGATCGACCTCCTGACCGAGGCCAACCTGAGGGAAGTCTTTGTGGGGATCGAGTCCCCGGATGAAAACGTGCTGGAGACCAGCCGCAAATACCACAATATCAAGAACCCGCTGGTGGAATCGCTCAATAATATCAACAAGAACGGGATTGCGGTGATGGGGAGTTTCATTATCGGCCTGGACGGGGAAACCAAAGGGACGGGGGAGCGGATTTGCGCCTTTATCGAGCAGACGGGCATCCCGGTGGCCATGCTCGGGGTGCTCCAGGCGGCGCCGCACACCAGCCTGTGGCACCGGCTGGAGCGGGAGGGCAGGCTGCGCTGGGAAGAGGGATACGGGGGGGACGTGGGACACGACGGGGGGACCTTCTCGGCGTTGAACTTTGAACCGGACCGGCCAGAAGGCGAGATCATGCAGGAATACGTTGATGCCTGGGACTATCTGTATGAACCGTCGCGTTATCTGGCCAGGGCCTACCGCTATTATCTGGCGATGCAACCGAATCGCCGGGATAAGGCGATGGCAGCCGAGGGAGGCCGGCGCCAGGAAGACGCCTCCGACCGGATTATGGCCTGGCGCCAGATATTCAATGATCTCCGGGTTTTGTTGACCGTGCTGTGGCGGCAAGGGATTCGGGCGCCCTACCGGCGCCAGTTCTGGACCCAGTTGCTGGGGATGTGCAGGCGCAACCCCAGCAGATTCGTGGAATATTTCGTGGCCTGCATCATGGGCGACGATCTTTTCTCCCTGCGGCAGGTGGTGCGCGCCAAGGTCAAGGCTATCATCCAGGAGCGCCACATCAAGGTTCCGGCGGCGAAATCCCGGGGGGCAGCCGCGGCACGGTGACCGGCACCGACGGCCCCCCGCCACCCCCTCCCCCTCCCCTTCTCTCCTTCTTTCCTCTTCTCCTCCTCGCCTCTCAGGGTCCGCGTGATTCCCGGCAAAACGGCAACCAGGCCTGGCGGCCCGGCGGGTTGGGGCGCCCTTGCCAAGCATGGCCAATTGGTCTATATTCCCGAAAGATCGGGAGGCCGCGGATGCTGTCGGAGCTGGACAAGAAGGTGATTTTGGCCCTGCAACGGGACCTGGAGATTTGCCCCCGCCCGTTTCTGGAGGTGGCGGAGTTTCTGGGGATCGACGAAGAGGCGTTGCTGGCCGCCATCCAGGGTCTGATGGACCGGGGGTACATCCGGAGGTTCGGGGCCACGCTGCGCCACCAGCAGTCGGGGTACGAGGCCAACGCCCTGGTGGCCTGGGCGGTGCCGAAGGCCGACCTCAAGCGCATCGGGGAGCACCTGGCCGGGCAACGGGCCGTGAGCCACTGCTACGCCCGCCGGCCGGCACCCACCTGGCCGTATACCCTCTACACCATGATCCACGGGCGCACCCCGGAAGAGTGCGTCCGGATCGCGGCGGCGATGGCGGCGGAGACCGGGGTCCAGGACTACGAGATGCTGTTCAGCGAGACCGAACTGAAAAAGACCACCATGCGGTATTTCCGGGAAGAAGTAAGCAGTGAGCTGTGAGCTGGGGCGCAGGGGCAGGGGGCAGCTTGCATGGCTGATAACTCATGGGAAAGGGATGGTCAGTGGGCCGACAGCCCCTGCCCTTACAAAAAACTCTCCCAAACCCTCTCCCCCAACCCCCATATGAGGGGATAGGAGGGGAGTCTGAGGGGAGGGTGGGAGACTTGCCGTCCCCCTGCCCTCCCCTGATGATATCTTGATCCAGATTGAGGAGACCGGCCATGGCAACCTATAAGAAGTCCGAAGAGCTGTTTAAAGCCGCCAGCGAGGTCATGCCCGGAGGGGTGAACAGCCCGGTGCGGGCCTGGCAGGCGGTGGGGCTGACGCCCCGGATCATGGTGCGGGGGGCGGGGGCCCGGGTCTTTGACGTGGACGGCAACTCCTACCTGGATTACGTAGGCTCCTGGGGGCCATTGATCCTGGGGCACGCGGCGGGCACGGTGGTGGCGGCGGTGAGCGCGGCGACGGCGCACGGCACCAGCTTCGGGGCCCCGACGCCGGGGGAATTGGAACTGGCTCGGGTCCTGTGCGCCGCGGTGCCGAGCCTCGAGATGGTCCGCCTGGTCAACTCGGGGACCGAAGCGACCATGAGCGCCCTGCGGCTGGCCCGGGGGGCCACGGGCCGGGCCCGAGTAATCAAGTTTGACGGCGGTTACCACGGCCATGCCGACTCCTTCCTGGTGGCCGCGGGCAGCGGGGTCCTGACCCAGGCGATTCCCGGGAGCCCGGGAGTGCCGCCTGCGACCGCGGCTTTGACCGTGTCGCTGCCCTACAACGATTTGGCGGCGGTGCGCCAGGCGGCGGGGCAGTACCCGGGAGAGATTGCGGCCATCATCGTGGAGCCGGTGGCCGGCAACATGGGGGTGGTGCCGCCTGAGGCGGGTTTTCTGGAAGGCCTCCGGGAGGTGTGCGACCGGGAAGGGATCGTGCTGATCTTCGACGAAGTGATCACCGGCTTCCGGGTAGGTTGGGGCGGGGCCCAGGCATTGTACGGGGTTAAGCCCGATCTCACCTGCCTGGGCAAGATCATCGGCGGCGGCCTGCCGGTGGGGGCGTACGGCGGCCGGCGGGACTTAATGACCCAGATGGCCCCGAGCGGCCCCATCTACCAGGCGGGGACCCTGTCGGGGAACCCGGTGGCGGTGGCCGCGGGCCTGGCGACCCTGAAGGGGTTAAGCGAGCCCGGGACCTATGAGGACCTGGAAGAGAAGGGGGCCTGGCTGGCCGGGGAGTTGGCAACGGCTGCGGCCCGCCGGGGGGTGGCCCTGACGGTGAACCGGGTGGGGTCCATGCTCACCCCGTTTTTTACCGGGGGTCCGGTGAGGAGCCTGAAAGAGGCGCAGAAATGCGACCTGACGCGCTTCCGGAGATTTTTCGGGGGGATGCTGGAAGCGGGGATCTCCCTGCCGCCCTCGCAATTCGAGGCCTGGTTCGTCTCCCGGGCCCACACCCGGGAAGACCTGGCGTTTACCGTGGCGGCGGCCGAGGGGGTCTGGGCCGGGTGGCGGTAAGGTTATTTAGGCTCGTTCCCAAGCTCCTGTTCCGGAGAGTTCAAGGTTCAAAGTTCAAGGTTCAAAGTTAATGAATGGCAGGCACCGCGCGGCATGATAAAAAGCCCACCTTTTTTCAGGCGTTACGGCTGGGCCCCAGGCCCCTGAGAAGCTGCCTGGCAAAGTCTTCTGCAAGATTCGCACGTCGCAGCGTTATTGGTGCGTAAAACGTACCCTACAACTCTTTGTCCTCCATAGGGGAGCGGCGCGGCGCCCAACCGAATTGCCCCTCTTTTTGGGGGGCGCCAGGGGCACCTGAAGGACTGGTGCGAGGTGAGCCTGGCCGCGGCGAGAAGACTCAACCATGGGGTGAAGCACCCCACGGAGTGGGAATAATGACCCGGGGTGCAGGAGGCGCGTAAGTGCGGGAGTAGGGCGGGGCATTTGTGAAGGATTTCATAATAGCAATGATTTTAGGTAGTTTCACTGACTGTTGAATTATCTCCCTGCCAGCTAAAGGGTTGGCAAGTACCTTGCACTAATTAGTTCGATCTAAAATTTTTCCCGGGAAGGAGGTGGGAATCGAGGAGCAGGGAAGAGAATCGGCACTTATTCACTACATTACCCGCACGTCTTATTCCATTTTTCATCTTTTAGGAGGGATCTCATGGCAGATACAGTACCAGGAAAAGCATGGGTAGTGGTATTTTGCGGCACCGCGGTCAACCTCTGTTTGGGTATTTTGTATGCATGGAGTGTGTGGACCAAGGCATTGATCAACGTCGATAAAGCGGGCCAGCTGATCACCGAAGGCCCGGCGGCCGGTTGGACGTATCTGACCAATGCGGAAGCTGCAACGCCATTTTCCCTGTGCGTCATTATCTTTGCTTTATTGATGATTCCCGGCGGCCGGATTCAGGATAAGGCGGGCCCCAAGGTGGGAGCCATCGTCGGCGGCCTCTTTCTGGCGGTGGGCTGCATCGTTGCCGGTATTATGAAAAGTTACGGCGGCCTAGTCTTCGGGTTTGGCGTGCTGGGCGGCATCGGCATGGGGATCGGTTATGCGGCGCCCACGCCGGCGGCTCTCTCCTGGTTCGGCCCGCATAAGCGGGGTCTGGTGGCCGGTCTGGTGGTAGGCGGCTACGGCGGCGCGGCCTTATACATCGGCCCATTGGCGGCCTATCTGATCGCCACCGGCGGTGTGTCTTACAGCTGGATCTTCCTGGGCATCTTCTTCGCGGCGGTGGTCATCATCGCCGGTTCCCAGCTAGCCAAGGCGCCTGCGGGTTATGTGGCGCCATCGGCAGTGGTGAAGGCGGGAGCAGCCCCGGCCAAGGCAGCGGGCACCATCATCGACTGGTCCCCATCGGAAATCGTCAAGACCTGGCAGTTCTTCGCCCTGGTCATCATGTTCATCGGCACCACCCAGTCGGGTCTGTTGATCATCGGCAACGCGGCGGGCATCCTGGCTACCGCAGCTAAGGGCGTCCCCTTCCTGGTGGCCAACGCCTGGATTCTGGTCTCATTCGGCGGTCTGATCAACGCCCTGGGCCGGGTGGGCACCGGATTGTATTCGGATAAGATCGGCCGGGACAACGCCTACACCATCAACTGCCTAGTGTCGGCCCTCTGTCTGTTCCTGCTGCCCTCCATCATCGCCAGCCACAACGTCTTCCTGCTGTTTGTGGCAGTGGGGATCGCCTACTGGCAGTACGGCGGCGGCCTGGCCCTGATGCCCGCCTACACGGCGGACTTCTTCGGACCCAAGAACCTGGGCATGAACTACGGTCTGGTGTTCCTGGGATGGGGTCTCGGCTTCTTCATGACTCGTTTGGGCGGGTCCATTAAAGACTGGACCGGCTCTTTGACCTGGGCCTTCATCCTGTCGGCCATCGTGCTGATCATCGCGGTGGTGATCTCCCGGGCGACCAAGCGGCCCATGCACGCAACCGAATAGGGCTCACGGCCTCACAACGCCTGAGCTTACGGGTTCAGGCGTTTCCGTGAGGGACGGAAAAACCAAGTAATCCGGAGAAGGCAGGGTGGCACAACCCCCTGCCTTCTCTCTATTGTTAAGGAATTTTTCTCCGGCAGTGAGAAAGTGTCACCCGCAAACCAGGAAAATGTTTATGATATCAAGGGCGGCGTTAAACCATTTCCCGCGTAAAGGATCAAGGTAAGCCTGATGCCCACTGCAAGTACCTGGCCGGTGCCTTTTTGGCTCGATCCCTCTGCCCTGACCATTGATTCGACGGTGGCTTTTGCGGTGTCGGTGCTGATAACCGTCACCCTCAATGCCGAGGCCCAGGCATTTATGTCCAATTTTTTGGGGGACAGCCGTCCCGGGGCCAAGGATCGCCTCCATTTTAACTCCTTCCTGCACCTGGGGGTCCTGGGGTCGATCTGCTTTTTGATCGGGGGCTTCGGCTGGCCCCGGATTTTTGATATCGATCGCAGTAAATTCGAGCATCCGCGGCTCTACCTGGTGTTGAGCCGAGCGGCGGGGCCGCTGGCGAATCTGCTCATGGCCAGCATCGTGGGCAGCATCGTGATGATTTTTAATGCGTTCGATTATAATCCCCGGGTCTTTATGATGGTCGTGGGGGTCAACCTGACCACGGCCATCTATAATCTGATTCCGGTGCCGCCCCTGGCCATGGGATTTGTGGTGGGTGAATTGCTGCCCGCATCCCAGGACCGCCTCAAGTCGCTGCTCTTTTTGGGCGGCCCCTATCTGATCCTGGCCCTGGCGCTGCTGGAGCGGATCACCCACCACGGTATTTTCGGCCCCTATTTTGATCCCATCATCCGGGCGATTTACACCTATATCGTCGGCAGTTGACCGGCGCCGCTGAAGACGGCGGGCGCGCCCCCGGCGGGAAGAGGTGCTCTGCCGCACTTGCAGAAGCTGCGGCTGGGGTTCGGCCCGGGGGGGGGAGGAAAGGCTGATCTCCGGCTTGAAGATGGGGCGGCAGCGGACCAGGGGGGCGCGAGGGGGCGGGAAGTTCAATAATCGGAACATTTCTTTATTGCTTTGGCGAAGAATTTTGGCTATGTTTACAAAGGTGTACGAGGCAGCGGGCGGGGCCGGATGGGGGAGATAACAGCTTGAGTCGGGGTGAACCGGAAGGAGTGAATTTGGAAGTCAAGATTGCCGGGGTGATTTGCCGACCCCTGGTGGTGTATGCGGATGAGCGGGGCTGGCTGGCGGAAATTTTCCGCCAGGATGAGGTGGCCCCGGAACAGTTACCGGCGATGGCCTACCTGTCGGTGACCAAACCGGGGGTGGGGCGGGGTCCCCACGCCCACCGGGACCAGACCGACATGTTCTGCTTTGCCGGTCCGGGCGAGTTTCGGGTGGTGCTGTGGGATAACCGGGCCGACAGCCCCACGTTCGGGACCCGCCAGGATTTTCATTTGGGGGCAGCCTGCCCGGCGGTGGTCATCGTGCCCCCGGGAGTGGTGCACGGCTATCAAAATGTGGGCGACGGACCCGGTTTGGTCTGCAACTTCGCAAACCGCCTGTACCGCGGTCCCGGGCGGCAGGAGGCGGTAGACGAGATTCGGTTTGAGGACGACTCTGATTCCCCCTTCCGGTTGGAGTGAGGTTTGGGGCGGAGCGGGGAAAGGGCGCTCACTTTGCAGCAGTAAGAACTGCGGACGAATGACTATTTGATAAAGAATAAAATCCCCCCTTACCCCCCTTTGCCAAAGGGGGAAATAATGAATTGGGCAAGTGAAGTCCCCCTTTGCAAGAGGGGGATTGAGGGGGGTGGCAATCCCTGTTTCCGGGTTAAGCCAACAATGCTCCTTTGCTTAAGGGCGCGCCAATGGGAGAAAGGGAGGGCAGCGTGGCCGGCAGGCTCTTGATTACCGGCGCGGCGGGGCAGTTAGGCCAGGCCCTGGTCCTGGCGGCCGGCCGGCAGGGCTGGGAGGCGGCGGCCACCGATGCTCATAACCTGGACATCACCGATCCGGAGGCGGTGTGGGGCGAGTTGAGCCGGCAGCGCCCGGAAGTGGTGATTAATGCCGCGGCGGCCACCGGGGTGGACGATTTGGAGTCGGACCCGGATGGGGCGCTCCGGGTCAACGCCCTGGGGACCCGGAACCTGGCGGTGGCCTGCCGGCGCCTGGGGGTGAAATTGGTGCACCTGTCCACGGACTATGTCTTCGACGGGACCAAGGCGGGGCCATACGTGGAGTGGGACAAAACCGAGCCCCTGTCGGTGTATGGCCGGAGCAAGCTTTTGGGGGAAGAGTGGGTGCGGCAGCAGTGCCCGGATCACTTCATCGTGCGCACGGCCTGGCTCTATGGGTTGCCCGGCCCCAATTTCGTCACGGCCATTCTGGCCCGGGGCCGGAGCCTGGGGCCGGAGGGGGAGCTGAAAGTGGTGTCCGATCAGCGGGGGACGCCCACCAGCGCCATGGCCCTGGCGCCGCAGCTCCTGGCGCTGGCCGGGACGGAGGCCTTCGGCACCTACCATGCGACCTGCCAGGGGGAGACCACCTGGTATGGATTTGCCCGCCTGATTCTGGAGACGGCGGGGATCACGGTACGGGTGACGCCTTGCACCACGGCGGAATATCCGCGTCCCGCGCCCCGGCCGGCCAACTCGGTGCTGGAAAACCGGCTGCTCCGGGTGGCCGGGCTGGACCTGATGCCCGCCTGGCAGGCGGCCTTCCGGCAGTTTTGGGAAGCATACGGGGACCGGCTATGAGTTGGGTTCTGGTGACCGGCGGGGCGGGGTTCATCGGCGCCAATTTTCTCTATTGGCTCAGGCGGCAGCAGCCGGAGGCGCAGATCATCAACCTGGACCTGTTGACTTACGCCGGCAACCCCGAGAACCTCACCGGTTTTAAAGAGGATGCCCGGTATATCCTGGTCCGGGGGGACGTGGCCGACCGGGAGCTGGTGGAGGACCTGTTTTCCCGGTATGCCATCACCCGGGTGGTGCACCTGGCGGCGGAATCGCACGTGGACCGGTCGATCCTGGACCCGGGAGTCTTTGTGCGCACCAACGTGGTGGGGACCTTCACCCTGCTGGAAGCGGCCCGGCGGGCCTGGAAGACCGCGGACGGGCCGGAGGAGCGGCGGTTTTTGCACGTGAGCACGGATGAGGTGTACGGCTCTCTGGGGCCCAGTGAGGCGCCGGTCACCGAGGCGGCGGCGTACGCGCCCCGGAGCCCGTACGCGGCGTCCAAGGCCAGCGCCGACTTTCTGGTGCGGGCTTATTGGCACACGTATCAATTGCCGGTGCTCATCACCAACTGTTCCAACAATTACGGGCCTTACCAGTTTCCGGAAAAGCTGATCCCCTTCTGCCTGAGCCAGGCCCTGGAAGGCAAACCCGTTCCCATCTATGGCCAGGGGTCCAACATCCGGGACTGGATCTTTGTGGAAGACCACTGCCAGGGGCTGTTGCAGGTGCTGGAGCAGGGCCGGCCGGGGGAGACCTATAATATCGGCGGCCGGCAGGAGGTCCCTAACCTGGAACTGGTGCGGCGGCTGCTGGGCTTGCTGGAGGAGATGCGGCCGGATTTGGGGGACCTGAAGCGGCTGATCACGCTGGTGCCGGACCGTCCGGGCCACGACTGGCGTTATGCCCTGAACATCGACAAGATAGGGAGCGAGTTGGGTTGGCGTCCCCAAGTGGGTCTGGAGGAGGGGCTGAGGCGGACCATCGCCTGGTATCTGGACCATGCGGGCTGGCTGGACCGGGTGCGGTCGCAGGAATACCGCAGCTTCCTGACGCAACAATACGGGGCCGGGGTCGTGGGGCCCCAAAACCCTTAGGGGTCCGGGGAATCCGGCCCGGCAAGCATCAGGCAAGGGCCTCCCGGTTGGGCGGGAGGGGGAGCGGTTGAGAGGAAGTCAAACCTATGCATCCGACCCCTGAAAGCCTCGGCCTCCGGGTGGAGGAAGCTCAGCGGCCCGATGGGTTGAGGGATTGCAGGGAGGCGCCTCTATGACGGTCTCTCGGGGAAATATAGTTAAGTTTTCTCTGAGAATGCCCGAAAACAGGATCAGGGGGGCCGCCAGTTTGGTGCGCAGTTGAGGAGTCGTTTGGCGTTATGAAAAAGCAACCGATTATCCTGGTCGTGGACGATGAACCGGCGATCCTGGAGCTGGTAAGGGATATTTTACTCCCGGCCGGCTACCTGGTGAACACCGCCACCAACGGCAAAGAGGCGTTGGCGGCGATCCAGGCGCATCCCTACGATCTGGTCCTGACCGATATGATCATGCCCCAGATGGGGGGTATGGAACTGGTGCAATATCTGCGTCTGCACCACCCGGAGACCCTGGTGATCGTGTTTACCGGGTTTGCCTCTTACCAGGACGCGGTGGATGCGGTGAAGCTGGGGGCGTTCGATTACCTGCCCAAGCCCTTGCAGCCGGAAATCCTGCGCCATGCCATCGAGCGGGCCCTGGAATACCAGCGCCTGTTACGGTCGCAACGGGATTTGGAGACGGTGTTCCAGGGGGCCGAGTCCCTGGGTTGGCAGGCCATGGATTTAGTCTCCACCACGCCCGAGTCCGCGATCCTGGGAGAGTTGCGGAAGCAGGCCTGGGAGCAGAAAGACCTGAAAGAGGTGAGCCGGCTTTTCCTGGAAGCAGCGCAGGAATTACTGCAGGTGACCAACAGCTCCATCTTCCTCTATGACGCGGTCCGGGGCCAGTTTTCCGGGCTAGCGGCCCTGGGACCGGATTCGGAGGCCAAGGCCGGGGCCATGATCACCGCGGAAGGGGTCATGGGTTACGTGGCCACCCACCGGCGGCCGCTGCTGGTGCCGGATCTGAGCCGGGACTCGCACTTAGCCCTCATGCCCCGGCGCGCCACCTACCAGACGAACAGCTTTATGGTGATCCCGCTGACAGGGTATAAATTTTGGGGCGTGATCAACCTGGCCGACCGGGAAGACAAAAGCCCCTTCGGGGCCCGAGACCTCTTCCTGGGCTGGCTGATGGGCCGGCTGCTGGTGGAGATCCTGGAGTCCCGGGAAGCGCCGGAGGAGGTGTTCATCCCGTCGCTGACCACCTGGATCACCAAGGAGATCCCGGTAGGCATGGCGTTTGTGGACCGGGACCTCAAGGTGGTCCAGTCCAATCCGGCCCTGGAGCGGATGGTCAGCGTGGCCAAGGCGAAACTGGTGGGACAAAACCTGTTTGCCTGCCTGGGATTAAGCGCCACGGACCGGGAGAGTCTGGGACAAGCCTTCCAACAAGTCCTGGCCAGCCAGGAGCCCCGGGAATTCTTTTCCCTGAAGTCCTCTCCCCGGGATAACACGGTGCGTTACCTGGCGATCAAGATGTTTTCGGTACCGGATGAACTCACGGTCCACCGGGGCTTGCTGCTGGTGGAGGATGTGACCGAGGCGGAACAGCTCAAACAGCGCCTGGAACTTTACGAGCATCTGGCCATCATGGGCAAGCTCACGCTGTGCGTGGCCCACGAATTGAACAACCCTCTGGACGGCATCCGGCGTTACCTGTCGCTGGCCATCATCAAGAAAGACGACCCGGAGAGTGTGGAACGCTACCTCACCGAGGCGCAGAAAGGCCTCCAGAAGATGTCCCTGAGCATCAAGAGCCTGATGTTCTCGGCCAATCCCTTTAAGGGGCCGCCCCGAGCCAGCGACACGGTGCACAACCTGCTCCAGGACGCCATCAAGATCATGATGTTTCAGGCCAGCGATCAGCGGGTCCAGATCGAGTTTTCGGCGCCCCCGGATTTCGAAAAGATCGTCACCGAGGCGGACCTGTATTACGTGTTCATCAATATCATCAAGAATGCCCTCCAGGCCATGCCCCAAGGAGGCCGCCTGGAGGTGAAGTGCTCTCTGCATGACCACCAGATAGAGATTGCCTTTAAGGACACCGGCGCCGGTCTCACGGCCGAGGAGATGGACCAGATCTTTCAGCCGTTTTATTCCACCCGGGAGGGGGCCCAGGGATTGGGCCTGGGTCTGCCCATTTGCCAAAAGATCCTGGCGCGCTATGACGGCAGTTTGGTGGTGGAAAGCCAGCCCGGGCAGGGCACCACCATCCGGATGCTGCTACCCTATGCCGAATCGGGAGTATTGCATGGCCAATAAAGACGTTCTGGTCGTGGATGACGATGTCCTGGTATGCGAATCTCTCAAGGAGATGCTGCTTCTGGAGGGCTTCAACGCCGATGCGGTGCTGGACGGCCAGGCCGCCCTGGCCAAGATCAAGGAGGATCACTACCAGGTGGTCCTGTCGGATATTCAGATGCCCGGGCTCAACGGCATGGAGTTATTGAAGGAGTTGAAAGGCCGCTCACCCGACACGACGGTGATTTTCATTACCGGCCACGGCCACATTGCCGGAGCTGTGGAGGCCATCAAGCTGGGGGCCTACGACTACATTGTCAAACCCATTGACGATCTGCGTCTCAAACTCACCATCGGCCACGCCCTGGAGCAGAAGAAACTGCAGGCCTCCTACGAGGACTTGAAAAAGCGGGTCAAGCCCTGGAACCTGGATGAGCACCTGGTGTTCAGCGACCGGAAGATGGACCAGCTCCTGGGGCTGGTGCACACCATCGCGGACACCATGGCGACGGTGCTGATCACCGGTGAATCCGGCACCGGCAAGTCCATGCTGGCCCATTATATTCACCAGCATTCGAGCCGCCGGGAAGGGCCATTTGTCATGATCAGCTGCGGTTCGCTGTCGGAGACCTTGCTGGAGAGCGAGCTGTTCGGTCATGTGCGGGGTTCGTTTACCGGGGCCATCCGGGATAAGAAGGGGAAATTCGAGGAGGCCCACGGGGGCACCATCTTCATGGACGACATCAACTCGGCGTCCCCCAATTTACAGATCAAATTTCTGCGGGTCCTCCAGGAAAAGGTCATCGAACGGGTGGGGGGAAACGTCCCCATTGCGACGGATGTGCGGATCATCACCGCCACCAATGCTTCCCTGCAAGACGAGGTGGCCAAGCAAAACTTCCGGGAAGACCTGTACTACCGGATCAACGTGGTGTCTTTCACCATTCCGCCGTTACGAGACCGTTTGAGCGACATTGAGCCGCTGGCGAACCATTTCATAAGTCAATTCAACCGGGTGCACCACACGGAGATCAAGGGCATCTCCAAGAGCGCCCTGCAAGTCTGCCTGCAATACCCGTGGCCGGGCAATGTCCGGGAGTTGGAGAACGTCATCGAACGGGCGGTCATCCTGAGCCCCGGGGAGTTCATCGTGCCGGAATCTCTGCCGGCCAATATCAGGGAAAGCCGGCCGGCGACCTCGGGGGAGACCCTCAAGCACCTGACGCTGGAAGAGGCCATGGAACGGTCGGAGAAGCAGATCATCCTGGAAACCCTGGAATCATTCAACTGGAACCGCCAGCTCAGCGCCCGGACCCTGGGGGTCAGCCGCACCACCCTGTTCAACAAGATGCGACGGCTGGACCTGGTGGATCCCCGGCGTTCAGCGCCCGAGAGCCTCGCCGCACCCACCTCCGCCCAGTCCCGCTAGTACGGCCAGGACAAAATATGGGCCGGTCTTTCTTCCCGGCGTCTTTTTGCATATAGTAGCGATGAGGCCGGGAGGCCGGGGGGCTGGTGCGGCCCGCCGGCCGCGGTCAGGCGAGGGAGGGCACCATGGGTTACGACCCCGAAACTCTTCAGCAGTGGGACCGGGAGCATGTCTGGCACCCCTTCACCCAGATGCAGGACTTCCGGGAAGAAGCGCCCCTGATTATCAGCCGGGGGGAAGGGATTTACCTCTACGACCTGCAGGGCAAGCGCTACCTGGACGGGGTCTCGTCCCTGTGGGCCAACCTCCACGGGCACCGGCGCCGGGAACTGGACGAGGCGCTGACGGCGCAACTGGCGCAGGTGGCCCACAGCACCCTGCTGGGAATCGCGCATCCCCCGGCCATCCTGCTGGCCCGGCGCCTGGCGGAACTGGCGCCGCCGGGCCTGAACAAGGTGTTTTTTTCGGACAACGGCTCCACCGCGGTGGAGGTAGCCCTGAAGGTGGCGTTCCAATTCTGGCGGAACCGGGGCCGGGGTCTGAAACAGCGTTTCCTCAAGCTCAGCGGCGCCTACCACGGGGACACCCTGGGGGCGGTGTCGGTGGGCGGCATCTCCTTATTCCACGAAATTTACCAGCCGCTGCTGTTCGAGACCCTGGAGGCTCCGGCCCCCTACTGCTACCGGTGCGAGTTTCGGGAAGATTGCCGGGAGCAGTGTCTCGCCAGGCTGGAAGAGCTGGTGGCGGCGCACCATGAGGAACTGGCGGCGGTGATCGTGGAACCGGTGATGCAGGGCGCGGCGGGGATGATCGCGCAGCCGCCCGGCTATCTGGCGAAGGTGCGGGAGGTGACGAGGCGCTTTGAGGTGCTGCTGATCGCGGACGAGGTGGCGGTGGGTTTCGGCCGCACCGGGCGGATGTTCGCCTGCGAGCACGAGGGGGTGAGCCCCGATCTGCTCTGTCTGGCCAAGGGGATCACCGGGGGCTACCTGCCCCTGGCGGCCACCCTGGCCACAGACGAGGTTTATGCGGCCTTTTTGGGGGAATACGCGGAGTTCAAGACGTTTTTCCACGGGCACACTTATACCGGCAATCCGCTGGGGGCCGCAGTGGGGCTGGCCAGCCTGGATATTTTCGCACAAGACCGGGTGCTGGAGGGGCTGCCGGCCAAGATCGAGCTGCTGGCGGGGCGCTTGGCGGCCATGGCCGAGCAGCCCCACGTGGGGGATATCCGGCAGCGGGGCCTGATGGTAGGGATCGAGCTGGTGGCCGATAAGGCCAGCCGGGAGCCCTTTCCCATGGAGCGGCGCGTGGGCCACCGGGTGATCCTGGCGGCGCGGGAGCTGGGGGCCATCCTGCGGCCCCTGGGGGATGTCATCGTGCTGATGCCGCCCCTGTGCATCAGCGCGGCAGAGTTGGGGGCACTCTGCGATATTACCGACGAGGCCATCAAGCGGGGGGTAGGCGGGGCGTAGCCAGCACCTGGAGGACGGGCGGCGCTCTCCTCATATTTTTCCGTGCCCCGGCAGGAGCTTGGGGTTCGGTTAAGCCATTGATTGAGTTCGGCGAGGGCAGGCGCAGATGATCTACACCACCCAAAGGGGGGAAACTTTCGACCTGGAGAAGGATTTTTCCTCGCCGGAACGCCACATCCTGCAAAAATTGTTGATCTGGAAAGATATGGCGGCCAGTGTGGAGGAATTCAGGCGAAAGCAGC
>JBKQVS010000080.1:0-39404 GCA_052139855.1 Desulfobaccales bacterium
CACGCCGGTACGCTCGCCAAGATTTTTGAGGGCTGCCTCACGGCTGATGCCGGTTCTCAACTCAGCGTTAGTAAGTTGCAATTCTCTATAAAGGTCCACGGAAATGCTCTTAACTTCCTCTGCCACCCGATTGATAGTGGCCTGGAGGGACAACCCCGCCTCCATGCAAACAATGAGCAGGTCCAAAACGTCCGGGAGGCCTCTATCGATGCGATCCTGCCGGCGGCTGATGATAAATTTGAGCAAGTAGGGAACAATATAAAATCCTGATCCGGCCGCCATGAGACAGTACATGAGATTCTGCCGGGTAAAAGATCCGTTTATTACATTGGCCAATATGAAAATCACCGGCAGCAGAAGAGCTAACAAAAACCGGATACCAAAAAAGATGGCCGGTCCCTTGGGATGGCGAAACCCCGCCTGGACCAAGTTCAGGCGTAGCTGGGAATCGTCCTTTTTTTCATCAACGGCATAATGCCCCAGAGATGATATCCAGTCCAAAAACTGTTTTTTAAAACTATTGCCTTCTCCCCGGTAAATCAACGGCATCGATTCGGTGGAGGGCTGTTTGAAGCGGTCCCGCACCACCTTCCGATTATTTAAGTAGCTGAGGACGCCATAAGTAAGGAAAGCCACCGTGGCGAAAGAAGCAGTGGCTATGAGCCAGAAAAGTCCCGTCATCCTCAACTCCTTTAGACCTTGATGGTTACCATTCTCTTCATGATCACGATGCCGATGGCAATAGAGATAAGCGCGACGGTTAATAATTGGACCCCTATAGGGTCATTGAACAGGGTCAAGACATATTTCCGGTTGGTGAAATAAAGAGCGATGAAGGTGACAAACGGCAAGAGGCTCAAGATCAATGCGGAGAAACGTCCTTCGGCGGTAAGGCCCTTAACCTTCCCCTTCAACTGGAGCCGGTCGCGGATGATGGCCCCGATATTATCAAGAATTTCCGACAGGTTCCCTCCGGTCTCAGCCTGGATGATTACCGCGGTGACAAAAAACCGCAGATCCTGGCTGGCAACCCGTTCCCCCATGCGCCGGAAAGCCTGGGTCATGCTCAAACCCAGTTTCTGCTCTTCGTAGGTGATCCGCATCTCGCTGCCAAGCGGAGGGGGGATCTCCTGACTCACCAGGTCCAAGGTTCCCGATAAGGTATGGCCGGCCCTGAGAGATCTGGCCAGCAGTTCCATGGCGTCGGGCATAAAGCGCTCGATCTTCAGGGTCTTCCGGTTCCGCTTCCACCGCAATATCATGATAGGAAGCATCCCCAGGCCGAAGGATAAACCCAGAGACCAGGTCCACGTTCCCACCAGCCACCCGACGGTAAAGCCGAACCCGGCCAGGAGGATGGCTATACAGATAAAGGTGTTCGGGGACAGAAAGATATCCGCCTGGAGCAATTGACGTTGGATATTGTCAACCTTCCCCCAGCCAAAATAGCGCTCCGCCGCATTCAAGACCACGGATTCATTGGTTTCCTGGAAGGCCTTGAAAACCTGGGCTCGAACCGACTGTTCCCGTTTAGTTCCGATGAGGCGCTGATTGATAAGGCGTCGCTTGCGCATAGGTTCCATGACGCCATATTTGATGCCGACAATTAAAAGACAGATTCCCAGGAATAGACCCAACAATCCCAGGGTGTACTGAAATTCCGTCCCAGACAGAGGGAGGTTTTGCAGAAAATTCATTGACGCGGTCTCCTCGCCGGTTCGATGCGCTAGGGGCGCTCCATGGTTCGGGGCGGCGGCGTAAAAATGCCATCCGGCAAAGGCACCCCAAAGAGCCGGGCGCGATCAACCAAGCGGGGCCGCACCCCGGTGGGGACAAAGCGACCCAAAACTCCCCCTTGTTCATCTATCCCATGCCGCTCATACACGAAAATATCTTGCATGCTGATGACGCCGCTTTCCATGCCGGTGATTTCCGCCAGGGCCACCATGCGTCTGACCCCGTCACTGTGACGCACTAATTGGATGACCACATCTAAAGACGAGCTGATCATCTGGCGCATGGCCTTCTCCTGGATGGTAACGCCGGAGAGGGAAATCATGGTTTCCAGGCGGAGGAGCGCATCCCGGGAGGTATTGGCATGGACGGTGGTCATGGAGCCTTCATGGCCGGTATTCATAGCCTGGAGCATGTCAATGACTTCGGCGCCCCGGACCTCACCCACGATGACCCGATCCGGCCTCATCCTCAAGCAGTTCTTGACTAATTCTCTCTGGGTGACCTCACCTTTGCCCTCGATGTTGGCCGGGCGAGTTTCCAGCCGGCAGACGTGCTCCTGTTGTAATTGCAGCTCAGCGGAATCTTCGATGGTGATGATGCGCTCCGTAGCGGGAATGAAACCCGAGAGGATGTTGAGCAGGGTAGTTTTCCCGGCACCGGTGCCGCCGGAGATGAGCACGTTCACTTTGGCCACCGCCAGGGCCTTCAAGGTTTCGCCGATCTCGGCGGTAATGCTGCCCTTTTCGATTAAATCCTCCAGGGTGGGGCGTTGGACGGAAAACCGGCGGATGGAGAGCATGGGGCCGTCGATGGCCAGAGGCGAAATAATGGCATTGACCCGGGAGCCATCCGGCAACCGGGCATCAACCATGGGGACGGATTCATCTATCCGCCGGCCCACGTTGCTGACTATCTTATTGATGATTTTTAAGAGGTGTTCATTATCCTGAAAGCGCACATCCGTGATTTCCAGACGGCCTTTCCGTTCGATGTATACCTGATTATAGCGATTGACCAGAATATCTGAAACGGCGGGATCCATCAGCAGAGGTTCCAGGGGACCTAAGCCCAGGATTTCGAATTCCATTTCCCGGGCCAGCCGCGTCATCTCCCGCATATTGAGGGGTTCTTTCTCCTCTTCCAGGAGCATGCTGATGGCCTGCCGGATTTCTTTGGCCCTCAATTTCTCATCCAGTTCCTCCAACTGACTGAGATCCAAACGCTCCAGCAGGCTATGGTGCACCCGTCTCTTGACTTCATAGAGGCGGGTTTCCCGACCGTCATCCCGTGGCTGCGGCGGCACTACCGCAAGCGGCTGGGGTTCTTTGGGGGCAGGCTTAGGCCGCTTCGAGGTTCTGTCTGTCTTTTTATTATATTCTAGCCAGCTCATTCACATGGTCCTTTCAAAATAGCCAGAATTTCTTTCTGGGTGCGGCGGCGCCATCAGCCTCGTGCTCATTATCGCCGATTTCATGCAAAACCCGGGACGCCAGTTCTTTGACCCCGCGCCAGAGCTTGGAACGCGGCGCGGTGTTCATCAGGGGCGATCCCTGGTTCAGGCATTGTATCAAGGACGGGGAATCATTGGGCAAGGTTGCGAAGGCAGGGTGTTGCAAGATATTTTCCAGGTCTCGCAACTGTAAGCCGGTACTGTTATCATACCGGTTCACGACGATCTTTATCTTTTTCTTATCCTGGTGCCATTCCATGGTGTAGGGCCAGAGTTTTTTCAAGTTCCTGAGGTCAGGAATGGTAAGCCCAGTCACCATCAATACCATATCGGCCTCGGTGAGCACCTTGAGGAAGAGTTCGTCCAGCCAATGACTGAGATCTATCACAATAAAATCGTACATGCTGCGCAGAATATCAAAGATCCGCTCCAGGCTATCCAAGTCAATACTGTCCTGATCTTTAAAATCATTGGCCCCGTACATAATTGACAATCTGGCGCCGTAAGGCTGCATGATTCTCTGGATGAAAGCCTTATCCAGGGTGGCGATATTCTGGATCAGGTCGACAATGGAATAACTCGATTCCTGATCAAGTAAGGTGGCCACGTCGGGAAACGGGCGTCCCAAATCTATCAGGGCTATCCGGCCTGAGGTCGCTTCCCCCAGGGCCTGCGCCAGGTTTATGGCGACCGTGGTGCTCCCCGCCCCACCCTTGTGCCCCGTAACCACAATGATCCGGCCCTGCTGATTCTCCACGGGTTGGAGCCGTCTCATGGCGGTCGACACCCGGTTCAGGGCAGATTCCAGCTCCGGTTTGGTCAGGGGAAGGGGGAGAAATTCCCGAATCCCCACTTGCATGGCCCGGATCAAAAAATCCGGTTCCCGGTTATAGGAGCATACCAGGACCTGAGAGTTGGGCATCTCTTGGGGAAGATTCTCCAGCCACTCGGGTACCTGACTCTCCCCATTCATCTCCACCAGGACTATATCCGGAGACGCATCTTTATGTTGGCCGATAAAAGTCTGGGGGTCAGTGGTTTGGCCCACTACCTTCAGTTGGGGAAACTTATCCACCATCGCCCGGATTTCCGGACGCTGGACCCCAGTCCCGAAGAGTACTGAAATGGTTAGCTGGTCAGGATGCACGCCCCGGTCCCCCTAGTGTTGTTTCGAGTATGGTTCATTGGACTAACTTCATTTCCAGAGATTTCTTCTCTTCGGCCTTAAAGCTCTTGTCGTATTGTTCCTGGGAGTTGACCGCGGCCTGGGGCGAGAGCCCCACCGCAGGCTTTGGGTTGAAGCCGGCCATGGGGTTCACCACCTGCTGGGCTACATTGTTACGTATTGAATTACCGTAATCCATCTCCAGGGCACTGGGCGGGTAGCACCCGGCCAGCCCCAACAGGGCCAGGGCGGTGCTCTGGGCCACCGGCCCGGAGATCTCGCCGGACAGGACAATGGCGTCGCCGGCGGCCTCGGCCCCGATCTTTTCCTTGGGCAAGATCTGGTGGAGTTTCTCCTTCAAGAGGGTCAGGTCGGCCTCCACCGTGACGGTGGCGGAGGTGAAGCGGGACTTGCCCCACATGCTGATGTTGGTCGCGCCCGGGGCCAGGGCGTTGATGTAGATCTCCCGCTCGTTGATCAGAATGAGGTCGGCGATGTCCGGATCGGCCACCGAGATGCGGGTGAGGGCAAAGGGCGTACGCAACACCTTGGAGCGCCCCACCTTAAGACGGAGAATCTGGTTGACCTCCTGGCTATTCATGCGATCCAGCAGGTCCGCCCCCTGGGCCGGCAGGCAAAAACCGAACCAGAGCACGATCGCCAGGCAGAGCCTGCCAAGATGTGGAGACCACGGGGCCTCTCCAACTTTCCCTGCCCTTGCCATGGCGATCATAGCTCTCCGTTCGGTTCGTTCCTGCCCTTCTGGTTCTTTACTTCACCAAGCGCGGTATGGTCGCAAAAGCCCCCACACCCGCGGTAGCGCCTGAGTTGACGGTTTGATTGGACGGCCCCCCGGACAGGGTGCCGGCGGGCGATACCGTGCTGGTATTGGTGGCAACCTGGATGGTCGCGTAGTTGAGGTTCCAGGTGCTGTTTGGGAAACGCGTCAAGAAGTCCTTTTGGTCAGTATACGTAGTACTCCCGGTAGATGGAACCGGAGAGGTAATAGTTATAGGGTATGTTATATTGTTTCCTGATTTGTTCGGTGATTGGGAATTCGCGGGTGCAACGAGGCCATCTCCACTGCTGGTAGTGTTGTATTGGACGCCGGTGATATTCACGTTGGCAACCGCCATAACCTGGATGGCCGGATACGTTACGGTAGAACAGGCCAAGGCCTCAGAGGGCCAGAGGGGAACCAGCAGCCGGGCCAGGGACATGAAACCGGTTTTCTGAGGCAGAGAAGCCGTGCTCAAGAGGCCGTGAACCGCCAAGGTGGTATGCCAGGCGGTGCCGGTGGCGGGCGCCTTAGTGGCGCTGCCGGTGGTCTTATAGTAATAGGCCTTCTGCAAGTTCTGGAAGAAGGCCCCGTTATAGGCGCCGCCCCAACCATACTCGCTCCTGGGAAAGACCTGCTGCCCCTGCTTCACCTTTAAATCGCCCATGATCACCGGATTGCTCGAAGTGTAACTGGGGGTATAAATCTTGGTCAAAATGTCATCGATGGTATAGGGCACCGAGTCACCGGTGTTGTGGGTGTACCAATACCCTTGATTTGGGTCCAGATTGGCGACTGCGCCGCCGTTGGCCCCGCCATTGATCAGTTTAACGGAATTAAGCGTGACCGTGGAGCCGCCGGTATCCTCGAATTTAATCGTCTTGTTGGTAGCGGCCACGGCCTCTTCGGGTCCCAACAGACGCGCAAACCAGCCGCTGTGGCCGTTGGAGGCAAGAGGACTCTGCGTCCCGGTGCTCGGCAGGGCCAGGGGCACCTGAACGCCGCCGGTTGGCACCTCAGTGGTATAGCCTAGAAAGGCAATGGCGCTGGCGCTGATACTGGTGGTGGGATACCCCAGGGCCTCGGCAAACAGGCTGGTCACCGGGCCGAATACCGTTGAGCCGTTCCGCACGATGGTGACTTGCAGAGCATTGGGGGTGGCGCCGCCGGCCGTCCAGGCAGTGCTGGGATTGCCGGCATCTATGTTCCAGGTGCCGAAAGTCATAGTCAGGTCATTGCGCGCCCCATCCGCCACCGTCTGCCCCTGGAGCTTACTCTGGCCCTGGGCTATCCCTAAGGCCGTTTGTTGGGCCAGGGTAGTATTCCAGACGGCGTTGCCGCTGGCGTCTGTTTGGATCAGTTGCCCGACCCCGGCCAGAGCGGACGCATCCGCCACGTTTTGCAGTTGATTGCGCACGGTGTAGAGCTGGCCCATGTCGATGGCCAGGCTGGCTACCGCGATGAGTGCAACCAAGCTACAGGCAATGATAATTGCCGCTGCACCTTCAGTTTGCTTGATAAACTTGCGTGTGTGATTCATTTTTTTTAACCCTCCTGGTACTCAATGGTTAATTCAGGTTGCATAAACCAGATATATTGCCGCCGAACTGGGATTACCCGGTAAGATAAAACCCCTTTCTTTGTCTCCCCCACTAAATTTCCCCTCTCCCGAAAGAAGAGGGGGAATAAGCCGGAAATGCTTACGTGGACCGGGCAATCACCTCCCGACGCCGGGTTCGGCGCGGTAATACCCCCCTGTATTGCTAAAGCTTGGCCTCGGACCGCTCCAAGCCCTTGATCACCTCGATACTCTTTTCTGCCCGAGTGGGCACGGCGACAGGCTGTTGTTCTTTTTTACCAACCATCCCGCCGAGGAGAAATGAAGTAGTCACGCCCTCGGTTTCGGCAACGGTCTTATTGCTCCGGTTCCTGAGAGCCAGCCTGATCTTGCCTTCGTTGCTGGCCAGATTGAGCACCTCGGACTCGTGGGGAGTCAACTCCAAGGTGACGGTATTGACCACCACCGGTTTGTTATCGCCCTTTTCCTGCCAGAGCTGTCCGGTAGTCAAAACCGAGATATCGTTCAGGATGGTCTTGGAAAAGTGTTCCGAGTTATCTTTAAGGGGCAGATCCACCAATACATCCACGTGGTCCCCGGGGTGGATGAAGCCGCCCACTCCCGCCACTTCGTCCACTTTCACGGTGAGGGCTCGCTTTCCGTCAGGTAAAATCCCGCTTAAACCGGCGGAAGTGCCTTCCGGAGCCAGCATGGAGAAGAGAATGGGGTTCCCCTGAGGAATAGGCACCATGACCACCCGGCCCTCAATGTCACCCATAGAGGACGCGGATTTGGGCGGAATCATTTTCAGGGGCCAGGCAACGGTCTTGACCAATTGGCTGGAAAGGGGCGTCCCTGGAGAGATATCTCCCGCGGCGATGATGACCGATTGGGTTGCCGCCACCGGAATCGTGGTCTTGATGCTGACGTAGCGGTGGATGGCGAAGGTGGCCACTAACCCTGCCACCACGGACGCGACGATAAAAATTGTGCCTCTCGGCAGATTCAATTGCATAGCAGTCACTCACAGTTCATGATGGATTGGGCCTTAAAGGTCATATTTTTCAGACTCGGGATAAAGCCGCTTAAAAGGTCCATCGTATTCACGCAGGTCACCGTGACGACGATGGGCGAGCCTTTAGTGCCGAGGGTATACCCGCCGGCCGGCGTGCCGTCGGCTACGGTTATCGTACACGTAGGGATATTGCGGTTAGTTACATAATTGGTAACCACCTGCTGGATGGTATAGGGAGTCGTGATATTCTTTGGCGCCACTCGGTTGCCATTAACGTCGGTTTGATAGGTTATGCCATAGCGGGCCGCCTCCCGGGCGGCATTGGTAATTACCTGCTGCTGATACCATAAAAAGCCGAATTCGAAGACTCCCAGGACAAACATGATCAGGACGGTGCTGCCGATGGCGAACTCGACCATCGCCGCCCCGTCACACTTCCGGAGTTTTGACCACCTGAGACGATGCACGGGAACCATAGTTAACCTCCCACCCCTACCAAGACAATCATCCCCACGGCAATGGCGACTCCATAAGGGATTCCTTCGGTTAATTGATCGGGCGACGGCGGGCGGGGGGCGCCGCCCGGCCGGGACAGGATCAGGTTGAATAAATAGGTCCAGCCTTGCTGGATTTTTTGCCACAGGCGGCCTTGCCATGCCAGATATCCTAAGGCTATGATCCCGCCGGCGATCCCCATGTAGCAAAACAAGTACACGGTGAGCCTGGGTCCCAGCCAGGCGCCCAGGGCGGCCAGGGCCTTCACGTCCCCGGCCCCCATGCCGCCCCACAGGTAGGGCAGGATGAGGAAGACGAATCCCAGGAGCATTCCGAGGATGCCGTCGGCCAGCCCGGGCAGGCCATGGCCCATGAAGTTATATGCCAATCCGGCCACTGCCGTTCCCAAGGTCAGATAGTTGGGAATTCGCCGGGTCCGCAGATCACCCCAGGCGATCAATAGGGCAAGGACCAAGGGGATGAGCAAATTCCCCTGGGAACTCATCCAGCCGACAGTGTTAACTAACGAACCGGCCACGGGCATCATCTCCTTATCCTGAAAGCTCCTCTCTCCGGGTCGGGGGTCTAAACCCACCGCCCCATAAGTATTAAGCTTAATACCGCCAACCCCATTGCTAATAGCGCCATCGCGGTCTGTAAGACCATCTCCCTGGTGCCTTCATCGTTCATGGGGCGGTTCCTCCTGTCTTTTGAACCAAGCGCCGGAAAGTCAAATGAGGCAGCCCGCCCCAGGAAAGCCTGAACCGCAGGACCCGCGACGGCGCGGTGCGCCTTCACGCGGGATAGAACGGCGGCTTTCCCCGGATAAGCGGACCCCCTTCATAAGGCTTGCCGTTCCAACCATGGCGCCCGGCTCGGAATAGCGGATCCGGCGCAGACGGCGCCTGGCCGCCGGATCCTCTTTTTCCAGTTAGAGGGCAAAAAGTCCTCTGCCAAACAATTAACTCGGAGCGGTAAGCTTGCCCGATACGCCCGTGAACACGGCCGAAAGCTGACCACCCAAGGCGGTTACCGCGACAATGATAGCCACTGCGATCAACGATACCAGCAGGCCATATTCCACCGCGCTGGCGCCAGTCTCATCTTTGAAAAAGTTCTTCATCCGTTCCATTTTTTCCCTCCGTCATCTCATGGCATCCAGTCTTAATAGGTTGATCCGGCGCAGGCGGCGCCTGGCCGCCGGATCCTATTTTTCCAGTTAGAGGGCAAAAAGTCCTCTGCCAAACAATTAACTCGGAGCGGTAAGCTTGCCCGATACGCCCGTGAACACGGCCGAAAGCTTCCCACCCAAGGCGGTCACCGCGACAATGATGGCCACTGCGATCAACGATACCAGCAGGCCGTATTCCACCGCGCTGGCGCCAGACTCGTCTTTGAAAAAGTTCTGCATTTTTTTCTCTCCTTCATTTTATGTGTTTTATTTTTGCATGTGGTTTTGGGTTTCCCCGGTTAACAATATTTTTTGAACTTTTGCCGCTGGCGTTCATTCCAGGCTTCTTTGTCTCATCACCTCCCTGTCGCTGACCTTAATGTCGCTCAAGAATTTGGTAGGATTGCTCTATGTGAATGGAATATGCTTCAAATCAAGCTTCCCGTAAATCGGGACAACCCCTCATTCTTTACCTCCAAACCCCTGAAAGTACCCGGCGGAAAATTCCTTACTCGGTGCGGGGAAAACCCTTAGAGGGACAGTTAGGCAGGAGGGCTTATATCTTTATCTAATTGATTTTGCTACTTTATATGGAGATAATCGCAGGGGGATTGAGGGGGCGGCGGGGCGGGGCAACCGGGGAAAGATTTGCCGAAGCTTCAGGGATAACCTGAGAAAGAGAACTCACTGCGCTGGACGTCAGGGAGAGGTAAAATCGGCGGTTTTCCGGCGCCCCGCCCCCAAACGGTCACTTCCGGGAACTCCGGTTGGCCGTTCTATTTGACCGGCCACCGGGGCAGCCAGATACTCACTTCAGTGCCTTGCCCGGGAACGGATTTGATCTGGATTTCCCCCCGATGATCGCTGATGACCTGGTACACCTTGGTCAGGCCCATACCGGTGCCGTCAGGTTTGGAGGAGAAAAAGGGGTCAAAGACGTAGGGCAGGTCCTCGGGCGCAATGCCGATCCCGGTGTCCCTCAGGGTCAGGCGCAGCCCCTTGGGCTCCGGCGTTAGGCTCAGCACCAACCGGCCGCCGTTGGGCATGGCCTCCATGGCGTTGTCGATGAGGTGCCCGAGGGCCTGGCCCATGAGGTGCTCATCCAGCGGAATCCGGGGCAGATCCGGGGCGATATTGCGTTCTACCACAATCTGCCGCTGGGCCAGGGCCCCGGCGCTGGCGGCCAGAACCTCGTCAACCACCCGGCCCAGGTCCCGAGGCTTGATGTCCGGCTCCAGCAGAACCGTGAAAGCTTCGATCTCGGCCACCATCTGCTCCAGCCGGCGCAGCTCGTGCAGGATGGGGTCGATCATCTTCTGGGCCGGATCATTGGCGGGCAGGCGCTTCTGAAGGCGGCGAGCAAAGCCCCCGATGATCATGACCGGGTTCCGAACCTCATGGGCCACCCCCCGGGAGAGCTTTCCCAGGGCCGCCAGACGCTCGGTTTGCAGCAGCTTGTTTTCCACCACCTTCAACTCTTCCCGGGTGAGGGAGAGTTTTTCTTTCAGCCGGCTGTACAGGTGGGCGTTTTCCAGGGCGGGGCCGATCATGTTCCCCAGCATGATGAGAACTTCCAGGTCTTCCGCGGTAAAGCCCTGGGCCGCTTTTTTGTTGATCACCTCCACCACCCCCACCAGCCGGTCCCGGGATTTCAAGGGAACACAAAGGATGGAGCGGGTGCGAAAACCTGACTCGTCATCAAAATGCCGGGAGAACCGGGCATCCTTGTAGGGGTCGGGGCAGATCAACGGCTTTTCCGTCTGGGCCACCCATCCGGCGATGCCTTCGCCAATTTTCAGACGCAGGGGTTTGATCTTGTCGGAACCGGGTCCCCGGGCCAGGCGGATAAAGAGTTCTCCCTTGACCTGGTCCACCTCAAAGATGGAGCTCACCTCGGCGTTCAAAGACTGCTCCACGCTCATCAGGGCGTTGTTCAGGGCTTCCTGGGTATCCAGGGACGAGTTGATCAGGGAGGAGAGCTGTACCAGGTTTCTCAGGTTGTCACGGGTATAAATGAGCTCTGGCATGGTGCTCCTGGTTCCAAGCCCGATGCCGCGGGCGGCAGCCTCAGTAAAGCAGATATTTGGCGCGCAGCCGGCAGAAGGCGTCCAAGCCGGGCTGCCACCGGCGTTGAATGGTTTGCGGATCATCACCGTTCTTGATGGCCTGGAGAACCTGGCGCGAGCCGATCATGCCCACCGTCCCGTCGAGATGGAACTGTCCGGGATAGAGCCGGTAAAGCGCCGCGGCCAACTCGACCCCCAGGGCCGGCACATCCAGGGCGTTCCGGTCCACCACCTTGAGCCGGACGCCTTCACAGCATTTGTGAGCGTAAGGGCTGGCCCCGGGGGTAAAGGTGACAGGCTCGAAGACGATCCCGGTGAGGCATCGCCGGCTCAAATAGCGGGCCAGCCGTTCGCCCGAAATCCAGGGGGCGCCGATAAGTTCGAAGGGCGTGGCGGTTCCCCGGCCGACGCTGACGTTGGCGGACTCGATCATGCCCACCCCGGGATAAAGGATCGCCTGGGTCAGCGACCGGAGGTTCGGCGACGGATTGACCCAACGCAAGCCGGTCTGGTCGAACCAGATCTGACGCTGATACCCTTGCATGGGCACCACGTGCAATTTGGCCCCGATAGCCTTCTCCTTGTTAAAGAGCTGAGCCAGCTCCCCGGCCGTCATGCCGTAGCGCACCGGCAGGGGGAAATAACCGATATACGATTTCAAATCGGGGTCCAGCACGGGTCCCTGCACCAGAGAGGCGGTGATGGGGTCGGGGCGGTCCAACACATAGAAGTCGAGGCCGGCGCCGGCCGCGGCCTCCATGGCATAGGCCATGGTGGTAATGTAGGTATAAAAGCGGGTGCCCACGTCCTGGATGTCGTAGACCAGGGCGTCCAGGCCCCGGAGCATCGCGGCCGTGGGCCGCATGGTCTTGCCGTAGAGGCTGTAGATGGGCAGGCCGGTGGCCGGGTCCTTGCCGGAGGCGACCTTTTCATCCAGGGCGCCGGACAAACCGTGCTCCGGGCTGAAAATGGCCTGCACCTTGACGCCGGGGGCCCGGAGTAACAACCTCAGGGTCGAGCGGCCGGAGGCATCGATGCCGGTGTGATTGGTGATCACCCCGATTCTTTTGCCGGCCAGGGGGGCGAAACCGGAGGCGGCCAGGACCTCGATCCCCGGCCGGACCCGGTCAGGCCCGTCACTGGCACCATAGCCCAAAATCTCCGGGTCGAGGTCGGCGTCACTCCGGGCGGCCACCGCCGGCGGCCCCATGGGCACGGCCGCGGCCACCGCCGCCGCGGTTTTGGCCCGCAACGGTTTGACATTGCCGTGGCCGTCGGGGTGCAGACGGGAGGTGAGAATGATCACAAAGGTTTGGGAGGTGGGATCGATCCACATGGCGGTGCCGGTATAACCGGTGTGCCCGAAGGAACCTTTGGGGAAAGCGGCGTTGAAAACCCGGCTATACGGCGAGCGCATATCCCAACCGAGGCCGTGCTGGACGGAGATGCCGGGGAGGGACTGGGCCTTGGTCATGACCGCCACCGTCGCCGGACTGAGAATCCGTTTGCCCTCACTTTCGCCGCCATGGATGAGCATCTGGGCCAGGAGGGCCAGGTCGTCGGCCGTGGAAAAGACCCCGGCATGACCGGCCACCCCGCCCATGCGATGCGACGTGGGATCAGACACCTGCCCCCAGCGCAGGGAACTCCCCTGGTGGTCGGTGGGCGCGATGCGGGATTTCAGCGCCGGTGACGGCAAAAACGAGGTGTCCTTCATGCCCAGGGGCCCGAAGACCTCGCGTTTGCAGAAGACGTTCAGGGGCATGTGCGAGACCCGGTGCACGATTTCGCCCAGGGTGATGAAATTGACGTCGCTATAGCGGAATTGGGTCCCCGGGGTATAGACCGGGTGATCCATGGCAATGGCCACCATGGCGCTGTCGTAATCCGACCAGGGGGGCCGGGACGGCATCCCGGGGCGCAAACCGGAGGTATGGGTCAGGAGTTGCCGGATGGTGATGGCCTCTTTGCCGTTGGCCGCGAAAGCTGGCCAATACGCGGCCGCGGGTTTGTCGAGACTGATGAGACCGCGATCAACCAGTTCCATAACCGCCGTGGTGGTGGCCACGACCTTGGTCAGGGAGGCGAGGTCGAAGATGGTGTCCACCTTCATGGGCAAGGCGCGGGGTTCAAGGGCGCGATTCCCGAAGGCCTTGCGGTACACGGTCTTGCCGCGGTGGCCCACCAGGATGACGGCCCCGGGGATGTGCCCGGCGGCGACCTCCTCCCGGGCCGCCTGGTCGATGTTGGCGAAGCGCCGGGCGTCGATCTCGCCGACCTCGGGCTCCGGCGGCGGGGGCGGCGGCGGCTCAACGATGATCCGCGGCAGCGGCGGCGGCGCCGTAGCGCACCCGGCCAGACCGCCCAGAATAAGGGCCGCGACGAGAACGAGACATCCAGGGAAAGACCTGACGGAAGGTAACTGGGGCATGGTTTACTATTATAAAGAGCCGGACCGGGTCTGTCGATTATAAAAAACCCCGGGCTGCTCCTGACAGATATCAATAATAATTTGGCAAGATCAACAACTGGTTTGTATGGAAAAACAGCTTGTTAACGCCGCCGTGGTCTGACGAGCGGCGATAAACTTATCCCCGGTAGATCACGCGAAAATTGCGGGCAAGGTGGTCTGGAAAGGTTTAAGCGCCAACCCCCTTGAAGGCGGGTTTCTGACCGGGCCGGATGGAATTTTGAGGGGCTGGAGGGCGCCTGGACCCCGGGAGCCGGCGGCGCACTTCACTTCGGGGCAGGCCTGGGAGACCTACCTGAATTTCCCCTCCCCTGCTATTCCTCTTAATGGGTGGAGGCCATGCCGCCCGCACGTCCACGGCCCTGCGGGCTTGAGGTCACGTGCTCCTGGGGCTGAAGAAGCGTGAGGCGGTGCGTATGCCCATGCTCACAGATATAGTGGTGGGCGCCGTCAGTCAGGGGGAGGTTGAAGATAAGGCGGCCCACCAACGTAGCCGTAACGCCCGTAAGGGCCAGGTGCCGGGGCGGGTGCTGCCCACAGCCGGAGTCGGTAAGTTTTAGCATCTCGGCGTCCTTCCTTGAACGAAGATAGTTATGCCTCAGGCATTCCCGGGACTACGCCTTACCGGGCCGCCGGAAGGCATGGCGTTTCCATTTTTCATTTTTTCATAAGGGCATCTGTAGAAAAAAAAAGGGCGCAACAAATGTCAATAAATCCCCCCCCTCTGGCCCCTTCGCATCCTATCGGCACGGTGCCTTGGGAACTTAAGTTCTGGCCAGCACCGCGGCGAAAAAAGCGTCCAGGTTGTGATCCGAGGGGGAGGTGCGGAACCAGCCGGGAGGCTGGATCAGGGGCTGGGATTGGGGCGGCAGGCGGCCGGGGTCGGTGGCCAGGTGAAATTCCGGGTGCCGGGCCAGGAAAGAGCTGATCTGGTCTTCATTTTCCGCGGGTTCGGTGGTGCAGGTGATATAGAGGAGGCGGCCGCCGGGTTTCAGGAGCCGGGCGGCGGCATCCAGCATAGCCTGCTGCCGGGGCGGGAAGCCGGCCAGGTCGCTTTCCCGGAGCCGGCTCTTGATCTCGGGATGACGCCGGATGATGCCCAGGGAGGAGCACGGCACGTCCAGGACCACGGCGTCGAAGGCGGCGGTTTTCAAGGGGAGAGCGCCGGCGGCTTCTGCCCGGAGGGGGTAAGCCGCGGTCACGCCCCAGCGCCGGGTCGTGAGCTGCAGTTCCTTGAGGCGCCGGGGGTGGCTATCCACCGCTACCAGCAGGCCGGTATTAGCCATGGCCTCGGCCAGGTGGGTGGTCTTGCCGCCGCGGCCGGCGCCGATCTCGGCCAGGCGCAGGTCCGGCCCCTCCGGCCCCAGGGCCAGCAGGGCGGCAGCCAACTGCGCCCCTTCATCCTGGAAGAGCCAGAGTCCTTCGCGATACGAGGGCAGGTCCGCGGGGGCGGTGTGAACCGATTCGAATACGAGGCCCTGCGGAGAAAACCGGCAGGGCCGGGCTTCCACCCCTTCTGCGGCCAACCGGGACATGAGCGCGGCCGGATCGGTCTTCAGGGTGTTGACCCGCACGGTGAGGGGCGGAATCCGGTTGTTGGCGGCCAGGCGGGCGGCAGCGGCCTCGGGTCCATACTGCGCCAGCCAGCGCCGGACCAGCCAGGCGGGGTGGGAGTGGATGACGCTCAGGGCCAGCACCGGGTCGGAGGCGGGATCGGGGAGGGGCGGCACTTCCCCGGCGGCCAGCCGGCGCAGCACCGCGTTGATAAAGCCCACGTGACTCCGGGGCAGAGACTTGGCCTTGGCCAGGTTCCCGGCTTCAGAGAGCACCGCCCGGGCCGGTACCCGATCGAGCCACAGGAGCTGAAAGGCTCCCAGGCGCAGGAGTTGCAGGACCAGGGGGTGGAGCCGGGCCAGGGGGATATGGGAAAGCCGGGCCAGCAGATAATCCAGCCGCACTTCCCAGCGCTTCACCCCCTGGACCAATTCCAGCAGCAAGGCCCGCTCCCGCCGGTCCAAGGCGGGGTGCCGCTTGAGCGTTGCCGCCAGGCGCTCTTCCACCGATTGGCCGGGGCGCGCCGCCGCGACCAGGATGTCCAGGGCCAGGGCCCGGGCGCCGGGTGGGGGCAGCGATGGAGATGGCTTGTTCACGGTGGTCGGTCCAGCCTCAGGCATGCCTGACGGTTAATACGGTTTTCTGTTTTCTGTAAAAGCAATATATAAATATTGATATATGAAGGTTTGTAGCATTTGACTGGGGGCCCCAGGATAATGCGCCCGGCGGATTGCAACTTTTTCGAAAAAATTCCTTACTAATCATAGCAAAACTTCTTATGATTCGTAACTTATTGCTGACCGAGGCCCGAATCGCAGCAAGGCGGCACGGAGCAGGAAACGTCCGGGATATGAGACCTGCGTCCTGGAGGCGTGGCCCCCGGGTCCGGCGCTGAACGTCAGAGCCGCTTGAGGGAGTCTCGCCCTGACCACCCTGACCAATAAAGGACCGCAGTCTTGCACCTGAGCGACGAACAGATCAGGACCATGAGCCTGGAGGAGAAAGACCGGTGGTGGCTGGACCAGGTCTATAAAGGCGATATGCCCCAGCTGACCGTCCGGGCCGCCCTGACCGGGATGGGGCTGGGGCTCATCCTGAGTCTCACCAACCTGTATATCGGGATCATGACCGGCTGGACCCTGGGCGGGCTACCGAGGAATGACCATAACGATGCCTAGCCGGTCCATCCCAGGATACGGTCCGATGGCAGCCGGCCCGGCAGGAACTGCTGCCGCAATCAGCGCCTTTAATCATGTATAGACTACTGATCACCCTGATGTTGATGCTCGGCCTGGCCGGCCTCACCCTGGCCTATGAGCCGCCGCTCAAGGCAGTTTCCGCCGCGGCGGCGGCCCGGGAGCCGGGGCAAATCCCCTCGCCTCCGGTGGAGCGCCTGGAACACGGTCTCAAGGAGGCGGTGGACCGGGTCCAGCCGGTGCTCAACCGCTATGGCTATCCCGCAGTTTTTCTGACGATCCTGGTGGAAGGGGTGGGAATTCCAGCGCCGGGGCAAACCTTGCTCATCGCCGCGGCCCTGACCGCGGCGGAAGGCAATCTCAGTATCGTCTGGGTGTTGATCTGGGCCGGCATGGCCGCGGTGCTGGGTAACAGCCTGGGGTATCTCCTGGGCCGCTGGGGCGGGCGCCATCTGCTGGCCAGATTCAGGGTGAGGGGGGATCGCCTGGCGCGCCTGGAAGAACGTTTCCGGTGTTACGGCGGGTCATTGGTGCTGGTGGCCCGTTTTTTCGACGGCCTGCGGCAGCTCAACGGCATTGTGGCGGGTATGCTGGAAATGCCCTGGAGAGTGTTCACCGGGTTTAACTTGCTGGGGGCCGTGCTGTGGACCGGGGTATGGGGCTTAGGGGCATATTGGTTGGACAAGGAAATCGGCACGCTCCACAGTGCCTTCCGCAAGATCGAACCCTTCGTGGTGGCTCTGACCCTGGTGGGCTGCCTGGGGTTGCTTGTCTATCTGTTTCGCCAGCGTCAGAGCAAATAGCCGAACTAATCCAACAAGTTGATGGTGCGACGCGGCCAAGCCTCTGATGCGGCTATCCGGCGGACCTCGACGCCATCCGCCCCGCGCCTCTCCCGGCCCATTGCCTGCGGCCAGCGGGGTTATGCCAAGCCGTGGCCTTCGAGAAAAAATTAAGCCCCACCCCCGCCATGCCGATAGGGTACGTCAAGGAAGCGCTTTATGAAAACTTTAGCAGAATTTATCCAGCGCCTGCAGGATGACGCGGCGTTTGAGAAGCGAGCTCAGGCTTTTGACAATGGCGAGGACCTTATGGCCTTTGTGAAGAGCGAAGGCTACGACTTTACCCTGGAACAACTGACGATTGAATTCAAGCAAGGGGCGCATTTGCGTACTGAGGCCGGTGAAATGGCGCCGGCGCCCGGGAACGCAGGCGCATCCGACGGACGGATGCACCAGGACGTGAAGTTCGCCGGGAAGCCTGGAGCCTTCTCCAACGGCGAGACCGACCCGCCTTTGTCTGAGAGCGGGAGCCACGACTTTTCCCGGGGGCAACCGTCGGCAACGTTCCAGGACCCGGGACCGGAGGAAGAGTCACCGGAAGCATTGCCCAGGATCGGCGGGGGAAGACACCGGGGTTTTTCCTCCCAGAGATTGAAATCCGTCCCGGGGGAGGAGCCGTGAGCCGGGGCTGACAGGCTGGAAACGGCAGGAGGCCGCGGCTGGAATGATGCTTTTTTGAGAATTCCTGGTTCCGGAGGGGGTTAAATCAGGCCGGCTGGGTCTGGGGCGCTTCGGCGGCCGCCACCGGCGCCGGCAGCAGGAAGGTGGTCAGGGCCTGTTCCACCTTCTCCAGGTCCACCTGGGTATCGTAGCAGGGGCCGTGGGGCCGGTGATTGATGATGCCGAAGATCGGCAGCGGGTAGCTGTCCTGGATGCCGCTGCTGAGGTCCCGCTCGCAGGCCACGGCGATGATCAGGCGGGGGCGGCGCTCCACCACGATGCGCCGGGCCAGGGTGCCGCCGGTGGCCACCGCCAGCCCTACCCCGTATTTCTCCGACAGGTCCACCAGCCCGGTGATGGCGCATTTGCCGCAGCGTTTGCAGTGCACCTCACTGCCGGTGATCCGAAACTGGCATTCGTGGAATTGCAGGCAATGGGGCATAAGGAGCAGCAGCTTGTCCGGCGTGGTGCGCAGGTGTTGCGCCAGGACCAGTTGATTGTTGATTTCGATGAACGAGCGGCGCACCTTCTCCTTGGAGACGCCGCATAATTTCCCCACCCCGCTCATCAACGGCAGGAGCAGCTTGATCACCAAGCCCCGGAGTTTGCGGGAAAAGAACAGGTCCCGGCCCAGAAGTACCGTCAGGGCCAGCATGACCAGGATCCCCACCACCAGCAGGAGCAGAACGCTGAAGAAGACCCCCAGGATCAGGGGCAATCTGGGACTGATGTTGGTGAGCCCGACGTAGGGCACGTACCAGAAGACGCCCAGGATGAGGGTGAACAACAGACAGGTAAGGGCCAGCAACCCCAGGAAGATGCGCTTCTGAGGGCGCAGGGAATTGCCGCCGTTCAAGATGGTTTCCGGCTCATCCATGGATATAGCTACTCCAGCACCTGCTTGATCAGGGGTTGGCCCCGGAGAAATTCGGCCGCCGACAGGCGCTTGTGTCCGGCCAGTTGCAAGGCCTCAACCGTAACGCTGCCCTGACCGCAGGCGATTTCCAACCCTTGGGGGGTCAGGCGGAGCACCGCGCCCGGGCTCCCCAGGCTCCCCTCACTTTTTTTGATCCGGCCGCCGAATAACTTGAGCACCCGGCCCTGCCACAGCGTATAGGCTCCCGGCCTGGGGTCCAGGCTCCGGATCCAACCGGCCGCGTCCCGGGCGGAAAGTTCCCAGTGGAGACGGCGCATCTCCCGGGAAATGGGCGGGGCCTGAGTCACCGCCGCGATGTCTTGGGGCAGCTTGACGGCTTCCCCTCGGCGCAGCATTTCCAGGGATTGGAGCAGCAGGGCCGCGCCCCGCTCCGCCAACCGGTCGTACAGGGTCCCGAAATTGTCTTCCGGGGCGATAGGGACGCGCTCCTGGAGGAAGATCGGTCCCGAATCCACTTCGTGCCGGAGCCACTGGATGGTCACCCCGGTCTCCTTCTCCCCCCGTATCAGGGCCCAATTGATGGGGGCCGACCCCCGGTAGCGGGGCAGCAGCGATGCATGCACATTAAGGAGGCCCACTGACGGCAGGGCCAGAATCTCGTGGGGGAGAATCCGGCCGTAGGCCACCACAATGATCAGCTCCGGCGCCAGGGCCTGAAGACGGGAGATCAGCTCCGGGTCCTTGAGACGCTGCGGCTGCAGCACCGGCAAGTTCCAGGCCAGGGCCAGTTCCTTCACCGGCGAGGGGGTGACGACCTGTCCCCGGCCCCGGGGCCGGTCCGGCTGAGTCACCACCGCGGCCACCTCGTCCCCGGCGGCCAGGACGGCCTCGAGAGACGGCAGGGCGAACTGGGGCGTACCCATAAAGATCAGGCGCCAGGCTCCTGATTTCACCTGGGGGCCACCTGTTTCTTCAGGCGCCTTAAGTAGAGGCCCCGCTTGAGGCGGCTGATATGATCGATGAACAGAATGCCGTTCAGATGATCGATCTCATGCTGGAGCACCACGGCCAGCAACCCTTCGCCGGTGATTTCCAGGGGCTTGCCTTCCCGGTCCACGCCTTTGATATGCACCTTGGCATGACGCCGCACTTCGGCGGAAAAGTCGGCCACCGACAGACAGCCTTCCTCGTGGAAAATCTCCCCCTCCCCGGCGACGATGCAGGGATTGAGCACCACCTGGAGCTTCCGGGGCCGGCCTTCCTTGTGGGAGACGTCGAAGACGATGAGACGCTGGAGTTCACCCACCTGGTTAGCCGCCAGCCCCAGGCCCGGTGCGTCGTACATGGTCTCGGCCATATTGTCGATGAGACCCTGCACCTTGCCGTTGATCTCGGTGATCTCCCGGGCCGCTTGGCGCAGCACCGGATGGGGTAATTTAACTATCGGTAATACTGCCATCGTCGTATTCAGGCTTGCCGGAAGCCAGGATGTTTTTCTTAACTTTACGGCATAATTGGCAGATTTTCAAGAACTCACCGCTACGGCAGGACAATTTTGTGGGTGGCGGCGACGGGGAAGCGGCGGGGTCCAGGCCTCGGCCCGGTAAGCCGCGGGGGGACAAAAAAAGGTGAGGGGCCGGGTGCAGCACCCCTCACCGCCAGGAGGTGGGTTAGTGGAGAAGGAGAATCATTTACTTGGCCGGAGCAGCAGGGCCGGGGGCGACGCAGGGTCCGCCCACGGGGCAGACACCGCCGCCCATGCCGCCGCCCATGCCGCCGCCGTGGCCCTTACCCCAGTGGCATTGGGCCAGTTGCGGGGCGATCTTACGGATTTCCAGCCGGAGAGGCACAATTTTTTCGGCCATCTTGCCCCGGAGGGTGTTGAGTTCCTTCGTTTTGGCGACAATAGCCTTCTCATCCGGATGTTCAGCCTTCCACAGGGCCGCCAGTTCGGCGCGTTTGACCACCATCTGCTTACGCACTTCGGCGGTGTCGTTCCTGAACTTCTCCTTGAGGTCAAAGAGTTTGCCGGCCTGCTCCGGGGTGAGGTTCAGGGCCCCCATCATGCCGTGCCCCCTGCGGCCATGACCCATACCGCGGCCGTGGTGCATGCGCCAGCCCATGCCTTGGACTTTGGCCAGTTGCGGGGCGATCTTGCGGGCTTCCAGCTTTAGAGCCACCCGTTTTTCAATCATCTGGCCCTGGAGGGCGTTAAGCTCTTTCTGGTTGGCGACAATCGCCTTCTCATCCGGGTTTTCGGCCTTCCAGAGGGCCCTTAACTCGGCGCGCTTGACCACCATCTGTTTGCGGACCTGGGCGGTGTCGGTCCGGAACTTTTCTTTCAGGTCGAAGAGCTTCCCGGCCTGCTCCGGGGTGAGGTTCAGGGCTCCCATCATGCCGTGCCCCCTGCCGTGCCCCATGCCGCAGTCCATGCCGCCGCCGAAGGGGCGGGCCCCGGAAAACGCCGCCAGGCCCAGGATCAAGGTGAGGGCCAGCAGTACTGCGATGGAAATCTTGGTCGCTTTCATGTCGATCTAACTCCTTAAGTTCGGTTTGACTTTTTCAGTCCGGGAATCCGGCCTTTAGTAAGTAAAACCCGCCAATGGATCAAACCCGGCGCGGCGGGGTGATTTTTTTGGGGTGAACCAAAAAGAGAGGCGCGGAGGGATGGGTTAGCGGTCATGGTGAGGCTTTGACCAGACAACATCTTCATCAAGGCATACGATCATCGTAGGGAAAAGGATCCCGGAAATCCCCCCACAGAAGGTCAATGCCGCTCTTCAGTTCATATCGCTCATTTTTGGAAGTTTTTGGGAAGCTTCGGTTTTGGCAAAATAATGAGCGCAAGGACCCTGGCCATAGGTTTCTCTGGCTTGACAACCTCCCCTTCTTTGTAGCAATGTGAATTTCAAAAATGTATGACGAAATGCAGGATGATTACAGAATTTTTAAGGGGGCGGGACTGCTCCACGAGTGGCGTAGGAAGTATGCTGCCTCCATAGCCCAACGCAGTTTAGGTTGCCTTGGTAAGGCTGTTCAATTTGTGGTTAATGGTCCAGTTAGGTAACAGATCGGAAAGACTACTATAATGCAATCAATTGGCTGAAAGGTAAAACCATGAGCACTCTTTTTAGCTCATTTCGTAATAGACATCCGTTGATCGCCATCTCTTTCCTCTGTGCCATGGTCGTCATGCTCTTCCTGTCGATAACTGCCTCAGCGGGCGACCAAGAGAATTCAACCGGCAAATCGGCGGATAGTAAAGATTCGCCCCAGTCGTTTTCCCAGGTGCCGGTTGACCAGTCGCAGGGTGCCCCGCCGCGATGGACTGTCTCAGCCGACGCCATCATCTTGGACCGAATCGGCAGCGTAAATCGAACCCTCGTTGAACGAGTGCCCGGCACCGTGCCGCTCCCCAATCTGTCCAGCACCCCCGGTACGGAAGCTCTCAACAGCAACAATCTTCGACAAGGCTTTTCCCCGGGAGGGCGAATAGACGTGATGCGCCACGGTGATTGCGGCTACGATTTGGAAGTGTTGTATTTTCAGACCGCCGGCTGGAGCAGCGGCAGAAGCGTTGGGCCCGACAATCCGCCGGACTGGCTGGTGATGAGAGCTCCTGGCGGCTTTCTCCAAACTCAAGATCATTCATACCAGGCAATGGCATGGGACTACGATACAAAACTTTATAATGCAGAGCTCAACGTGCGATGGAATCCTTATAGCCGCCTCACCGTGCTGGCCGGATTCCGTTGGGTCCAACTGTCTGAAAATCTTCAGGGTTCATTAGTACCCTTAGAAGGGTTTAAGCCTTTCTGGAATACCAGTACGATTAACAATCTTTTTGGTCTCCAGATCGGCGCCGATGGAAAAATATGGGAGCGCGGCCGCTTTTCGATCAACGGACTGATAAAGGCCGGGGCTTATGTCAACAAGGCGGAAGAGTCAAGCGGAGTCACCATCTTTAAGGTCTTGAGACCGTCGTCCAGCACGACTAACCACGCCGCCTTCGTTGGCGAAATCGGCTTGCAGTGCAAATATCAGGTTAGCAAGGGGCTTGGGCTGAAGGTCGGTTACGAAGCTCTCTGGCTCGCAGGCGTGGCTTTGGCGCCGGGACAGATCCAGGAAACTTATACGACGAAGCCGGATACGATGCACGCACTGGGCGTAAACTGCTCCGGCGTGTTGTTTCACGGAGCCACTGCCGGCTTGGCATATTCGTTTTAGAAATTGCTCCATGTCGCGGCGCACAATCATAATCGCCAGGGCGCGATTTCATGTCGCCTTTCGGGCTTACATTAGCTGATGCTATCCGTCCCCTCCGGCCCCGGGCTCACGCCGGATCGGGCTCTTGGAGAAAAGTCCGGTGGATTTCCGCCGGCACCGAGGTAAAGCTGACGAGAACCTCGAACCCGCCATCCGCAAGGGGCGTCACCCGGGTCACCTTGCCATAGATATGGCCGGGGACCGGCTCCTGGTTGGCGTCCAGCAGGGTAAGGCGGACGTCCTCCCAGGCTTCCAGGGCGCCCTCCGAGGTCATCTGGGCGGCGGTATCGCCCAGATGCGTCACCCAGGCCCGGCCGGTGGCGTCGGTGACAATCTTGCCATGGAGGCGATGGATCCGGACCTCGATGGGGTCCGGGAGTTGCCTGAGCTGCTCCGACTTGTCCGGGAGCCGGATGTTATAGGGGGCGCCGATGGACCGGACGTCATAGAGAGTGGCCCGGCCCGGCACCCCTTTCATTTCCGCCTCAAGGACCTTGTCCACTTTCACCAGGTCTCGCACCCGGCTGTAAGTGGAGGCGCTGATGAGCACCTGCCCCGCCAGGGCAAAGGCCTCCATGCGGGCGGCAAAATTGACGTCGGAGCCTACCACGCTGTACTTGGTCCGCCTCTCGGAGCCGATGTTGCCCACTACCACCGAGCCGGTATTCACCCCGATGCCCATGGCGAGACGGGGCAGGCCGTCGGCTTCGTTTGCGGCATTGATCTCGTCCATGGCCGCCTGCATCGACAGGGCGCAGGCTACGGCCCGGGCCGGATGATCTTCCCGAGGTTCGGGGGCGCCGAAGAAGGCCAGGATGCCGTCCCCCAGAATTTCGTCGATGACGGCCCGGTGATCCAGGAGAATTTCGATCATCCGGCTCAAGTAGCGGTTGAGAAAGGTGATGACGTCCTCCGGGTCCATCTCGGCGATGATGGCGGTGAAGCCCCTGAGGTCCGACATGATGAGGGAGACCTCACGGGTCTCGCCGCCCATTTCCAGGGCCCCTTCGGATTCCAGCAGTTTGGTCACCACTTCCTGGGTGACATAACGCCCGAAGGTATCCCGGATGAAATCCCGTTTTTCGATGTATTCGGTGAGCTGTTTTCCCAGGTCATTAAAAGAAGTCGCCAGGTCCGCCACCTCGCGTACGCCCCGGACCGGCACGGCCACGGCAAAGTCGCCCTCCCCCACCTGGCGCACTCCATCCCGGAGGCGGGAGATGGGCCGGGCGAGGGCGGCGGCGAACCAGAACCCCGAGAAACCGCCCACGAGGCACAGGGCCAGGCCGGCAAAGAGGCCGCCGATCATGACCTCCCGGTTGAGGGCGGCATAATGCGCCTCGATCTCCTGCCTGGCCTGCGCCGTGGCGATCTGGCAGGATTCTTTCATGCGCTGTTGGGCGGGGAGGAAATATTCATCCAGGTTGACGATGGCCGCGACGATGAACGGCGTGCCGGGGATATGGACCCGCACCGAGAACCGTTGTCGCTCCTTTTTGTCCTTATCGAAAAACTTGTAAAACCCCTGCACGTAGTTTTCCTTAAAGGAACGCTTGATCATCTCCGTGGTCTCCGGATATTCCTTCTCCCAATCCAGCTGGTTCCGGCCTTCGACGGCCTGGTCCGGGTGAAACAGGATGTAACCTTCCTGATCATATAGATCCATATACCCGGCGGGACCGTGGGGGGTGTAAATCGGCTGGACGGCCATGGCCCTGAGGTGCGGGTCCCGGCGCAGTCTGGCGTAATCGGCCTTGGTTTTGCCTGTCAAGGCATGGGCCAGTTCCCGGGCCACATCTTCGGCCTTGTCCTTGACGACGTATTCGCCGATCTGGGTGAGGATGCGATCCGAATGGAGCACATGGGCCTCGGTGACCTGGTTGACGGCCCGGTCGGCGATTTTGATGGCGCTCTTATTAAGCTCGCCCATCACGTGGGCGTTGATGAACCAGCCGCCCACAAAGAATATGGCGATGAGGGCCAGATAGGACAGGATCAGGTAGGTGCGCAGTCTCATGGCTACTCCGGTTTATGGGTCACCTGAGGAACGCAGGCCGCCGTAGCGGTCTGCCGGTCTGGATTATACAAGGTTTCGGTATCGTGAAGAAATAAAATGAATATCCGGGTGGATTTGAGGAAACGGCGAATGGCGGGGGCCTCCGTTCCCTGAAGCTGCGATCTTGAGCGGCCTGGCGCTCTTAAGGGTAGATCCGGTCCAGAAGGCGGGGAAAGGGAATGGTTTCCCGGACGTGGTGCAGGCCGCAGAGCCAGGCCACCAGGCGTTCGATGCCCATGCCGAAGCCGCCGTGGGGCACGCTGCCGTAGCGGCGCAGGTCCAGGTACCACTCCAGGGGTTCCTGGGGCAGGTGGTGCTCCCGGATGCGGGCCAGCAAGAGGTCCAGGTCGGCGATGCGCTGGGAGCCCCCGACGATCTCGCCGTAGCCCTCCGGGGCCAGCATGTCGACGCAGAGGGCCAGCCGGGGATCGGCCGGGTCCGGCTCCATGTAGAAAGCCTTGGCCTCCTGGGGGTAGCGATGCACCAGCACCGGCCGGGAAAAGGCTTGAGAGACCACGGTCTCCTCGTCCCCGCCCAGGTCTTCCCCCCAGGCCAGGTCCTTGCCGTGCTGCCTTAAGAGCTCCAGGGCCTCGGCATAGCTGAGGCGGGGAAACGGCCCGGCCACTTCCTCCAGGGGGGCGATATCGCGCTCCAAGAGGCGCAGGTGGGCCTCCTGGCGCGTGAGCACTCTGAGGACCACGAAGCGCACCAGGGCCTCGGCTAGTTCCATGATGTCGTCGAGAGTATAAAAGGCCGCCTCGGCCTCCACCATCCAGAACTCCGTCAGGTGGCGCCGGGTCTTGGATTTTTCCGCCCGAAAGGTGGGGCCGAAGCAATAGACCCGGCCCAGGGCCATGGCCGCGGCCTCCAGATAGAGCTGGCCGCTCTGGGAGAGATAGGCCTTGCCCCGGTCCAGATAGTTGGTCTCGAAGAGGCTGGTGGTGCCCTCACAGGCGGTGGGAGTGAGGATGGGGGTGTCCACCAGGACAAAGCCCCGCTCGTGGAAGAAGTCCCGGCAGGCCCTGATGACCTCGTCCCGGATCCTCAGGATGGCCTGCTGCCGGGGGGAGCGGAGCCACAGGTGGCGCCGGTCCATGAGGAAGGCCACCCCGTGTTCCTTGGGGGAAATAGGGTATTCCGGGGCGATCTGGACCGGCATCACCCGGGTCACTTCCAGCTCATAGCCGCCGGGAGCCCGGGGCTCGGCCCGGACCAAACCTTCCAGGATTAGGGAAGATTCCAGGGTAAGCCGCTCGAACTGCTGAAAATCTTCCTCCGGGAGGTTGCCCTTGACCAGCACTCCCTGGGCCAGGCCGGATCCGTCCCTCAGCACCAGAAAACGGACCTTGCCGCTGGAGCGCAGGTGATAGACCCAACCCCGGAGGGTCACGGCCTGGCCGATATGCCGGGCCAGGGAGGTGATGTCAACCGCGGGGGCGGGGCTGGCGATGGGGGGCGGCATGGTTTTGTTTGATTAAGTTTGCCTGACCTGAAAAGTTAAGGTGGTGGTGCGCCGTGCGCACCCTACATGGCTTACTGCTTACTGCTCACGGCTCACGGTTCACTTCACAACATGATCTTAATGTGGGCCTTTTCCCGCAAGGTCTTGACCCAATCGCTAAAATACTTTTCCATCTCCTGCTGCTGCAATATGCGGCGAATTTCCGGGGCCACCTCTTCAAAGGTGCGCTCCTCGCCGCTGCGGCGCCCCAACAGCTGAATTAGTTGAAGGCCTTCCTGGGTGGACACCGGGGCCAGTTCCTTCGGTTTCAGTTGTTCCAGGAATTCGGCCAGCCGGGGGTCCAAGTCGCTCTGAGACACAAACCCCACATCTTGAGCCTTGAAAGAGAGCGCCGCGGCTGCCTCCATCAAAGGCTCACCCCGTTTTACCGCGTTGACGATGGTTTCCGCCTTCTCCCTGGTTGCGTCCTTTTGTGCCTGGGTTGCCCCCATGGGATAAGGCATCCTTAAGGTGACCAGGTGCACCTGGCTTCCGCCTTTCTTGAATCTCTGGTCATAAAGGCGGCGCACGTCGGCGTCGCTGACACTTACCTTGCCACCCGACACCATCACCAGCAACCGTTCCTGGGTCATTTGATCCGCAATCTGCTGTTTAAATTCTTTCAAAGAGAGCCCCGCCTGGGACAGGCCCTTGGCAAAGGTCTCGTCGTCGGGAATATTATTGCGCTGCTTGAAGCGGGCCATGGCCTCATCCACTTCTTTGTCGGCGATCACGATGCCCCGGCGCTTGGCCTCTTCCTTGGCCAGTTTGCGGTCAATCAACGCATTGAGCATCTCGTTCAGCATTTTTTTCTCATCTGTGCCCTTGGGCTTAACTCCTGACTGGGCTTCGATGGTCTTGACCATGTTTTGCAACTCTGACATGGTGATAATATCGTTGTTGACTTCGGCAACAATCCGGTCAACCAGCTCGGCCACACCCGTGCCCGCCAGCGTCAACTGGATCAGCACGGCGACGAGAGCAATAAGCAAACGCCCCTCAGTTTTGGTCATCGATTTCATCCTCTCCCTCAGCCTTAACAAATGTCTCCACTTCTTTCAAGCAGTTTTGCAACCGCTCAAGCACCGGGCCGGTTTCCGGGAGGTGAATCCGCAAGGTTTGATCCGGTGTGATGCGAAAGGTGCCCGGCCGTTTCTTGAGGATGTCAAGCAAACGCGGCAGGTCCAGGAGTTCCGGGCGAGCGAATTGCATCACCGCGAAGCCGTCCTGAATATCCAGACGCCTGACCCCCAACTGCCGCAAACGGTGTTTGGCCCGGACCACCTCCAGGAGATTGCGGCCCTCGGGGGGCAGCGGCCCGAAGCGGTCGAGAAATTCCTCTTCCAGTTCGCTTACCATCTCTGGGGTCAGGCGGCCCGACAGGCGCCGGTAGAGAGCCAGGCGCTGCTGGACATCGGGCACATAATCCTCGGGCAGATAAGCGGCCAGGGGCAGATGGATCTCCGGGTCCGGCGTGGCCTCCTCCAGAGGTTCCCCTTTGTATTCCTGAATGGCCGACTCCAGCAGTTGAAGATAGAGCTCGTAGCCCACCTCCACCAGGTGGCCTGATTGGGCCTGTCCCAACAGGTTGCCGGCGCCCCGAATCTGGAGGTCGTGCATGGCGATCCTGAACCCGGAGCCCAGCTCGGTGAACTCCATCAGGGCGGTGAGGCGCTTCTGGGCCTCCCGGTTAAGGGCCGCTTCATCCGGGACCAGCAAATAGGCGTAGGCCTGGGCCTGGCTGCGGCCCACCCGGCCCCGCAGTTGGTAGAGCTGGGCCAATCCCATGGTATGGGCCCGGTTGATCATGATGGTATTGGCCGCGGGAATATCCAGGCCGGCTTCGATGATGGCGGTGCACACCAGGACATCGATTTCTCGACGCCAGAAGCGCACCATAACCCGCTCCAGTTCCTTTTCCGGCATCTGACCATGGGCCATGGCCACCCGGGCTTCCGGCACCATTTCCCGGACATAGCGGGTCCAGGTGGCCAGGCTCCGCACCCGGTTGTGCACGAAAAAGACCTGGCCGCCCCGATCCAGTTCCCGGCGGATGGCGGACTGGATGACCGCGGTCTCCGGCAGACAGACATAGGTGCGGATGGCGCGGCGGTTTTCCGGCGGGGTGTTGATCAGGCTCAACTCCCTGAGGCCGGTGAGGGAGAGCTGCAGGGTGCGGGGAATGGGCGTAGCGGTGAGGGTGAGGCAATCCACGGTGCGCCGCCACTCCTTCAGCCGCTCCTTCTGGCGCACCCCGAAACGCTGTTCTTCGTCGACGATGGCCAGGCCCAGGTCCCGGAAAGCAACATCTTTGGACAGCAGCCGATGGGTGCCGATAATAATGTCCACTTTCCCCTGGGCCAGGTCCTTGAGGATGATTTTTTGCTCCGCCGGGGCCCTGAACCGGCTGAGGGCCCGCACCTCCAGGGGAAAATGGGCCAGGCGCCGCCTGAAGGTGTCATAGTGCTGTTCCGCCAACACCGTGGTGGGCACCAGGAGCGCCACCTGTTTGCCGTCCATGGCGGCCTTGAACGCTGCCCGCACCGCCACCTCGGTCTTGCCATAGCCCACGTCCCCGCAAATCAGGCGGTCCATGGGTTTTTCGGCCATCATATCCGCCAGCACGTCGGCGATGGCCTGCAACTGGTCCGGGGTCTCCTCATATTCGAAGGTGGCTTCAAACTCCCGGTAAGTCGGGTCCGGCGGCGAGAAGTGGTGACCCGGCAGCACCCGGCGCAGCGCATACAGCTCCACCAGTTCCCGGGCGATCTTTTCCACCGCCTTTTTCACCCGGGTCTTGGCCCGTTCCCAGGATTTTCCCCCCAGGCGAGCCACCCGGGGGCTGGCGCCTTCCACCCCCAGGTATTTCTGCACCAGATTGAGGCGGTCCACGGGGAGGTAGAGACGGTCCCCGCCTTGATACTCCAGCTCTAAAAAGTCGTTGACTTCGCTGCCCACCGTGAGCTTGACCAGCCCCCGGTAGAGGCCGATGCCGTGATCCAGGTGGACCACGCAATCACCTTCGGCCAGGTCGGCCAGGGAGGTGAGATCCTGGAGGGGATTGACTTCCTTGCGGCGCCGTCCCTCCGGCCGGAAACCCAGGGCTTCATCTTCGGTAAGGATCACCAGGCCTTCCGAGAGCAGCCGGAACCCCCCGGTCAATTCACCCACGGTTATGTCTACCCGGCCCCCGGGGTTCCAGGTGGGGGCCGGCGTGAATTGCACCTCCAGGCCCTCGTCGGCGAGCAACCGGGCCAGGCGTTCGGCGCGATGCTTGCTCAGGGAAACCAGGAGGACCTGGAACCCGGAGTTGCGCCATTCCCCCAGGCGCTGCGCCAGGGCGGGTATCAGCCGGCCGGCCTCGTCCCCGGCCCGGGCCAGTTCCTCGGCCAGGTGATCGTTTTTCTCCACCTGGAAGGTGATATCCCGGTCCTGGTCCGGGTGGCCCCAGAGTAAAAGGGGGCAGAAGATCTGGGCGAAAGCGCCGCGCCGCTCCTCCCAGGGGGTTTGATCCAGCCAGCCCCGGGGTTCGGCGGCCGCGGCTTCCTCCTGCTTGGCAAGCTCCTGCTTGAGGATCAGGGGGTCCCATTCCACCACCACCGTATCCGGAGGCAGAAAATCCCACAGGGTCTGGGGCTGATCGTAAAACTCGGCCAGATGCCGTTCAATGCGGGGAAACTGCCGGCCCTCGTGAACGTGGTCCCAGAATTCCGGGTCTTGCCGGCGGCTGCGCCGGGCCAGAGCGCGCTCTTTGACGGCTTCATCCAGCACCACTTCACTGGCCGGGAGCACCGTCAGGTCCTCCAGGGTCCCTTGAGACCGCTGGGTGGCGGGATCGAAGAGACGGATGGACTCCACCTCATCCCCCCAGAACTCCAGGCGCACCGGACGGGGATAAAGCGGCGGGAACAGGTCGATAACCCCGCCCCGGACGCTGAACTCGCCCCGTTCCTCCACCACGGGGCGGCGCTCATACCCCCCCTCCAGGAGGTGTTGCAGAAAGGCCGGGCGCTCCAGGCTTTCTCCCGCCACCACGTAGGCCAACAGGTCGCGCACCCGGTTTTCCGGGGGCAGTTTCTGGCGCAGGGCCAGGGCCGGGGCCACCATGAACCAGGGCTCTTTCGAGGTCAGGGCCACGGACGCGGCTGCCAGACGGGCACAGCTTACGTCGGCGTCAAAGCTCAGTTCCCGGAAGGGCAGAATTTCATGGGCCGGAAACATCAGCAGGCGGAGCTCCGGGCCAGTGGCTCGGACCTCCTCTCCCAGGAAAAAGGTGAGGTCCTTAAAAATTTGTTCGGAAATATTAACATTGGGGGTGATGAGGAGAAACGGGCGGTGAAGTTGCTGAAAGAGCCGGGCCAAGATATAGGCCCCGGCCCCGGGAGTAAGGCCCTGAAGATGCGCCTGCCGGGGTTCCCGGGAGAGGGCAACGGCCAGGTGCTGCGCTCCCGCGCTGGTGGATGATTTGACTGCCACTGGTAAACTATATCCCGGCAGGGGAGATTTTTCAAGAAATCCGCGGATAGTGCGGCAGGGGGCGGCTTTGCCCCCGACCGAGCCTGGCCTGGGACCTCAGGGGCGGACTCAGGGAAACCCTACCGGATCTCGCCGCTGGCTGGTTTAGTAGTTGATATATTTGCCAATTACGGATAGTATCCTTTTGTTTTTAAAATAATGGTTCATTTATTGAACAGACTGCCGTCCCGGCGGGGGCTAAGGACTACCGCCGATTTCCACCCGGGAAGATTTTTGTGGTCAGATGTCTGCACCTCATGACAAAAATTTTTTACCAACCCCGTTCAGGGGGCTTTTTAAAGCCGCAGCCCGGGGAATCGGTCCGCGGGTGCGGCAGACCACCTCTGGCCTACGGCTTATCCCTTTTGATACCTATCTTGTTATAATATCACTTTAATTTACACTAAACGCCTATTTCTCACCGGACTTTGACACTCCTTATAATAATCTAATGACCATGTCCGGCTGGCAACAAACTTGCAGATAAAACCAGAGACAGCTTTGCGCCATTCATGGGGGAGCAGGTTAATTCACCGGCTGCAAACGCCAACCAATTCATTTTTATAGGGATTATATTGTGCTGATACTCACCCGCAAGATTGGTGAAAGTATTATGGTAGGCGACAATATCCGGTTAGTGGTGCTGGATATCCGCGGCCGCCAGATTCGGCTGGGGATTGAGGCACCCGCGGATGTTGTGGTGCTGAGGGAGGAAATCGCCCAGCGCCTCACCAATGAAAACCTGCGGGCGGCCAGCTTCAACTATCAAGAGGTCCAGGAGGCGCTCAACGGCGTCGCCTTGGAAGTGGGCCAACGTCTCGGCTTACGGCCGCCCCGGCCAGAATCTCCGGAAGTCACCATCGAATCCCAGGCCTTTGGCCGGGTGACGGTGTCGGCTGACCGCATCATCACCTTCGCGGCGGGACTGCCGGGATTCCCCGATGAACACCGTTACGCCCTGGTCAATGACCACCTGAAATCGCCGTTCTATTGCCTGCAAAGCGTAGATAACCCTTCGCTGGCGTTTGTGGTGACCGACCCCGCCGCCCTGGTGCCGGATTACCACCCCAAAAACGGCGCCAACACCTTGCAGGATTTGCAGGCCGGCAGTTCTGAGGACTTGCAGGTCTTGGTAACCCTGACCATCCCGCCCGGCCGGCCTCGGGAGATAACCGCCAATCTGATGAGTCCGCTGCTGATTAACCCGGCGCGGGGGTTGGGCAAGCAGGTGGTTATCGATAAGCCGCATTATTCCCATCAGTATCCGGTTTTATCGGTGAAACCGGATTGATAGCCCCAACCGGGCGCTCAGGGCCAAGAAGCGCCCGACCCCCGGGAGGGGGTTTGCTTATAAATATCTCCGCCGCTTCAGGCAATAAGCACCGTTAACTCCCCCATCTCCACCCCCTCAAACAGCACAGGCGGGCCTGAGGCCAGCCTGTTCTGTTATCTCTTTACCGGCAGATTCACATGGGCTTGGTTTCCATGCCGGACTCGCCTCCCAGAAATTTCCAGGGGGAGAAACTGGAGGAGGCCGGCCCGGCCGACCCCCCGCCTCCATCATCCACCTCGCTTTCTTGCCTCTTTTAAAATGACCGGCCACGGAATTTCCTATTCCTTGACTCCACCTGAATTTGTGCTAATATGTACATGCTTTCCGGCGCGAGGTGTTTCATCTGTGAAAATAGCTGGTTAAGGGCAAGAATGGCTGACCTTGGCATCGCCTCTGGGGCATGTGTGTGTTTTTTTTCAACAAATTAAATCAAGGGCGATGAGAGGTATTGTTTTTTCACATAGATAAACCCGGTTGAAAGCTCGCCATTAATTATTGTTAGCCGACTTCACGATGGAGGTAAATACGGCATGAGTACGGCAACCCTCAACCTTGATGGGAAGACGGTGGAGTTACAGCCCGGTCAGACCATCTTAGAAGTGGCCCGGAAGCACGGGATCTATACCATTCCCACTCTGTGCTATCTGAAAGATACGACCGCCACGGGATCATGTCGGATGTGCATGGTGGAAGTGGAAGGCGCCCGGACCTTGCTGCCGGCCTGCGCCACGGTAGCGACCCCCGGAATGACCGTTAAAACCGAGTCGCCCCGGGTGGACGCGGCCCGCAAGATGGTCCTGGAGCTCATTCTGAGTTCCGGCAATCACAACTGCCTGATCTGCGAGGCCAACGGCGAGTGCGAATTACAGGCCCTGGCCTATCGCTACCAGGTGCCTACCCCCAGTTTTGCCAATCCGCCGGACACCCCATATTATTACGAAGACAACAACAGCATGATTGTCCGGGACTTCTCCAAGTGCATCATGTGCGGCCGCTGCGTCCGGGGCTGCAATGAGCGGCAAGTCAACCAGGCCATCAGCATCGGTTACCGCGGCTCCCACAACAAGATCGTGGCCAAGGCGGATTATCCGTATATCGATTCCGACTGTGTGTTCTGCGGAGAATGCGTGCAATCCTGCCCCGTGGGAGCCCTGTTGGATAAACACGCCATACATCAGGGCCGCCCCTGGGAACACCGTCACATCCGCACTACCTGCCCCTACTGCGGGGTGGGTTGTCAGATGGACCTCCAGGTCAAAGGCGGCCACATCGTCAAGGTGACCGGAGCGCAGGCCCTGCCCAACGAAGGCCGGCTGTGCGTCAAGGGCCGTTTCGGCATGGGATTCGTGCAGCATCCGGACAGGCTGAAGACCCCGCTTATTCGTAAAACAAAAAAGGGCGAGCTTCAGGAGGCTACCTGGGATGAAGCACTGGATTTCGTCGCCACCCGCTTGAAGGAAGTCAAAGAGAAACACGGCCCCGAAAAGATGGGGGGCTGGTGCTCGGCCCGGACCACCAACGAAGAAAATTATCTCCTGCAAAAGCTGATGCGCGCCGGGATCGGGACCAACCATGTGGATCACTGCGCCCGTCTCTGACACAGCTCCACCGTGGCCGGGCTGGCCGCGTCTTTCGGTTCCGGAGCTATGACCAATTCCATCGCTGAATTGGAAGGTTCCGATTGCCTCCTGGTAATCGGCTCCAACACCAACGAAAACCATCCGGTGATTGCAGCCCGCATCAAGCGGGCGGCTCGCCTCAAAAACAAAGAACTGATCGTCATCGACCCCCGGCGACAGGATCTGGTGAAATACGCCCGTCTCTACCTCCGACAGATACCGGGCACCGATATCGCCTTGATTAACGGCATGATGAACGTCATCATCCAGGAAGAGCTCTATGATGCGGCCTACGTGGCCGAGCGCACCGAGAACTTTGAGGCCCTCAAAGAGACGGTGGCCAAATATACCCCGGCCCATGTTGAGAAGATCAGCGGCGTGCCGGCCGCCGCGATGGCCGAAGCAGCCCGGATGTATGCCAGAGCCAAGGCTGGCTCCATCGTCTACTGCATGGGGATTACCCAGCACACCGTGGGCACGGACAACGTCAAGACCCTGGCCAACCTGGCCATGCTCTGCGGCAATGTCGGCATCTACGCCGGCGGCGTCAACCCCTTGCGCGGCCAGAACAACGTCCAGGGCGCCTGCGATATGGGCGGCCTGCCCAACGTCTTCTCTGGCTATCAGGCGGTCACCGATGCCAACAACCGCAAAAAGATGGAGGAAGCCTGGGGCGTCAAAGACCTCCCCGATTGGGTGGGGATGACCATGACCGACATGCTGCCGGCCATTGCCAAAGGTGGCATTAAGTCCCTGTATATCATCGGCGAAAACCCGGCCCTCACCGATCCTGACTCCGACCACGCTATCAAAGCCATGCAGCAGCTGGAACTCCTGGTGGTGCAAGATATCTTTCTGACCGAGACCGGCAAACTGGCCGACGTGGTCTTGCCGGCCGCCTCCTTTGCCGAAAAAGACGGCACCTTCTCCAACACCGAACGCCGGGTGGCCCGGGTGCGCCAGGCCATTCCGCCACAGGGGCAATCCAAACCCGACTGGAAGATCATCTGCGAAATTTCTAACCGCCTGGGCTACCCCATGGATTATGCCAGCCCCGAAGAAGTCTTTGAGGAGATTCGCAAGCTGACTCCCGCATATGCGGGGATTTCCTATAAGCGCCTGGATGCCGGCGGCCTGCAGTGGCCCTGCCCCAACGAGGAGCACCCGGGCACCGTCTATCTCCATAAGGACCGCTTTGCCAAGGGTTTGGGGACATTTTTTGCCATCGACCACAAGGATCCGGCGGAGATGCCGGACGCCGAGTACCCCTTGTACCTCACCACCGGCCGGCTCCTCTATCAATATCATTCGGGCACCATGAGCCGCCGGGCCCCCGGGCTGGCGGAAAAGGCGCCGGAGTGCCTGGTGGAGCTGGCCGCCGCGGATGCCGCCAAATATCGCATTGCGGGCGGCGACCAGGTGCGCATCCGCACCCGGCGCGGCCAGATAACCGCCAAGGCCCACATCTCGCACAAGGCCGTAGCCGGCACCATCTTCGTCCCGTTTCATTTCGCCGAGGCCTCGGCCAATAAACTGACCAACGCCGCTCTGGATCCGGTCTCCAAGATTCCGGAATACAAGGTCTGTGCGGTGCAGATCGAGAAAGCTTAAGGAGGCTCGACCATGACTGCCCATTCAGGATGCACCTGCCAGACGGCAGCACCCATAAGCCCGGAAGTAATGCTTAAGGTGGACGATATCATCGCCCGGCATAAAGATCAGCCCGGGGCCTTGATGCCGGTCCTGCAAGAGGTCCAGGAGGCGGTGGGATATCTGCCGCCCGCGGTTCAGGAGCGCATCGCCACGGCTCTGAATATCCAGGGCAGCGAAGTCTTTGGGGTGATGAGTTTCTATTCTATGTACACCTGGAAGCCCAAAGGCAAATACGTGATCCGCATGTGCGAATCCCCGCCCTGCCATGTCACCGGCGCCGGAAATATGCTGCACGCCTTGCAAAAGGAGTTGGGCATCGGCCTGGGGGAAACCACCGCCGACGGTCTCTTTACCCTGGAGCTCACCGCCTGTTTGGGGGTGTGCGAAGTCGCGCCCGCCATGCAGATCAATGAAGTGGTGGTCGGTAATCTCACCGCAGCAAAAATCAAGCAGACGCTGGCGGATTACCGGGCGGGAAAAGCGCCCGCCTACAAGCAGCTGCCTTACAGCACCAATGATTTCTTGAAATACAAGCAAAGCCCCCAGGAACTGGTGGTGCTGGACAACGTCGGCCACATCGACCCCAACAGCATCGATGCCTACCTGGCCCGAGGAGGGTACGCCAATCTGAAAAAGGTGGTGACCACCATGACCCCTGAGGCGGTGGTGGAGGAAGTCAAGACCGCCGGGATTCGCGGCCGGGGCGGCGCCGGTTTTCCCGCCGGCCTCAAGTGGTCCTTCACCCGGCCCCTCACCACCACCCCCAAATACGTCATCTGCAACGCCGATGAAGGGGAGCCGGGGACCATCAAGGACCGCTACATCATGGAGGGCGACCCCCATAAGGTCCTGGAGGGCATCGCCATCGCCGGCTTTGCGGTGGGGGCCAGCAAAGGCTTTATTTATGTCCGGGGAGAATATTATCTCTCCAAATCCCGGCTGAACCAGGCCATTGAGCAAGCCCGGGCCAAAGGCTATCTGGGTGACAAGCTGTTCGGCACCGATTTTTCCTTTGATATCGAAGTGCGCTCCGGTTTCGGGTGTTACATCTGCGGGGAGGAAACCGCGCTCATCGAATCCATCGAGGGCAAACGTGGCTATCCGCGCATGAAGCCGCCTTTTCCGGGAGTGGCCGGCCTGTGGAAACAGCCTACCATCGTCAATAATGTGGAGACCCTGACCAGCGTGCCGGCGATTATCGGCAAGGGCGGGGAGTGGTATAAATCCCTGGGCTCCGGGGATACCACCGGCACCAAAATCTATCAGATCATCGGCCATGTGAAGACCCCGCAGATCGTGGAGGTTCCGGCCGGCATCACTCTGCGGGCCTTGATCGACAATTACGGCGGGGGCTTAAGGCCGGGCAGCACGTTTAAGATGTGCCAGACGGGCGGGGCCTCGGCCGGTATCGTCACCGCCGCGGCTCTGGACACCCCCATCGATTTCGGCTCCATGTCCAAAGTCGGCGGCGCCCTGGGCTCCGGGACCATGCTGGTGATGGATGAGAGCGTCTGTGCGGTGGATTTTATCCGGTCAGTGGCGGTATTCTTCCGGCATGAGTCGTGCGGCCAATGCACCCCGTGCCGGGAGGGCACGCCGCGCCTCCTCCAGACCATGACCCGCATCTGTAACGGGCAAGGCAGCCTGGAAGACCTGGACTTCATGGAGCGGTTGGCGGGGGTCTTGACCGATGCCTCCTTCTGCCCCCTGGGCCAAACCGCGGCTCAACCCATGATGAGCGCGTTGAAGAATTTCCGGCAGGAATTCGAGGAGCACATCAAAGAGAAGAAATGCCGGGCGGGAGTTTGTAAGTTCTGCTGAAGTAAAATGACCTTGGGAAGAGGGTCAGGGGCTTTTTCGTAATTTTCGTATTTTTCGTAAGCGCCCCTGGCCCCTCCCCTTCCCCCTTCCCCCAATCCCCCTTAGGCTGCTCATACCAAGTTGCGTTCATAGAAGTGAGAAAAGCTCTTGTGGAACACACCTGCGGGTTCGCCCTCCTGTGGGCGGACACATAGGTCCGCCCCTACAAAAAATGCGGTTGACAATACCATTGCCTCAGTTTATATTGTTTCAATAATGCGAAACAATGAAAAATCCCGCCGCGACCCCTCTCCCGCTTCACAAGGCGAGTCGGAGCTCTGGGAACTGCAGGCCGATATCTGCCAGGTCATGGCCAATCCCAAGAGGTTGCAGATTCTCCACCTGTTGAGAGAAAAAGAGCTCTCCGTGGGTGAAATGGTGCAGGTCCTGGGAGTGGCCAAGGCGAATTTATCCCAACATTTGAGCGTCATGCGGCAAAAAGGCATCCTGGTGCCCCGGCGGCAAGGCACAACCATTTATTATCGCCTGGCCATCCCATACATCACCGAAGCTTGCGAGATCATGCGCGAGGTGCTGCTGGCAACGCTGGCCGCCAGAGGCAAGCTTCACCGGAGCCTGGTCCACTCGGCCAACCAGGCGGGCCCGAAGACGCCGAGAAAAAACCAGGATAAGGCTTAAGGTCGCTGTATTAAAGGTTTTTTTGTATTTTAATTGTTGCTTAGTTTCTAATTAATGCATTATATAAAAGCAATGCAGGGAGTGAAGAAGATGTCTAGGGGAAACCTTCTGGCTCCGAGGCCGGATAACCTGCCCCAGGAAGAGCCCGCGGGGAGACGAAAAGCGAGGATGGCTCGGGCCCTCAGGGGGCGCCGGATTAAACAGACCCTGCTGGGGACGGCCTTCCTGCTGGTGTTGGGTGCCGGCTGGCTCTATCCCCTGATCGGCTATTTTATCCCGGCATGCATGCTCCTGGGTATCGGGATAGCCGCCTTTCAGGGGAGGTCGTGGTGCAACTGGCTCTGCCCCCGGGGATCTTTTGAGGACGCTTGGCTGACCAGGATCAGCCGGGGGCGCCGGATCCCCCCGGTCTTGCGCTCGACCCCCATGCGCCTCGGCGTCATGGCCTTCCTGCTGGGGATGTTGACCTGGCAGATAATCCGCCTGTGGCCTGACCCCTGGGCCATCGGTGGATTTTTCGTCCTGCTGCTCTCCCTTACCACTGCGGTGGGTGTGGTCTTAGGCGTTGGGTTGCATCAACGGAGCTGGTGCTATCTCTGCCCGATCGGCACCCTGTCGAATTGGGTGGGGAGAAACCGACGCCCGCTGCTCATGGCACCGGAAAGATGCACGCATTGCCACCTGTGCGCCAAAAACTGCCCGATGCAACTTTCGCCGGAGGAATTAACGGAGCAGTCCGCCATGCAGAACCGCGGGGACTGTCTCAAGTGCAGCCTCTGTGTGGAAAGCTGTCCCAAGGGAGCTCTGACTTTCCTAAAAAGCTCCAGCCACAGCGCGGCCGCCTGATGGGCCTGGAGCGCCAAGGCCGGGTAATCTTTTCATCCGGTCACCACGCGCCGATACGCTCCCCGGGGAGCGTATCGGCGCG